>CAVPGG010000226.1:0-29224 GCA_963703755.1 uncultured Pseudomonadota bacterium
GATGATAGAGGTGGATTACATATTCTAAACATCAGTGATCCTAGCAATGTTACTTTATTAGTAATTTGTGATCAAGATGGTGGCATTTCTGGTAGGGAAATCATTTGTAAAAGCAGTGGAGAACATGAATAGAGCGGAAGTCTTTGGCATTGATTTTAAAGATAATCTTATTTACGCGACACTAGGTAATTTGGGTTTAATTGTGCTTGACGCAAGTGTACCGACGAATCTTACTTTTGTATTTCAAGACTTGAATTACGCCCTTGCAACCGATGTCACTTTAACTTCTCCTTTTGCTTTGATATCCAATGGAGGGTCAGAGGATTTAAGATATATGATATTAGCAATCCGGTTAACCCGAAACTGGTTGGTATTGCCGCTACGCCGGGAACGGCTCATGAGACAGTTGTAGTGGGTAATATCGCTTATGTCGCTAGTGATATTGCTCGTTTACAAATTGTTGACTTATCACAATGGCAATTGCAAGCCAGTCCTACCTCAGAAGATGTGGGTAATTATGATCTCCGTTTGACAGCCACTGATGAAGTGGGGGGAACCAGCTATATTGATTTTACGATTCGCGTCGAAGGCCCGCCGCAATTGAATGGTAGTATTCCATTGCAACGCGCCTGGGTGGCAGCCGTCACTCATTTTGTGCCGACTAATTTGTTTGTAGATCCCAATAATGATGTGATTAGCTACAGTGCTGATTTAATCAGCGGAAAACCCTTGCCAGCATGGCTGCAATTCAGTCCTTTCACCATTAGCTTCGGTGGGGTGCCAAAAATAGCGGATGCGGGAAATTTAACGATTACTTTATCAGCGACCGATCATATCTGTCCAAAATACCCACGGTAAATTTTACCATCTCAGTAAGTTTTCTGCCGGTATTGAGCCACAGAATTTCTAATCAACTCGCGCCGATTGGACTGCCTTATCAAATTCTGTGCCGAAAAATAGCTTTTATGATCCGGATGGTTTAGAGCTGAGCTATTTGGCGCAAGGGGCGAATAACCAGCCGTTGCCGAGTTGGTTGCAATTTAATGCGACATCGCTGATATTGTCTGGCATTGCGAATACTTCCTCCATCACGGTGTATACTTTGCAATTGATTGCTATCAATAGCGCTGGCGGTCAAGCGATTGCAACGTTTATACTGCGCACGGATCATTTTCCTGTGTTCAATAAAATATTATCGCTGCCGATGGCCAGTGTAAATCAACCGTGGGTGTGGACTTTACCGAGTGATACATTTATTGATGAAGATGGTGATAGGCTGACTTATTCTGCTACACAAGATGATGGTAACCTGTTGCCCTCATGGTTATCGTTTAATCCCATTACCAGCACGTTTACAGGTGTGCCGTTGCTATCAGGTTTTCAAACTTTGGAAATCACCGCACAAGATAGTTACGGCGGTAGTAACAGCACGTATTTTAATATTACTATTTTACCAGAATCCCATTCCAGTTCAGAAATTACTTTCCCGAATGCGCGTGCAGGAAAATCATTTGAATTTACAGTACCCACAAATAGTTTTGGTATTAATGGAACGTTTAATTACAGCGTTGTTTTAACCGATGGTGCAGCCTTGCCATCCTGGTTGCAATTTCTTCTATAAAAAATCTCAGCTTTACCGGTTTGCCAAATAGTTCGGAATATGAGGGAGTTATGATATCACTCTCACCGCAACCGATTCGCAAGACATTCAATACAAAGTTTCGTTTGTGCTAAATGTGAATCCCAATTATCCCCCACAAGTGTATTTACCGATATCCAATCAAGTGGCGCAGGTCAACGAACCCTTTGTGTTTTATGTTCCTGAGCAAACGTTTGTTGATTCCAATGGTGATAATCTGACTTACACAGTGAATACATTGCCATCCTGGTTATCTTTCGATCCCCAACAATTAAAATTCTGGGGCACGCCCAGCCGCAGCGATACCGATCCGTTAACTGCGCATGTGAACAATATCGAACTCACCGCCCATGACGATGAAAGTCAAACTTCAACATTATTTACCGTCAGTGTGCAGGGGACATCGAATTTACTACTATTTTTGCAGATAGGTATTCCCTTGTTGTCTGGTTTAACTACTTTATATAAAGCTTATCAAAACCGCGCATTGGTGTTAAATCGCTGTTGCAGAAATCGCATTTTCAAAACACGAAGCGGTTGCCATCACTGGAGAAGAATTCCATGTCGCTTTAACCACTGAACCTAAAGAAGTCGGAAAAATCCAAGTGAAATTACCAAAGCCGGAAGAAACCAAATCCACTACGGGTTGTTGCTCACGGTTGTTCCGCCCATGCAAGCGCGTAATGGAAGAGTCGCCGGATCATTTACCGCCAGCCTATCCCTTACCGACCTGGCTAAAATATCCCGATAATAATCGTTTGTTTTCCACAGGCCATGTGCCGCAAGTGAAGCATCCCCAATTCACCGTGCAAGTGCTCAACAGCGGTGGTGTCATTCGCGAAGAACTGAATGTTACCGTACAAGCGGTAAGAGTGTAGCCGCGGAAATAAAAAATTAATGGAGTAATCCCTATGCGCCAAACACAATCCGAATCTCAATCATCCTGGTCCCACTACGCCAAAGCCGCAGCGGTGTTTACACTCACGACCGCAACCTATCTGGTAGCCCGAACCACCGGCTGGCTACCGGGATGGTTGAGCGGAGAAGAATTTGCGGAGGACTCTGAAAGTACCCCTGCTTTAGATACATCATCCACTGACCAATCTATAATTCCCCCTTTAACAAATGGGAGCGGGGAGAATTTTCAACTCGTGGAGTTAACCACTTCGTCATTTTGGGAAGATGATTGCGACAAAACACCACTTCAGCCGACTCAATACCGATTGCTGCAACAATCGAGTCAGATCACAGTCGCCAATTCCATTCCAGATCAAGTTATTCAGGTCAATCAGCAATATACTTATTTGCTAGATAATGCGTTTTCAGGCAATTATAGCCTCTTAGGCGCTGTAGAAACGGGGCAAAACAGTTTACCGAGCTGGCTGAATTTGCAGCCTAAATTGTTATCGACCTACTCTATTGTGAATGGGCAAGCTTCTGGATTAGCGATAAACGGCAACAAAGTTTTTTTGGCTAATGGAGGCGCAGGACTACAAATTATAGACGTGAGTGATCCAGGTAATCCAATGTGGTTATCAACCTATTATTTTGCTGCAGGAGGTTGGCCTTTTGGAGTAGTCATTAATGGTGACATTGCCTTTATAGCAGCCGGAATTGAAGGTATTCAAATTATCAATGTCAGTAATCTGGGTACTCCGTCATTCTTGTCAAGCTATCCTGTAGATAACAGTGGGGAAGCTATACATGTCACGCTTAATGGTTCTATTGCTTTTGTAGCTGACTCGATCAGTTTACAAATTATTGATGTGAGTAATATGAGTAATCCAAGGTTGTTATCATCTTATGCTGTCAGTGCGCAAGAAGTAGCGGTTAGCAATGATAAAGTCTTTGTAGCCGCCAGATATGCAGGCTTGCAAGTATTTGACGCCAGTAATCTAAGTAATCCGAGTCTGCTATCGACGATATATCCTGTAGGAACCAACGGAGTGACTTATGGGGTTACAATCAATGGTAGTGTGGCCTTTGTGGCGGATGGGTATGCAGGCTTACAGATTCTCAATATAAGTGATGAGAGTAATCCAGATTTACTGTCTACTTTTCTTGTAGAAACTGGGCAGGTTTCGGGGGTCGTAATCAGTGGTTGTACAGCTTTTGTGTTAGATGATCTTGCGGGCTTACAGATCGTTGATGTGAGTAATTTAAATTATCCGCGGTTGCTGTCCACATATCGGGTAGCCACTGGAAGTGCTCAAGGAGTGGCGATCAGCGGAAATTTGGTCTTTTTGGCTGATAGTGCTGTAAACTTACAGATTCTTGATATTACAAAAGGGGGCGACGGCGCCGCGACCATGGCGCGTCTGCGCCAGGCGGCGCTCGCGGACGAGGAGGGCGCCGCGTTCGACCGCGCGCTTGCGGCGCTCAAGCCCGCAGGCGTCATGGCGGCGGCGGTGCCCAGTGAACCCATGAGTACTACCGTCCCGTGAGTACCACCGTCCCATGATTGCCAGAGTTTTTCGCGAGTACAGCCAGGCCGAGCTCGATCGCCAGTACGACCAGCGCGCCTGGGCCGCCAACGCGATCGCGATCATCAACGGCTATTCGTCCGACAGCGAGATCGTGCGCAGCCGGCTCGGCGAGCCCGAGGTGCACGCCTACGGCGAGAGCCGCTTCGAGACGCTCGATCTCTTCCGTGCGCCCAAGCCGAAAGCGCCGATCCACGTCTTCGTGCATGGCGGCGCCTGGCGGACCTTGAGCAAGCGCGACAGCGCATTCCCGGCGGAGAACTTCGTGCGCGCTGGCGCCCATTTCGTCGCGCTCGATTTCGCGCTGCTGCCCCATGTCACGCTCGAGCAGATGGTATGGCAGATCAAATCCGCCATCGCCTGGCTCTACCGCCATGCCGCCACGCTCGACGCCGACGCCGAGCGTATCTTCATCTCGGGCCACTCGTCGGGCGCGCATCTCGCCAGCGCGGCGATCAGCGGCGATTGGAAGGCGGAGTTCGGCCTGCCGTTCGATACCGTGAAGGGCGCGCTCTTTTGCAGCGGCATCTACGACCTCGAGCCGGTGCGGCGCAGCGCCCGCAACGCCTATGTGCAGATCGAGGCCGCGCAGGTCGAGGCGCTGAGCCCGCTCCGCAATGTCGGCCACCTCGCGTGCCCGGTGGCGGTCGCGTATGGCGAGCGCGAGAGCGACGAGTTCAAGCGCCAGGCACGCGATTTCGTTGCCGCGATCGAACGCCATCGCCTGCCGGTCGAGCTGATCGAGGGCAATGGCCTCAACCATTTCGAGATCATCAATACGATCGCGTCGCCGACCGGCCTGCTCGGCCGCGTCACGCTGCTGCAGATGGGGCTGAGCCTCGGCTGATCCGGCGGCGGCATCACACCGTACGTGCTGCCTGAGGCACCCGCGCGGTGCGCGTGCGCGGCGGCTTGGCCGCCATGTCGGCGGATGATGTGCACGTGTTTGCGCGCATGAGACCTTGCGGCGCGCGTGAATAAACCACATCATGTGGCCGGGAATCCGGTCGACGGCGACAGATCAGGTGTCGCGTTGCGTCGGCATCAATTCTTGCGAATCGAATTGGCGGCTTGGTGCTCGCGTTTCCTTACCAGGAGCGGGACGGGCGGCGATGACAATGGCAGCGCAAACGCCACCGGACGTGCCGACGGCCGCGGAGGTTCGCGCGCAGATCGAGCGGATGGCGGTGAGCGACGCGTTTCGCGCCTCGCCGCAGCTCGTGGCCTTCCTGCGCTTCGTGGTCGAGGCGGTGCTCACCGGCAACAGCGCGCGCATCAAGGGCTATACGATCGGCGTCGAGGTGCTCCGGCGCGACGCCAACTTCGATCCGCAGATCGACCCGATCGTGCGGGTCGAGGCGGTGCGGCTGCGCCGCACGCTCGACCGCTACTATCGCGGCCCCGGTATCGACGACGCGATCATCGTCGACCTGCCGCGCGGCGGCTACGTGCCGACGTTCAGCCGACGCGCGGCCGGCGACAATGTGGTCGCGCTGCCGTCGCCGGCCGCGGCATTGCCGCAGGCGCCGGCGCGCCGGTTCGCCCGACTGGTCACGACGATCGCGGCGATCGCCGCCGGGGTCGTGCTCATCGCCGCCATCGTGTTGCTCGCCGACCGCCTGCGCGAGGCCGGCAAGCCCGCGGTCTCGCAAACCGGCCCATCCGCCGTGCGGCCGCCCGGCGAGGCGCTTGCCGGCAATGGCCTGCCGGTGCTCGCGATCGAGCCCTTCGACGTGGCCGGCGCGCCGAGTGCGCGCAGCGTGCTCGCCGCGTCGCTGCGCGGTCAGCTCGCCGACGCGTTCGCGCGCTTCGACCTTGCCAATATCGTGGGGGACGCGCCGCAACGCGTGGCCGGCACCGCGGCGGCGCCGCCGAGCACGGTACGGCGGATCGATTACCGCTTCGGCGCATCGGTCGAATACGGCGCGGACGGCGCGGCCCGCATTGGCCTGCGCCTTGTCGACGCGGTGCGCGGCGACGTGATCTGGTCGCAGATGTTCGAGCGCGTGGGGCCGGCCGAGGATCGCGCGGCCGCCGAGGAGGCGATCGTGCGGCAGGTCGCGCCCGCGCTCATGCAGCCGTTCGGCGTGATCTACGCCTATGGGCGAAGCCGCATCGTCGCGACCGGCGGCGGAGATCCGCGCTACCGCTGCCTGATCGATGCGGCGGAGTCGTTCCGCTCGTTCGATCCGGCGCAGCACGCGCAGGCGCGCGCCTGCCTCGAGCGCACGACCGCGTCGGACCCGAGCTTCGCGGTCGGGTTCAGCTATCTTACGGCGATCTACCTGCGCGAATACCAGTATGGGATCGGCGCGAGCCCGGGCGAGAGGTCGGCGCTCGAGCGGGCGCTGCGCGCCGCGCGGCGCGGCGTCGAGCTCGCGCCCGCGAGCTCGCGCGCCTACGAGATGCTGTTCATCGTGCTGTTCGCGCGGCGCGAGCTGCCGGCGGCGTTCGCGGCCGGCGACAAGGCGGTCAGCCTCAACCGTTATGATGCGCGCTTGCGCGGCGTCTACGGCGCGCGGCTGATCGCGAGCGGCGAGGTCGACAAGGGCCTCGCGCTGCTCGAGCGCGCGGCGGCGGACGGGAGCATCGTGCCGGCCTTCGAGCAGTTCTTCCTTTTCCTCGGCAACTACCTGCGCGGTGACCTCGCGCGCGCGAGCTTCCACGCCGGCCAGCTCACCAGCGACAGCTTCCAGCTCGGGCTGATCGCCCGTGCGCTCACGGCCCAGGCGGGCCACGATCAAGCCGCGGCGCGTCGGGCCTGCGAGCAGCTGGTGGCGCTCAACCGCGCCTGGCGCGACGACTTGCGCGCAAGCCTGGCTCGGTTCTTCGCCGCCGATGCGATCATCGATCGCCTGGCGCGCGACCTCGGCGATGCCGGCATCGGCGGGACGTAGCGCATTTTCGGGAAAAGCCTGCCCCGGCTTGATCGGGGGTGGCCAGCGAACCCGTGTCCGCCGCGGTGGCGGCGGACACGGGGACGAAGGCGGCGGTCAGCGGCCGATCTGGTGGCTGACGAAGTTCTCTTCCTGGTTCAGCAGCCGCTGCTCGCCGCGCGAGATGCTGCCGCCGCGCGCATAGGCCATGGCCCGCTCCTGGGCGCGGATCGCGCGGTCCTCGGCGTGCAGCGCCCGCGCCTGGCGGTAGCTGATCTCGCCCTCGCGCAGCTCGCGATTGATGCGGAAGTTCTGGATGGCGAGGCGCTCGTTGACCTCGGCGCGGCGCGGATGCCGCTGGTCCCAGGTGCCCGCCGCGGCGCTGCCGGCGGAGCCGCCGACGGCGGCAAGCGAGAGCGCAAGCACGCCGGCGGTGAGGAGCTTGGACGTGAATTCGGTCTTCATGGTCGTACCCTTTCCTGTGTTGCGTGATGGCGAACCAGTCGCCCGCAGAAGCGCAGCGAAGGTGGGTCGCCGATGCACGCGATCTTCGGATCGGGCGCGTGAACCGTAGTTGAATGACGTGTTTAGAAAAGCCGCTTGCGCCGCCGATCGGGCGCGGGATCGCGACGAAACATCATTTGTGTGATCGGCGTCACGCGACGCCGCGAAACCGCCACAAGCATGAAGCGCGCGGCCGGTTGGCCGGCCGCGCGTCGTCCGTGCCGCGGATGCGCTCAGACCTGCCGGGTGCCCGACATGCGGCTGTCGACGGAATGCGCGCCGCCGCCCTGGACCGCCAGCATCAGGAACGCGCCGATGATCGCGAGGTTCTTGTAGAAGTTCGACTTCTGGATCCCGTAGTGCTCGGCGTCGAGACCCGGCAGCATCCAGAACGGGTGCGTGAAGGCGGTGACGAGGATTAGGTAGAGGACAAAGGCCGACGCGACCCAACGTGTCTTGATCCCGAGTAGGATGGCGATCCCGCCGAAGAATTCGACTGCACCGATGACGTATCCGAACCACGTCGGCACGGCGGTCCCTGACGCGATCAGGTCGAAGAACCGCTTCGCGCCGGGATGGCCGACGACCGATTCCGGATGCAGAAGCTTTGGCAGGCCGTAAGCGATGAAGACCGCGGACATGCAGACGCGACTGATGAAGTTCAGGACATGCGACATGGCACCCTCCCATTTGCGACGGTCCGCGATTTCCGCGCGGACGCCTATCCCCCAAGAAAGTACCCCATGATGGTGCCACGGGCGGGCGTCGGCAATCGCAATTGCGAGGCGTGGACCGTCTGTGGGTAACTCGTCGGCGGCCGGCGCTCAGGACGGCTCGTTGGGCGATCCGGCGCGGGGGGCAGCGCGCCGTATTCGCAGCCGCCGCCACGCCGCTTCGCCGACGCCCAGCATGCCGTTGCGGGCGAACAGCGCGATGGTGACGAGCATCAGGCCGAGGCCGAGCTGCCAGGCGGTCGGGTAGACCTGCGCCAGGAAGTGCGAGAGCAGCATGTAGGCGAGCGCGCCCACGAAGGCGCCGTAGAGCCGGCCGTAGCCGCCGAGGATGAGAATGATCAGCACCGTCGCGGCGCGGTCGAGGTCGAGCCCGCTCAGGTTCACGTAGGCGTTGGTCTGCGCCCACAGCCCGCCGGCGACGCCCGCAATCGCCGCCGAGATCGCGTAGCAGACGAGCAGGCGGCGCTGCACCGGCGAGCCGACCGCGTGCATGCGCAGCAGGTTCTCGCGGATGCCCGTGAGGCTCTCCCCGAACGGCGAATAGACCAGCCGGCGCACGAGCACGAAGCAGGCCGCGAGCACGCCGAGGCTGAAGAGATACTGCGTGTTGGCATAGAGCGGATTGAACTCGAAGATGCCGAACACCGGCGCGATCGGCAGGCTCGGCAGGCCGTCGAAGCCGCCGGTGACGTCGTGCGCCATGTTGGCGGCCTCCTGCAGCAGCGCCATGGTGCACAGGGTGAGCATCAGGAGCGTGAGGCCGCGCGTGCGCAGCAGCACGAGGCCGGACGCGAGGCCCACGGCGGCGGCCACGAGCGCGGCGGCGACGAGGCTCGTAATCGGCTCGGTCCAGATGCCGTGGAAGGCGAGCAGGCCGACCGTGTAGGCGCCGGCGCCGAAGAACGCGGCGTGGCCGAGCGTGATGATGCCCGCATAGCCGAGCGCGAGATCGAGCGAGAGCGCGAACAGGATGGCGATCAACAGCTCGGCGCCGAAGCCGAGATAGTCAGGAAACGCGAAATAGAACGCGAGCGCGGCGAACCAGGGCAGGGCCTCCCACCAGCGCCAGCGGTGACGGCGCGCAAGCGCGCCGGCGGCCGGATGGTCGGGTCGGGTCGCGGCGGGGGCGGGCGGAGCCGCCGGGGCGGCGGCGCTCACGACTCTTTCCTTCCGAACAGGCCCTGCGGCCGCCACAGCAGGATCAGGATGGTGAGCACGTAGATGAACATCGTGCCGCCCTTGGGCAGGTAGAGCTTGAGCACGAAGTCGAGGATGCCGATCAGCAGCGAGGCGCAGTAGACGCCCGTGATGCTGCCGAGCCCGCCGACCGACACCGCAATGAGGAAATAGACCAGATACTTGAGCGCATATTGCGGATCGAGGCCGAGAAACTCGGCGCCGAGGCCGCCGCCGAGCGCCGCCATGCCGCTGCCGAACGCGAACGTGATGGTGAACAGCCGGTCGACATTGATGCCGAGCGATTCCGCCATGCGGCGGTTGTCGACCGTCGCGCGGATCTGCGCGCCGAGCCGGGTGCGCTCGAACACGAGCCAGATGCCCGATACGATGATGAGCCCGGCCGCGATGAGGAAGACGCTGTAGGTGCGGTAATGCGTAAAGCCGAGATTGACCTGCCCCTCGAGCGCGGGCGGCAGCTGCAGCGTCTGGCTTTCCGGCCCGGCCGCGAGCGTGATGCCGGCGATGAAGATGAAGATCAGGCCGATGGTGAACAGCACCTGGTCGAGCTCGCCGGCGCGATAGAGCCGGCGGTAAAGCGCTCGCTCCAGCACGACGCTCAATGCTGCTGTGACGACGAACCCGATCGCGAGCGCGGCGGCGAAATCGATATGCGCGCGGTTCATCGCCAGCACGATGACGTAGCCGCCGACCATCGCGAAGGCGCCGTGCGCGAGGTTGACGAAGCCCATCAGCCCCATGGTCACCGAGAGGCCGACCGACACGATGAACAGCACGGTGCCGGCGGACAGCCCGCCGAGGATCATGCTGGCGACGTCGATGCCGTGGATCACGCGCGGTCCTTCTTAACCTCTCCCCGCAGGGGAGAGGTCGACGCGCGTAGCGCGTCGGGTGAGGGGCGCTCGGAGTTTCAATTGAAATGCATAGAGCCCCTCACCCAACCCTCTCCCCTGCGGGGAGAGGGAGTGAGAGGCAGTGTGTCCCTTACTTCTTCGGCTTGCACGGGCCGATCTGCAGCTCCTTGCACTTGTCCTTCACGCGATCGATCTGGCCGATCACCTTCATGTGCAGCTTGCCGTCGGCGCCCTTCACGACCTCGGACAGGTACTCGTTCATGATGATGTCGCGCGTGTCGGGATCGATCATGATCTCGCCTTGCGGGCTCATGAACTTCCAGCCGAGCAGCGAGCGCACCGCGGCGTCGCCGTCCATCTGGCCCTTGGTCGCCTGGATGGCATGCACGATCGCCGCCATGCCGTCATAGGCGCCGACCGCGGTGAAATCCGGGATCGAGTTCGGCGCCGTAGGCGGCCTTCCAGGCCGCGACGAAGCGCTTGTTCTCCGGATTGTCGAGATCGGCGTTGTAGTGGTGCATCGTGATGATGCCGACCGCGGCATCGCCCATGGCCTGCAGCTTGTCGTCCTCGGTGATGTCGCCCGGGCCGATCAGCTTGATGCCGGCAGCCCGCATGCCGAGCGCCGCGTAGGTCTTGGCCACCGCGACCGCGTGGTCGCCGGCCGGCACGAACACGAACATCACGTCCGGATTCTGGTTCTTGGCGCGCTGGAAGAACGGCGTGAAGTCCGGCACGGTGCGGGCCCGCCCGCCGGGATCGCGTCGATCACCCGGCCGCCCTGCGACTCGAAGGCGGCGCGGAACGCCTCCAGGCTGTCCTTGCCGGGCGGGAAGTCGGAATAGACGACGATCGCGGTCTTGGCGTGCAGCTGCGTCACCGACGCGATGCCGATCGCATAGCCGGCGTGCCACATGCTGAACGAGGTGCGCACGAAGGTCGGCGCCAGATTGGTGATGAAGCGCGGTGCCGGCATTCATGATCACGGCGAGCTTGTGGCCCGCAACGATCACCGGCGCCGACGCGATCGCGTTCGGCGAATAGACCCAGCCCGCGAGGCCGCGACCTTGTCCTGGGTCAAGCAGCTCCTGCACCGCGACCTTGGCGTCGGCGCCGCCCGGGTTCTTGTCGTCGCGCTTGATCAGCTTGATCGTGTAGGGCTTCACGGCTCGCGGCATTGAGCTTGAGATACATCTCCATGCCGCGGTCCATCTGCTGCCCGAACTGGGCGCCGATGCCCGTATAGGGCAGCACGATGCCGACCTTGACTTCCTGCGCGACGGCAGTGCCGGCCGCCAGCGCCAGCGCGAGCGCGGCGGCCGCCGCGAGCATCGTCGTGAATCTGCGCATCAGAAACCCTCCCACAATTGCCGATTTCGCCGAAAAGTGACTGTTCTTGAGTGTTGCCGCGATAGTAGGGCGAAAGCGTAAAACCGCGCAAGCGAAGGTCGGGCAGGGCGGTGCGCGCTTTGTCGCGGCGATGAGCTGTGGGCAAAGGCGCGTCGCTCGGTGGTTCCGCGTGGGCGAAATCACGCAAGTCGGGCCTGCATGCCCGACTTGCGCATATTGATGTCGATCTCGGGCAGGCCCGAGATCGAGCGCGCCTTTGCCCACGTGGGACTCCGTGCGCGCGATTTCGCCCACCCTACGCGGCCTCGGCTTGTTCACACTCCAAATCGCATTGTGTATGTTGGGTGCAAGTAACGCGTATCACGGGAGGTTGGCGTGGGCGATCAAGTCAAGTTCGTGCTCGACGAGACGCAGATTCCGAAGGCTTGGTACAACCTCGCGGCCGATTTGCCTAAGCCGTTGCCGCCGGTGCTGCATCCCGGCACCAAGCAGCCGGTCGGGCCCGGCGACCTCGAGCCGCTCTTCCCGATGGCGCTGATCCTCCAGGAGGTGTCGGCCGAGCGCTATATCGACATCCCGGAGCCGATCCGCGATGTCTACCGCATGTGGCGGCCCTCGCCGCTGATCCGCGCCCGTCGGCTCGAGCAGGCGCTCGGCACGCCGGCGAAGATCTACTTCAAGAACGAGGGCGTCTCGCCCGCCGGCTCGCACAAGCCGAACACCGCGGTGCCGCAGGCCTGGTACAACAAGGAGCAGGGCATCAAGCGGCTCTCGACCGAGACCGGCGCCGGCCAGTGGGGCTCCTCGCTCGCCTTTGCGGGCGCGCTGTTCGGCATCGACGTGACCGTGTTCCAGGTGCGCGTCTCGTTCGACCAGAAGCCTTATCGGCGCGCGCTGATGGAGACCTACGGCGCGCGCTGCATCGCGTCGCCCTCGAACGAGACCGAGTCGGGCAGGGCGATCCTCGCCAAGAGCCCGAACAGCCCGGGCTCGCTCGGCATCGCGATCTCGGAAGCGGTCGAGGTCGCCGCCAAGGATCCGGCGGTGAAATACTCGCTCGGCTCGGTGCTCAACCACGTGCTGCTGCATCAGACCGTGAACGGGCAGGAGGCGATCAAGCAGTTCGAGATGACGGGCGACGATCCCGACGTGGTGATCGGCTGCACCGGCGGCGGCTCGAACTTCGCCGGCCTCGTATTTCCGTTTCTCGGCCTGCAGCTTCGCGGCGGGCGCAAGCGCCGCTTCATCGCGGTCGAGCCCGCCGCGTGCCCGTCGCTCACCCGCGGCAAGTACGCCTACGACTTCGGCGACACGGCGCACCTCACGCCGCTCGTGAAGATGCACACGCTGGGCTCGACCTTCATCCCGCCCGGCTTCCACGCCGGGGGGCTACGCTATCACGGCATGGCGCCGATGATTTCGCACATCTACGACCTCGGCCTGATCGAGGCCAGGGCCTATCACCAGAAGGTCTGCTTCGACGCCGGCGTGCAGTTCGCCCGCTGCGAGGGCATCGTGCCGGCGCCCGAGGCGACGCACGCGGTGCGCGCCGCGATCGATGAGGCGCTGCGCTGCAAGCAGGAGGGCAAGGCCGAGACCATCCTGTTCAACCTGTCGGGCCACGGCCACTTCGACATGGCCGCCTATATCAATTACTTCGAGGGCAAGCTGGTCGACGTGAACTACGACGAGGGCGAGCTCGCCATGGCGCTCGCCGGCCTGCCGAGCGTCGCGGCGTAGCTACCTCCGTCATTGCGAGGCGCGCACCGATCTCGGGTTTACCCGAGATCGGCAACAAAAATGAGCAAGTAGGGCTTGCCCGACTTGCCTGCGCCGAAGCAATCTCGCTCCACGAACGCATGCGCCTGCGGATCGAGATTGCTTCGTCGCTTCGCGCCTCGCAATGACCAGTGAATTCAGGGAAACCCAAAATGATCGAGCCCTACAACGCGGTCGGCCTGATCCCGACCTTCTACGGCATCCGCCGGCGCGAGGACATCAAGCACAACATCGAGCATCTCAAGAGCCTCACCAAGGCGGCGTTCTGGCTTTCCAACCTCGACATCCCAGTGAAGCTGCTCGCGATCCCCGAGGGCGCGCTGATGGGCTTCAACGACGAGGTGCTCGACGTTGACCACGCCGACTATGCCAACACCTGCTGCATCGACGTGCCGGGCCCCGAGACCGACGAGATCGGCAAGCTCGCGCGCGAGTGGAACGTCTACATCATGGCGCAGGCCAAGGCGCGCCACCCCGACTGGAAGAACCGCTTCTTCAACATGGGCCTGGTGTTCGACCCCGACGGCAAGATCGTGCTCAAGCACTACAAGCTCTCGGCGCTGCTGCCGGTCGAGCGCTCGGTCTCGCCGCACGACGTTTACGACTGGTGGATCGAGAAGTACGGCCGCACGCTCGACGCCTTCTGGCCCGTCGCCGACACCAAGATCGGCCGGCTCGGCATCATGATGGCGATGGAGGGCAACTATCCGGAGAACGGCCGCGGGCTCGCGATGAACGGCGCCGAGGTGGTCTACCGCGCTTCCATGCCGTGCCCGTTCACCGAGAACGACGTGTTCGAGATCTCCAACCGCGCCCGCGCGCTCGAGAACAACATGTATATCGTCGCGCCCAACATCGGCAGCTATCACCTTTATCCCGAAGGCCATCACTTCGGCATCGACGCCGGCGGCGGCCAGTCGATGATCGTCGACTACAAGGGCGCGATCGTCGGCAAGCAGCGCGACACCAACGGCTCGACCTTCGTCTCCGGCGTCATCAACATCGAGGCCCTGCGCCACCACCGCGAGTCCGCGCAGGTCACCAACTGGATGAAGGACATCCGCGCCGAGCTCGCGCAGATCATCTACGAGAAGCCGATCTATCCGAAGAACCGCTACATGCGGAAAATCCCCGGCAAGCATGCCGAGTACAAGCGCGACGTCATCGACAAGCAGGTCGCGCTGATGCAACGGCGCAATATCTGGAAGAAGCCGGCGAGATCCTAGTCAATCTCGCGAAACGGGGCTGCCCGCCGTCGTCTACCGCTTGCGGATCGACAGAACGGGCGATCATGGTCCCATTCGCACAGCTCGGAAAAACTCCAGCAGCAACGAATTGACGTGTGGCCGGGATGGCACGACGTGCCCGCCGCCGATCACTCGGTAGGCCACGACGGGCGCACCGGCACAGCGCGTCGAGCGCGCAACCTCGATCGTGTTCGCACCGATATTGGGCAGGAACGACTGCTCGGCGGTGCCGGAGCAACCATTGAGCCGGCGGAAGAAGGCGATCAGGCGTTCGGTCGGCCAAGCGCTGAAGAGCCCGCCCGGCTGCACCGGCCCGCCGGCGTAGGGGACGGACTGATCGGCGGTGCCATTGATCATCATCGCGGCGATTGGCCTCGCCGGAGTGCAATCGGCGCCGACCACCTCCGGCATCCCGCCAAGGATCAATGCGATCGCAGCGAACGCTCTCGGGTTGCTGCAGACGATGCGCAAGGTCATGAAGCTGCCGTTCGATACGCCGGCGAGGTAGATGCGATTCGGATCGGAAATGCCCCGGTGCACGAGGTCGGCAACGAGCGTATTGAGAAAGCGGATGTCATCCGGAATGCCGGTTGCCCGGCTCCGCTCGAGCAACAACGCCGGCTCCTTCCCGGGAGGAAAGAAGTTCCAGCCTTGGAGAGCGGCGTGCTTGTCGGGAAACACCCCGACGAATCCATTATCGGGCGCGAACCGACCGAGCCCCGTTTGGCGCGCAACCTGCGTTCCGCTGCCATTTAGTCCGTGCAGCATGATGATGGTCGGCCGCGGCGTCTGCCCGGATGGTCGCTCGATGAG
Organism: uncultured Pseudomonadota bacterium; assembly: GCA_963703755.1. Classification (GTDB taxonomy): domain Bacteria; phylum Pseudomonadota; class Alphaproteobacteria; order Rhizobiales; family Xanthobacteraceae; genus JAVDCA01. The sequence continues at coordinate 15,477 of CAVPGG010000226.1, forward strand.
ATAGGCGCGCTCCTCGCCGTCGATGCTGAGCTGCGCGCGCTCGGCCGCGAGGCCGCCGATGTCGAGCATGATGGCGGCGGCGCTGGTGATGACAAACGTCGGCACGGGCGATCGCATGGTGCCTCCAGGACCACGTTGTCCTGCACGGCGACTAGCTGTCTGCGCCGTTGCCGACCCAACGGCCGGAGGAAATCAGCTTGTTGCCGTCGATGCGCCAGGTGATTTCCGCCGGCTTCCCGTCGCGCGTTCCGCTCAGCGCGATCTCGTTCGGTCCGAGCGGCGTCGCCTTGTCGATCACGGTCACCGTGTCGCGGGTGGTGGGACCGCTCATCTGGTCGCGCTGCACCCGGTCGGCCCCCAGCGCCCGGTTGACAAAATAGGGGTTGCTCTTGCTCGCGGGCTTGCTGCAATCGGTGGCGAAAATCCCGAGCAAATTGTACTTTTCGAATATCGTCGTAACGGAAACGCTTTGCGCCTGGGCGACGGGAATTCTCCATGCCCCGGCCGCAAATACGATACACGTATTCAAGGACAGCCAAACCCACCCGCACCGCGTCATGGCCACCTCCCTGCGACGACAAAGGCTCGCGATGCTAATGTCTCAGGGATGCGCTGTCCAACGGTATCGCCACCGGCAAGTCAGGTGATCTCCCAGCAGGTCGCGCTGATGTAGAAAGCGCCGCACCTGGAAGAAGCCGGCGCGCGGATCGCGGCCGGATTGATCGGTGAGACGAAATCCCCTGCCGACCGCGAGTTCGATCGGTCGCGTCCCGTGGTATGCTGACATCTGGGAGCGTAGGCGATCCCTAAGGGCGCGATCGTCGGCAAGCAGCGCGACACCAACGGCTCGACCTTCGTCTCCGGTGCTACTTGAAGAAAGTCCCCGGCAAGCATGCCGAGTACAAGCGCGACGTGATCGACAAGCAGGTCGCGCTGATGCAGAAGCGCAAAATCTGGAAGAAGCCGGCGAAGTAATCCCCGGATTCAATCGAGATCAGGCTTTGTAGCGGCGGAACATGCGCGCAGTCCGGAAGTCTTCTCGCGCCGCAACCCTCGCGTTTGCCGTCAACTAAGGCCAATCCGCTTTCGGCGGCTAGGCTTTATTATTGTACCGCAGGGGAGAGCTTTGCTAGCCTGCGTCGGGCGATTTTATATGAAAAAAAGACTTCGGAGGTTCGCGCCCCCGATCCATCGCGCACCGCGCGATACGCTTTCGTGACCTCCGGCATGTGTGAGCATGGCGATATCACGGCGCGCGATTTTCTGCCGCGCTGGTCGAGGCGGAGGGCGACATGGTTACGAGATCGGTAAAGCCGCGCGCGCTTCCGGTCGGAAGTCTGTTGCGGATCGCTGCGGTGGCGGCGCTGGTGGGCGCGGCCGCGGCACCGGCCCGGGCGGACGATTGCGCGAGCATGCGCGTTCGGTTGCACAACAGCCAGGTCTTGCTTCAGTTCTGGCAGAATATCTTGGCGCTGGACAATGCCCACGTTTCCGACGATCGAACTGCGGCGAACCGGGCAAGGGAAATTGCTGATCGGACCCATAGTCCATTCGACAGCGACACCGCACGTATTGCTGAAGCGAGCTATCGGGAAACATTGGACGAGGTCCAGCAGGCAAATCGCAGGATTCCCCAACTGCAAACCGATATTACCGGGCTTAGGACGTTGATGTCGGCGCTCAACTGCGACCCGGGGGCGCCGCCGCCGCAGCTGCCGCTGCCGCAGAACGCAAACTCCAACCAGCCGTCCGACGCGCCTTCGCCGACCGATCAGCCGCCGAGCCCGCCCGCGTTGCCGCCGATACAAGTCGGGCCCGACACGCAGATCGGCGATAATCAGAACCAGCCGCCCACGACGAATGTGTCGCCCGGCCCGGGGCCGGCGCCGCTCCCACCCCCTCTGCCGCCCCCGTCGCTGCCGGCCTTCGCGCCGGACCCAGGCGCTGGCGGTCTGGCGCCGGTGTGGTGCGTCATCAAGCGCACCGTCACGGTCATTCCGGGTCAGAACACGACCCAGTTCTCGGTCGCGCGCTGCGACGACGTGCCGGGCCTCGGCGCGGAGTGGACGGTGGTGAACGCGGGCCTGACGTTTCCGGCAGCCAACGGGATTCGCGACGGCTTGAACGGCGCCAATCCGCCGGCCGTGTGGTGCGTGATGCGTAACGGGACCCGCATGACGGTGATCCGCTGCGACAACACAGCGGGCGCCGGGCCGGGCTGGATACTGATCGCGACCAATCTGACCTTGCCGGCCGCCAACGGGATCGCGTTCGGCACGCCGTCGCCGGCGCTGCCGCCGCTGCTGCCGCCCGTGACCGTTTCGGTGCCGCCCACAACCGCGACCGGACCTGCGGTGGGGCCCGGTCAATGCCAGGGCCAGTGCTGTTTCCCGCGCGGCCAGCCCTTCTGCAGCTACGGTACGCGGAAGGACCGCCAGTGTTTTGCCCTGAAGGATACGCCGGGGACGGATCAATGCCTCAACACCGGCGGTCTCATCGTCGACAATGGCGGCACTGCGCCCATCGAAAGCCCGCCCAAGTGCACGGCGGACCTTTTCACCGATTGTGATCCGAAGACGAAGCCGGCGGATCATCAATGCTGCATTCTTCCGCGCGGCGTCTCCTCGGTCCGGCTACAGTCATATTGCGGCACCGGGGCCATGCTCTCGAGCCACGGCGTTGACTTGGGCCAGACGCCGGCCGGGTTCCAGCAGCAGTGTCAACGCCAAGGCGGGCAGATCACGAAGCTGATCGTCCACGCCAACGTCGCGCCGCCGACGCGGCCGGCCGTCGTGTCAATTCCGCCGACGGTGTTTCATCCACGCACGCCCCCGGTGTTGGTGACGCCGATTTATCCACGCACGCCCCCAGTGCTGATGACGCCGGTTCATCCACGCCCGCCCCCAGTGTTGGTGATGCCGGTTCACCCACGCACGCCCCCAGTGTTGGTGAAGCCGGTTCATCCACGCCCGCTGGTGCATTGGCGCCCGGTGCCGCGCATCCATACGGTCGCGACCAGGAGGCGGTGGCCGCTTCGGCACCACTGAGGAGAGTGCGTCGGTGTGACGACATGCGCGTCACGTCGGTCGGGTGAGCGGGCCAACATCGACTGGGGAAGTCACATGCGACCAAATCATGCACGACTGTCGTCGATCGCGGCGATCTCGACGCTTTTTGCCGGCGTCTGCCTTGATCCCGCCGAGGCGCAAAGCGTCGCGGTCAAGGCGGTGTTCGAAAACTACAATCTGGTCGGCACCTTCGCGTTCGATTGCAGCAAGCCGGCGGGCCCCGACAACTACTATTTCGTCCATCGGCTGGTCGACCCTGACCATGCGCAGCGCGACCGGATGGGCGGTGCGACCAAGCGCGACTACGTGTTCCTAATCGACCAGGCGCTCGCCGTCAGCCCGCGCCGGGTCGCCATCGGCGGGCGGCGGGTCGAAGGCAGCCGCAAGGGCGAACCGATCATCGAGATCTGGCGCGTCGAGCCAAATCGCATCTTGACCGAGTTGCAGACCATCGCGGGCGCCAAGGTGATCGCGGACGGCCGGTTCAACGGACAGCCGGTCGGCTGGTCCAATCGATGCGGCGTGGCGCCGGCTCGGGCCGCGCAGCCGCGGGCGGATGCGCCCGCTGTGCCGCCACAGGCCAAGGGCGCGGGCTGCCGTACCGAGAAATTCGCCTTCGACGTCGCGTTGAGCCAAGGAACCACGGCCAACGTTGTGAGCACCGGAGGGGCGGCGTGTGTTCACACGGTCGCGCCCTTTCACCCGGACCAGGTGCAGTTCACGGGCAGCGAGATCGTGAAGCAGGCGAGCAACGGCACGTTCGAGCAGACCGGCGCCCTTGCGTTCAAATACCAGCCGCGGCCCGGTTTCCGGGGAATGGACGAATATGCGATCAGAGTGTGCGGACACACCAATCAGCGTGCCGGATGCGCGGTCGTCACCTTTCGGGCGAACGTCCGGTAATAGCATGAGCTCAGATCATTGGATCTTATGATCTCCAACACTTGCGCGTTTGCCTCGCGCCGAACTCCGCTGCGGATGCTGTGCATCGAGCCGACATTGGCGCGCATCTGGAAAAAGCCAGCGAAGTAAGGTGCGGCAGGTAGAGCATGATCCCGAAAAGGCTTGCCTCTGACTTGCTTCCGGGGTGGGTACCGGTTTTCGGAAGAGGTCATGCTCAAGCAATAGTCCCACACCTCGGTCTGCAAGGGACACGTTACTTGGCCGGTGCCAACCGCATGCATTCGGGCGTGAGCGCCGGGACCCCGGGCGGCGCTCGCCGCGCCTTGGTCGCCTGCTCGAACGCGTAGGCGATGCGCAGGAGCGTCGGCTCGCTCCAGGCGCGGCCCGCGAAGGTCGCGCCGAGCGGGTAGTCCGGCGTGTCCTTGTCTCCGACGCCCGGGATCGTCACGCCGGAGATCATGCCGGCCGGCACCATCACGCTCGGATAGCCGGCCTTGGCCGCAATCGCCGCTCCGCTCCAGCCGGGAAAGAGCACCGCGTCGAGCTTGTGCGCGTCCATGTAGGCGTCGAGCCCGAGATCGCGCGCGGCGCGCAGGTCCATCTGCCGTGCCGCTTTGTATTCGATCTCGCTCACGTCCCCGCGCGTTGCTTGCGCCGCCACCAGGAGGTCCTGGCCGAAGCGCAGCGCCTTGTCGGCATGCGCGGCATTGAACGCGATGATGTCGGCCATGGTTTTGACTCCAGTACCCTTCGCCCAGTCGCGCAGATAGGCGTTGAGGTCGTGCTTGAACTCGTAGACGAGCACGATCGGCCGCCGCACCGGCTTGTTCCTGTCCGGGCTTTCCGGATTTCGGTCGAGGATCGCCATGTCGGTGCCCGGCCCGCCGATCCAGCCCGCGGTCGGAATATTGGCGCGCACGATGACGGCGCCTGCCGCCTCGAGCATCGCGATCGTCTCGCGCATCACGGCCCGGGCGCGCGTCTTGAGCGGGCGGTAGTAGACGTCGTTTGCGGCGTCGGAGGTGTCGCTCGGCACGCCGATGCGTGCGCCGCGCAGGCCGTCCTTGTCGAGGAACGCCGTGTAGTCGGCCGGACGCTTTAAGTCTTTCGTCGCGGGATCGCGCGGATCGACGGCGGCGAGGACATTGAGCAGGATGGCGGCGTCGCGCACCGTCCGGGTCATCGGCCCCGCCGTGTCCTGGCTCGCCGCGATCGGGATGATTCCGGCGCGGCTGATCAATCCGACCGTCGCCTTGACGGTGACGAGGCCGTTCTGCGTCGCCGGCGAGAGCAGCGAGCCCGACGTCTCGGTGCCGATCGATGCCGGCGCAAGCGAGGCGTTGACTGCGACCGCCGAGCCCGCGCTCGACCCGCCGGTCGGCACGATCGGGACGCCCTTGTCGGTCACCTGCGGCGCATACGGGTTCTTCACCTGGCCGCCGAGCGAGCTGTAGCCGGCCGGCATGTCGATCGCGATGAAGTTCGCGAACTCCGTGAGGTTCGTCTTGCCGAGGATCACGGCGCCGGCGTCGCGCAGGAGCCGGGCAACGGTTGCGTCACGTTGCGCGAAGGCATCCGCGAGCGCAAGCGAGCCGGCCGTCGTGTGCTGGCTATCCCCGGTGGCGATGTTGTCCTTGATCAGGATCGGAATTCCCTCGAGCGGCCGGCGCTGCGCCTTGCGCGCGTCGCTCGCCTGCGCGATCGCAAGTGCGTCCGGGTTGAGCTCGCGCACCGCGTTGAGCTTGGGGCCGGCGCGGTCGTAAGCGTCGATCCGCGCCGCATAGGAACGCACGAGCGCGACGCTGGTGGTGCGGCCGGCGGCGAGCGCTTCCAGCAGATCGCTGATCGTTGCTTCCTCGACGCATACGTTCCCCTCCAGGGCCAGCGCCGGTGCGACAAAGGCCAGTAGCAACACGATCGAAAGTCGGATCATCGATGTCCCCCCGCGGCGGCGCGGCATTGTCGGTCCTGAAAGTATAAACATGTGGTCTCGCATTTTCTTCCACCCGAGGCAGCCGCGCGGGACGGCGAGCGGCCATCATTTCGGCATCGATGCGGGCGGCGGCCAGTCGATGGTCGGTGACCCCGGACGTGCGCAGGTCGCGCTCGCTGCTTCACGCCTTTTTGCTGATGGTCGTGTCGGATTGTCGTTGCGTCGCGGCTTCAATTGCCTTATTGACGAAATGGGATGCGTGAAATTGCGCCCGGCGCCGCGACGGCCGCCGGGTTTTTTCATTCCAGAAACGCGAAGCGATAAAGGCGTGGATGCCCGCATGCGTGCCCCTCGCGCGGGCATGACGTTGAGCCGTTGTTCCCACCCCTTGTTCTTTCGTCCGCGTCGCTTGTTTCCGTGGAATGGGTTTTCCCTCGCGATTTCAGCGCGATCGCTTGTATTCGCCGACCTCGCTTGTTTTTTGCTTCGCGAATTTTCTCGCCGTCGACGCCGACCGCAGATGTCGCCGCGCCGGCGCTCTTCTTCTCATCGCCCAACCCAACCTGGAGACCAACCATGACCTTTCAACCAGGCCGGAGCGGCAACCCCGCCGGACGCCCGCGCGGATCGCGCAACAAGCGCGCTATCCTCGCGTCGCATGACGTGATCATCCGCGACGACCAAGGGCCTTCCTGTTTTTCGATCTGTTTTGCCTCTGTTACGTCGCCTGTTCGGCCTGTTTCGCACCGTTCACGTTTTTGCTCGTGATTTCAAAGGGCTCTCTCGTATTTCGGCTCGTTCCCGCCCTGTAGATCGCCTGTATTTTGCTGCGAAGATTTTTCCGATGTCGTCTCGCGCCCGTGCGAGCGACCTGCGACGATGGAAAAGCACAGCACCGACAGAGAGATAAGCCCGGATTGGGTTTGTTCCGCGCGAATCCGAAAACGGTTGCACCGAAACCAATAAAACGCGCGGAAGTGGCCTGACAGTGATCCCGTGTGCGATGATCATGTCGCGGATCGCCAGACCAATGTGCGCTCTTGGATGACGGCGGCGGTTGCGTCACCGCGGCGTCGACGGCTGCGCGACCGTACGCGGCGTGCCTTCGCATGACGGCGCGATGCAGGCGGTCGACGTTTATGCGCCAGTCAATGCGGAAATTCTCCGTGCTCGACAGGGCGGCCGGTCATCAACTCGGTCTGCACCGGATGGCTGCCGTGCGGCGCGAAATAAGCAGCATGGGTAATGCGGTGGCTCTTGCGTTCCCGATGCTGTCCAGGCTGGCGTGGGACAGAGGGATACATGATAGCCGGCTAAGCTATTGTGGGCGGGTCTTGCGGGATGCTGCCGTGGTATGCCTTGTTCAGTATCGATGGAGGATCGCATGGACCGCGTCGCGGCCGCGTTGGCGCACACCGCCTGGACGGCCGTCGGCGGCGAGGCGCACGCGCTCGACGCCCTGACGTTTACGGGCAAAGGCGAGCTTCCGTCCGCATTTCCGGTGACCGATTTCGGCTGTGCCGCCATCGCGGCGGCGGCGCTCGCGCTCGCCGAGCTGGTCGCGGCGCGCGGCGCGAAATTTCCCGCGATCACGATCGATCGCCGGCTCGCCTCGTTCTGGCTCTTCCGCTCCATTCGCCCGATCGGCTGGGAGGCCCCGCCGGTGTGGAACGCGACGGCGGGCGACTATGCGACGCGCGACGGCTGGATCAAGCTGCATAACAACCAGCCGCACCATCGCGCCGCCTCGCTCAAGGTGCTCGGCGCGCCGGAGGAGCGCGCTGCGGTCGCGCGCGCGGTCGCGGCTTGGGGAAAGACCGAGCTCGAAACCGCCATCGTGACGGCCGGCGGCTGCGCCGCCGAGATGCGCTCCGCGGCCGAGTGGGCCGCGCACCGACAAGGGCAGGCGGTCACGGGTGAGCCGCTGGTGCACATGACGGCGCGCGACCGCGGCGCGCCACTCGCGCTTGGCGCCGACCCGGCGCGCCCGCTGCAAGGGCTGCGCGTGCTCGACCTCACCCGTGTGCTCGCCGGCCCGATCGGGACGCGCTTCCTCGCCGGCTACGGCGCCGACGTGCTGCGCGTCGATCCGCCGACCTGGGACGAGCCGGGCCTCGTTCCCGAGGTGACGCTCGGCAAGCGCTGCGCCCGGCTCGACCTGCGCGCGGACGCCGATCGCGCCACGTTCGAGGCGCTGCTCCGCGAGGCGCACGTCTTCGTCAACGGCTACCGGTCGGACGCGCTCGAGCGCCTCGGCTACGATCCCGCCGCGCGGCGGCGCCTGTCGCCCGGCCTGATCGATGTCTGCCTCGACGCCTATGGCTGGACCGGACCCTGGGCGGCAAGGCGCGGCTTCGACAGTCTCGTCCAGCTGTCGAGCGGCATCGCCGAGGCGGGCCAGCGCTGGCGCGACGCCGACAAGCCGGTGCCGTTGCCCGTGCAGGCGCTCGACGAGGCGACCGGCTATCTGGTCGCCGCCGCGGCGATCCGTGGCGTCACCCAGCGGCTCACCCGCGGCACCGGCCTCGACGCGCGCCTGTCGCTCGCGCGCAGCGCCAAGCTCCTGGTCGACGCGCGCGGCGAGCCCGCGATTGCGCCGCTCGCGCCCGAAACGCCGGCCGATCTCGCGCCCGACATCGAGCAGACGAGCTGGGGCCCGGCGCATCGGATTGCGCCGCCCGTCGCTATCGCGGGCGTGCCGATGCGCTGGGACCGGCCCGCCTCCGCCCTCGGCACCGCGGCCGCGCGCTGGTAGGACGGCTTAGCGCGCATTGACCTCAGGCCGGCCTCAGGCCGCCTCGCGCTTCAACTCGCCCGCCACCTCATCGAGCGCAAGCCGCAGCCGCGTCGCCATCTCGACAATGTCGGCTTCCTCGGTGACGAGCGGCGGCGCGAACACCAGCCGGTCGCCGATGAGGCGCAGCACGAGGCCGTGCCGCGTGCCGGCCGCGTCGACGCGGGCGCCGACCTTCAGCGCCGGATCGAACGGGATGCGCTTCTCGCTGTCGCGCATGAACTCGAGGCCGAGGATGAAGCCGACCCCCCGCATGTCGCCGACCAGCGGATGCGTGCGCAGCGGCTCGATCGCTTCCGCGAGCGCGGCGCCCAGCCGCTTGGCGCGGCTGACGATATCCATCTCGGCGTAGATCTTCTGCACCTCGAGCGCGACCGCGGCCGCGACCGGATGGCCCGCATAGGTGAAGCCGTGCGCGAAGCTGCCATACGTGTCGGACTGCGCCAGCATCGCGTTGTGGATGCGATCATTGATGATCACGGCCGAGATCGGCAGCATCGCGGCCGAGAGCGCCTTCGCCGAGGTCATCATGTCGGGCCGGATGCCGAACGTCTTCGAGCCCCACATCTCGCCGGTGCGCGCGAAGCCGCAGATCACCTCGTCGGCTACGAACAGGATGTCGTAACTGCGCAGCACCGTCTGGATCTTCTCGAAATAGCCGCGCGGCGGCACGATGCCGCCGCCGGCGCCCATCACGGGCTCGGCGAAGAAGGCCGCGATCGTGTCGGGTCCTTCGGCCTGGATCAGCTTGTCGAGCGCCTCGGCCATGCGGGCGGAAAACTGCTCCTCCGACTCGCCCGGCTCGTGGCGGCGGTAGTAGTGGGGGAATTCCGTGTGCTTGAAGTTGGCGAAGGGCAGGCCGAAGCCCGCATGCATGTCGGGCTTGCCCGAGAGACTCACGGCCGCGCAGGTATTGCCGTGATAGCCCATCTGCCGCGCGATGATCTTGGTGCGCTGCGGCTGGCCCATGGCGTGCCAGTAGTACCAGGCGAGCTTGATCGCGGTGTCGTTCGCCTCCGAGCCCGAGCACTGGAAGAGCACGCGCGCCATCGGCACCGGCGCGATCTTGAGGAGCCATTCGGCAAGCTCGATCGCAGGCTCCGACGAGCGATGGCGATAGAGGTGGTAGTAGCCGAGCTTGCGCATCTGCTCGGCCGCCACATTGGCAAGCCGCTCCGAGCCGAAGCCGAGTGACGCGCACCACAGGCCCGCAACTGTGTCGATGTACTCGCGTCCGGTGTCGTCGAACACGCGGCAGCCCGCGCCGCGCGCGATCACCAGCGGCCCCTCCGTCTGGTGACGGCGCAAATTGGTCTGCATGTGCACGAGGCTCGCGACGTCGCGCGCCTCGATCGAGTTGGCGATGTAGTTCACGGTTGATCCTCCGCGGCTGCTTGTCGTTGTAACACGTCGGGATCGGAGATGCCGTAATCGCGTCGGACGGCTTCTGCGCTGACATAGCCGTCGACGAGATCGCGGCCGATCGCGGCGTGCTCGCGTTGCTCGGGCGGCCCGAACCCGCCCGAGCCGGGCGTGATCATGTCGACCACCGATCCGGCCGGCGCCGCGAAGGCGCCCTTGCTCGGCAGCCCGCGCGTCGCGCCATCGGGCGTCGTGAGAGTCACGACCGCCGCTGCGCCAGGCTTGCCGCCAGTGAGGCCAAAGGGCGGCGTGGTCATGCGTTCCATGCACAGCGTTCCGGTCGCGTCGGCGCGCTCCAGCATGCGCCAGACCCGGCGCGCGCCGCAGCCGCCGCGGAAGCGGCCGGCGCCGCCCGAATCTGGGTTGATCTCGTAGCGCTCGACCCGCACCGGAAACGCCATCTCCAGCACCTCGACCGGCGTGTTCATGGTGTTGGAGATGCCGCTCGCGACGCAGTGGATGCCGTCCTTGGTCGGGCGCGCGCCGAACCCCCCCTTGATGGTCTCGTAGGAGACATAGTGCCGGTCGGTGCGCGGATCGACCCCGCCGATGATGAAGATCGCCGAGGTGCCCTGGCTGCACGCCATGACGTGGTCCGGCATGAAGGGCGCGAGCGCGGCGAACACCATGTCGGCGACGCGGTGCGAGATCTCATGGTTGGCATAGACCACCGGCGCCGGAAATTCCGCATTGACGACGCATCCCTTCGGCGCGCGCACACGAATCGTGCGCCAGCAGCCCGAGTTGGGCGGGATCAGGTTGTTCGGATCGATCGCCATCTTGAGGCCACAGTAGATGCCGGAGGCCGTGACCGACAGCGGCGCGTTCATCGGCCCCGCCACCTGCGGGTCGGTACCGGTGAAATCGGCCACCAGCCGGTCGCCGCGCTTGCGCACGGTCAGGCAGATGCGAAACTGGGCGTCGCGGCCGTCCGCATCGTCGGCGATGCCGTCGCCGTCGCACAGCTCATCGAAGCTGCCTTCGCCGTCCGGCAGATCCGTCAGCGCTGCGCGCATCAGCCGCTCGGAATAGTCCATCACGTCCGCCATGTACCTGATAAGCCCTTCCGCGCCGTAGCGGGCCGCAAGTGTCTGCAGTCGCTCGGTTGCGCGCAGCGTCGCGGCGAGCTGGGCGCCGAGGTCGCCCTTGCGCTCGTCGGGCGTGCGCACATTGGCGAGAATCAGCCGTTCGAGATCCGCATTGACGATGCCGCGGCTGACCAGCCGCAGCGGCGGCATGCGCAGACCCTCGCCGAAAATCTCCGTGACGGCGCCGTAGCTGCCCGGCGTCGCCGAGCCGACATCGGGCCAGTGCGCGCGCAGGCACGCGTAGCCGAGCAGGCGGCCGTCGTGGAACGCGGGCCGCACCACGTTCACGTCGGGCAGATGGCTGCCGCCGAAATACGGGTCGTTGTGGATGAAGACGTCGCCCGCATGCACGTCCGCCGCGAACGCCTTGACGACGGCGCGCACCGCGTCCGGCATCGAGCCGAGATGGATCGGCAGATCCGGCCCCTGCGCCACCATCTCGCCCGCGCCGTCGAACACGCCGCACGAATAATCGCCGGCCGACTTGAGCAGCGGCGAGTACGCCGTCTTGGCGAGGACGACCCGCATCTCCTCGGCGATCTTGTAGAGCGAGTTCTTGACGATCTCGAAGGTGGCGGGATCGGCGGTCATGGCCGATCCACCTGGTCATTGCGAGCCCTCGGGTCTTGCCTTCGGCAAGCCCAAGGGTGAACTCCGCGAAGCAATCTCGTTCCACGAACGCATGACTCGTGGATCGAGATTGCTTCGTCGGCCTGCGGCCTCCTCGCAATGACGGATGTGGTGAGCGAGTTCATTTGCTCGCGCTCCGCGTCATCACCACGAACCCGTCCCCATTCATCCGCGCGCGCCAGCCGGGCGGCACCAGGATGGTCGAACTCCAGCGATTCGATCACGGCAGGGCCGGGGACCTCCATGCCGGTCGCCATGCGGGCGCGGTCGTAGATCGGCGCCTCGACGGCGCCGCTCGCGCGGAACCAGAGCCGGCGGCGCGCCTTCACGGCATCCGATCCGGCCGCCGCCGGCGCATCGCGCAGCGCGAGCCGCGGGATCGCGCCGATCGCGGCGACCCGCAGGCTCACGATCTGCACCGGCTCGCCGCGATTGTCATGCCCATAAGTCTGCCGATGGCGCGCATGGAAGGTCTCGGCGAGCGCCGACAGCGTGGCTTCGTCGACCGGCGGCGCCGCCACCGACACCACCAGCTCATAGGACTGCCGCCGGTAGCGCGCATCGACCGAACGCTCGAAGCGCCGCCGTTCCGCCGCGATGCCGGCTTCCTCGAGCATCGCGTTGCCGCGCCGCTCGAGCGCCGCGAACGCCGCCTCCACGGCTGCGGGATCGGCCACGTCGGTGGTGACGAACAGCGTCTGCACGTAGTCGCGGCGCAGATCCGTGCCGACGAGGCCGAGCGCCGAGAAGGCGCCCGGGATCGGCGGGCACATCACCTCGGCCATGGCGAGCTCGTCGGCGAGCGCCGCCGCGTGCAGCGGGCCGGCGCCGCCGAACGGCGCGAGCACGAAATCGCGCGGATCATGCCCGCGCTGCACCGAGACGATCTTGAGTACCTCCGCCATGGCGTTGTTGACCACGTCGATGACGGCGGCCGCGGCCCTGGTTGTGTCGATGCCGAGCGGCGCCGCGAGGCGCGCCCGCACGGCCTTCTCGGCGGCCGTGCGATCGATCTTGAGCTCGCCGCCGAGCAGCGAACCCTGGTCGAGATAGCCGAGCAGCAGGTTGCAGTCGGTGACGGTCGGCTCGGTCCCGCCGCGCCCATAGCAGGCCGGCCCCGGATCGGCGCCCGCGCTCTTAGGGCCGACGCGCAGCGCACCGGCGCGGTCGATCCAGGCGATCGAGCCGCCACCGGCCGAGACCTCGGCGAGGTCGATTACCGGCACGCGGATCGGATGGCCGGTGCCGTTCATCGACCGCGTCATGCTCGAGCCGCCGCCGACCTCGTATTCGTTCGTGGTCTCGTAGCGGCCATCGCGGATCAGGCTCGCCTTGGCGGTGGTGCCGCCCATGTCGAAGGAGATGAGGTTGTTGCGCCCGGTCTGCCGCGCCACCAGGGCGGCCGCGACCACACCGGCGGCGGGTCCCAACTCGACCACGACGGCCGGCATCGCGATCGCCTCGCGCGCCTGCAGCACGCCGCCGTTCGAGGCCATCAGATAGAGCGGCGGCAGCGATTTCTGCCGCGCCGCCGCCGCGAGCCGTGCCAGGTACGACGCCAGCACCGGCCCCACATAGGCGCACACGGCCGTGGTGCTGGTGCGCTCGAACTCCTTGATCTCGGGCAGGACTTCCGACGAGAGGAAGATGGGCGTGCCCGGGAACGCCGCGGCGAGGCGCGCGCCGAGTTTCTGCTCATGCGCCGGATTGAGGAAGCTGAACACCAGCGCGACCGCGATGGCATCGACCCGCGCCGCCTTCAGCGCACCGATCAGCCCGTCGATCTCGCCCTCGGCCAGCGGCGTGATGACGCCGCCGTCCGCGCCGACGCGCTCGGTGATCTCGAAGCGGCGCCGGCGCGGGATCAGCACCGCGGGCGCATCCTGGAACATGTCGTAGAGATTGGCGCG
>CAVPGG010000227.1:0-45210 GCA_963703755.1 uncultured Pseudomonadota bacterium
AACATTGCTGGCACGACACTGTAGAACTGTCGCAGCGGCTGACGCCCGCCTTCATTAATATAACCCTGATATCAGGCAAATATTGCTGAGGTCACGATACTACTATTTTTGGCAAAGTCAGTCAGTCAGGTTTTTTTCGGAATAACATAAGCAATAGTCAAAGAACATTTGTACGACTGGAATTTATGGTCTGTAACCGTGATGATGCATTGGTTGCCAGCACTGTTCGTAGCCATTACTTGATTGCCATTGTTTGCCTTGATCTGCCAACCACCACCATTCAACGCGCTCACATACCAATCGAATACCTCGCTTCTTGGCTCACGAATCCAGAAGTTCTGTGTCCAGGCTTGTCCACGCGCAAATTCGCGCACGTTGCCATAAATGAATTTCTTATGCCCAGTAAAATCGGGCAAATTATCCATTGTTTTTGGCTCGCGCAATGCTATGTAATGGCCATGAACAGAGTCGTCACCGTGACCCCATTGCTTGGGAGTATTGGCCTGTTTCCAGCCCGTTTTTGTTGTTGGCTCTGGCTTCGAGCCGCTGGGCACAAGCAAAGCATGGTCATTGAGACAGCAACAACGGCAAGCAGGCTGGCAGTTTTGTCTAACAAAGGCATTTTTCTCTCTCTCCTTATCAAAATCCGCCTACATGACCCATTTTAGAGCTCTGTAGGCGGAATCTGACTTGATTCTAAATCATTAGTTGGGTCTGCTGAATTGTTCACTCCCAGAGGTGTTCTGGCTGAAGGTCAAAACTCCAAGACATCCTCTGTACCCCCATGAGGGAACCCATACACCAGTGTCTGTCGTCGTGAGACCACTGCCTTGCTGATTAGTGTAGGGTTGATCATGCAGGTTATGATCACCCTGACCGTCGCCGATTGAACTGCCAGCCTGGCTGTCTACCATCTGGGATCCGACCAGGTCGTATGCGTGGCTGCAGTCAGTGCTTTGGGAACTACCCGTACCATCAGCTATATTTGCCCAGGTCGCCGGGGTAGGAATGTTTGCCCCAAATTGTGTTAGTGCTGCAGGTGGAGGGCTAGCTGAACAGATTAGCTGGCTATTGGATGGCACAACTGTTTGGCCAGCAGGAATCGGTCGGTACAAATATACAGATCCACCCATGGGCAGAACCGCCTGGGACAACACAGTTTGTAGCTGAGGGGCGGTTATTCCAGGGAAGATTTCGTTCGCTCTTTGCAGGATTTGAGCGAAAACACCAGTTGTGGACTACCGTCTGATAGAGGGCGGTGCCGACTGGTTATTATAGGGGTTTGGATTTAACGGTTGCTGGGCAACGACGCCCACGGAGCTTGAACCGCCACTGCAGGTTGCACCATCATTGGCAAGCTGATCGAGAAGGTTGTTTACGGTTGCTCCAGATACCTCCAGCGGAGCCGGGTTGCCCGCATTCCACGGGCTATTACCTATGGGGTACTTGTATTCACCCAGTCCTGATGCGTCTGTGCCTGAAGCTATGGTTATAGGCGCGTATGGCTGGTTGAAGTCAAGACAGATTTGGTTTTTGGCGTAGTCTGCACTGGACCAGAATTGAGCTACGGCCAGGTGCCGCGCCCATGGGCGTAGGGAGACTAGGATAGCTGAACGCGTTATTAAAGGCTGCCAAGGCTTGATAGCAAGGATCACCTGTGGGATTGTTCGTCCCGAAGCCATCATTCCAGTTATTGTTTAAGAGATCCTGCATACAGTTGGTATATTGGCCGTTGACATAAGTTTTCATCTCCAACGGTGTGGCGGCGTGCCAACTGCCGCTTGATGGATTGTTTGAAAATTTTACTCCACTTGTAGATGGGTATACTAAATTGGGCGAAGCTGGAGAGCCTGCATTACAGATCTTTGCCAATTTTGTATGGTCTGATTAGGTCCGGCACTATTTTCCTGTAGAAGAGGTCTGGTCCATTTGTTGGTCCAATAATATTGATTCCCTGTCCACTCTGAGGGTTCATGACATCGTTGAAGATGTTGCCGGTGTTATCATCAATGCCCTGCCAGCTGGATCCCGGTTGGCCAGGAGCGGCATTAAGATTGGTGAAGACGACATAGCCGGTTGGTATGCAGCCCACAAAGTCATAGGGTGTACTGCCTATGTTCGCTGGGTTGGCGCAACCAACGATCGCGCAAGCTACGGAACCACCAAATGTATTGCTCGTGCTGTTTAACGTTTGTGATGCTATCGAGAAAGTATTTGGAGGAGTATTAGGAGGCAACAGCTGCAGGAAAAGCGCCCGCCTTGTTATTTTGAAATCCATTGAACTCAGTCAAAGTAATCAAGTGAGGCTTTTTGTCCTGGAAAAACAGGAACAGCGTAGAAATAATCACTGTTCGCTGGTCCAATTTTTTGATAGCCTGCCATGTATTGGTTGCTGAACACAGTGGGGTTTGCATTTGGATTTGTATCTAAGTAAGCCATAGTAGGCTGTGCAGGTCTTGGCAGGTTTGAGGTTCCCTGCGGAGCAATCAGTGGAGCAGTAGAAGCAACCAGCTGACTGGGACCAGTCGAAAACGAGGTGGGAAACTCTGCTGCAACGAAGGCAATGTTGCTCGAACCACCTGGATTCGAATACGCACAAAAATAGTTCTGTTCAGTAAGTGTATTACCGCCAAACATCTTTACGTTGTTCTTAATGTTGCCGACTGTTGTGAAAGCGGAGTTCAGTGTCCCTTGAGTAGTCAGCAAAGTTTTGAGGGCTCCCCCTAGTGTGGAGAGCTGGGTGACTCGTATGCGCGTTGGTTTGCGCCAGAGTCGTACCTTCATCTTGAGCATTCATTGCAACAAGAAGTGCTTGCGCAACTGCTCGGTTGTACGTGTATAGGTCGATTCCCCCAGTGCTTGGATCGACAAGATTGGTGAACTCTGAAGGAACGGAAGATACTGATGCTGCCGTGCTGCGAAGTGCATTTTTCGCCACGTTCAACGTGCCAGCATCAGTGGCATTATTCACTTCTCTTCCACCACCAGCTATCTTGGCAAGGAAGTAACATGCAACCCCAATTAATATGATTACGAGCACACTAGCTGCAACAAGTCCGAGTGTGGCTCCTTTGCGACGGCGTGGTGTCATTGAGCTGAACCTCCTGCCATTTGACGACGTAGTCTTAGAATGGTTGATTGGTGACGGGTGACGGGTTAAGAGAAGGGGTGGACAGAAAACCGGTAAGGCGAGCTTGCTAAGAAATGAGGTTTTAAAGGCTCCCAAATTACCAAGGAATAGTAAAAGTCATGTATATTATCTTCCTTTAAGGTACACTCATTGTCAACCACTGGGTGTTTTTAGCGAAACCCCAAGCCCAATAGGCATTTCCGGTCAGCGAGGCAGTAAATATCAAAGTTAAATCATTAGCGCCAGCTAATATTTTGATTAAACCTCGGGTAAATCCATGCCCCTGAAACGACCAAAGTTCGTTATTTAATGAGTGCATTCTAGTAATAGTCATTAACAACGATTAATCGACACGGTGGCAACCATGCTTTCGGTTATGCATCCTGCAGATCATTTATATGTGCATAATTCGCATCAGCGGTATTGCCACATATACGGGAAATGCATGAGCTTGGGTGACCGTGCAGGACAACAAACCTGAGGAACCAGGTAGCTGGATTGCAGTGGCAGTTTCTCATGGTTCCGAACACTCAATGTTACTAAAAGGCTCCAGCTCCGCTGTCGTTAGAAGTGCAATTATTAACCAAAAAAACAAACTGCACCTGAGGGCGATAGAAGACGGTATCAACCAGACCGTGCACCATCATTCCAATTAATGCCGCAGCAGCCCCTGCTGAAAGCCATTTTTGCCAGCCATTAGGGCGCCAAAAGCTGACATGTGCCCGGGCACAGAGACAGGACACCAGGGCTCCAAATGAAACCAATCCAAGCAACCCAGCTTCTACAGCCACTTCCAAGGGAACGCAGTACGTGCCGAGAGCGTCAAAACCGCTGGTCATATATAAACCGTAAGCCAGGACAAGCGTCGGTTGCCTGGTCCGATGCCAAACCACCAGTTGTCTTTAAACATGCTGAAAGAGGATCTCCAAACGTTCATGCGGAAAGCATTGAAGCTGCTCGCTGCCGGAAAGATTGGTGGTTTGAAATCCAAGGGCCATCCGGTAGGAGCTACGGGGCGTCGGCCAGATCTGCGATATCGTCATGCAGCTTCGCGGCGACGCGGGCGAGCGCCAGGTGAAGCGCCATCGAATTGGCCTCACTGAGAACCTGGGCGGGATCGGGCGCGACCTGCGTGGTTTCCATTCTGGCGGCGGCCTGAAATGTCCAGTTCCGATTTGCGCAACGGTGTCGTTTACACGGAAACCATAGTGTTCGCTCCACCTGAGCAATACGCTGCCGACGCGCCCTATCAACTTGCGATTGTCGATCTGGAGCAAGGCGACCGTCTCACGGTTCGAATACTTGGCAGCACGACCGAAGAGCGCGTCGGAATAGGCGATAAACTACTGTTCGTAGAAGAACGAGAAGGGGTTGCTTACTACCGAAAAGCGGGCGCACCGGCCTCGGACACGGCAGAGACCAACGCAGCCCCGGTCCCTGCCGCCTGATGCCGATCGACGAGTTGCAGCGCGAGGTGGCCACGGTCGCTCTCCGCGCGGCCGCCGGGCATGGGTTCGCGCTGGCTGGCGGGAATGCCCTCATCGCGCACGGGATCATCGACCGGCCCACCGACGACGTTGACCTTTTCAGCGACCAGGAAGCCGGGGTGGCCGCGGTCGCCCCCCAGCGCCTCGACGCAGCCGTACTCGGCGATATCGCGGCGGCGATCGAGGATCTCGGCCACGCAGCGGTAGCGCGCGAGCGTGCGCACAAGCCTGCGCGGATCGCGCTGGCGCGGCGCGGCGCCGGCCGCCGGCAGTGCGGCCTCGCCGGTCGCCTCGCCGGGGATGCGCGGCGGCGCGGCGGGCGTGGCGAGCCGCCGCAGCGGCGTCGGATCGGCGCCGGACGGGCGCAGGATCAGGAACACGCTCGACCACAGCCCGCGCGGCGGCGTCACCCTCGCGCGAATGCCGAGATTGGTCAGGAACGTCGCCGCCGTCAGCGGCGCGGCGACGAGTGCGAGGCCGGCCAGCCGTACAGGCGAGCTCCAGCCGACGGCGTCACCGCTCTTGAGCAGGCGGCCGAGCGCGCGATAGATCGCCCACCGCATGCGGCTCGCCGGCACGTAGTGGATCTCGGTCACCCAGGCGGAGGGGTCGAGCAGCCGCGCCGATTGCTGGGCGAACTCGCGGCCGAACGCAGCCGCGTGCGCAAGCCCGCGCTCGTTCGTGACCATGATCATGATCTGTCCGCCCGGAACGAGCAGCGGCGCGGCGCGGTCGATGAACTCGTCCGCGGTCTTGAGCATGCCCTCGCTCAGGATGATGAGGCAGGCGTCGAAGCTGCCGACGAGGGGGCGCTCGTCGTCCTCGGGAAGCTCTTTAGCAGCCGCTCCGATTCGAGCGTGTAGATGTCGCCGGCGCTGCGGGTGAGCCAGCGCGCAAAGACGGCCGGCTGATGTGCCATCAGCAACGTGCGCCCGTTGTCGGCGATGATCCTCTTGAGCGCTGCGAGCGGCAGCCCGTAGTCGGGCCAGCGCGGGTGCAGCCGCGTGACGTCCGGTGCCGAGCCGAAGAATTTCGTGCGTAGGCGCCATAGCGTCGCCGCGAGGCCGACGGCCGGCGTCGTCTCGCCCAGCAGGAACTCCCAGTCCTCGCGGCTCAGCGGCCGCCGGGTCTGCGCACGGTTCGAGGCGAGCGACCCGATCCAGTAGTGATGATGGCGGAAGGGGTGCGGCTCGGGCGAGAGCAGCCCGCGCACCTGCGCGACGAACGCGTCGGCCTGCGCGGTCGTTGCGGCAAGCTCCGGCGGCGGCTCGCCGGCGTGGTAGACCAGCGTGTTCTCGACGTTGGCGCGGTGCTGCGCGGTGGTCCACTCGGAAAGGCTGCCGGCGAGCGGCTTCGCCTCGATCGGCCCGGGCAGCAGCCATTTGCTCTCGTGGTTGCGCGGCTGCATTTCGACCACGAGGTAGTCGTCCGAATCGTTGAGCGCGTCCACGTTGCCCGGACGGGCACATCTCGGGAACGAAGGAGTAGTCGCACGACGAGCCGATGACGAAATCGGTGACCTCGGGCCGGATGCCGATCATGTGCATGAGGTAGAAGCGGCCGATGAGCGTGTCCTCGTCGACCCGCCAGAACAGCCGATTGGTGTGCGCGTTGTGGTTGAGCCCGAAGTTGACGATGTTGGCGACGGTCGCCGGATGCAGATGCGCGAGCGACCAGCGCGATCAGCTCCCGCGGCGGCAGTCGATCGTGGGCGAGGCGGCGTCGATCCTGCGCCGCAGCAGCGGGATCGCGTCCTCGGCGATGATCTGGAAGTTGCCGGCGAAGACGCCGCTCGCGCCGGCCTGGATGCGCGCGAGCACGGTGGCGAGCGAGCCGTCGGCGACCAGATAGTCCGACACCAGGAAGATGAAGCAGGTGTCGAGCATGGCCTCGCCGGTCTGCGCGCACGGCCCGCGCGTAGGCGAGCGTGATGGTCGCGCGTGTGATTGCCGTCGGTGATGAGGTCGTCGATCGGCTGGATCTCGGCGCGTGCAGATCGCGTCGAGGCGCTCGCCAGCCGGGTTGGAGCGGATCAGCAGCTCGTCCGCCTCGCGGGTGAGCAGCACGAACCGGATGGGCAGCAGCGCCGCGACCGCCGGCAGGTTGCCGGGCGCGAGCAGGGTCGGCAGGCAGAATTCGAGGAACTGGCTGACGAAGCGATAGCCCCAGACCGGCATCAGCACCGTTACGGCCCGCACGGGCGGCCGCGGCGCAGCCTCGCGCTTCGGCATGAGATCGGCTTCAGACGGCGCTCGCATTCCGACCGCTCCCCCGTCGGGACTGCCGCGAGCCCTGGCTATGCTTGGAGCATGATCTCGTCCGAATCCGGCATCTACTGTTCGGGACCATGCTCGTCAGCGCAGTCGCAGGGCCTGCATGCGCTTGATGTTATAGTAGCGGTCGTCGGTCATCGAGTTCGGCACCTTGCCGGCCGCGAAGGCGTCGCGCAGGTCGACGATGGCGTTCTCGACCGTGCGCCGCGCCGCAAAGCCGAGGTCGCGCCGGATGCGCTCCGACGACACGTGGTAGGAGCGATGGTCGTCGGTCGGCGTGACCACGATCTCGACCCGCGGGCCGATCTCCTCGCGCACCTTCTCGGCGATCTCCATCACCTTGAGATTGTGATAGCCCGCGTTCCACACCTTGCCGTCGACCGCGGCGTCGGGCGCCTCCAGCAGCACGACGTAGAGGTCGGTCATGTCCTCGACATGGAGGTTGGGGCGGAACTGGGTGCCGCCGAACACCGTGATGCGGCCGTTGTTGATCGCGAGGTTGGTGAGGATGTTGACGGTGAGGTCGAGGCGCAGGCGGGGCGCATAGCCGCACACGGTCGCGGGCCGCAGGATGACGGTGACGAAGCCGGGCTCGCGCTCGGCCATCAGCACATCCTCGCACATCGCCTTGTACTTCGAGTAGTCGGTGAGCGGCTCGAGCGCGAGGTCCTCGTGCACGTCCGGGGTGTTCTTGATGCCGTAGACCGACGACGAGGAGGCGTAGATGAAGCGCCGCACGCCGGCATCCTTGGCGGCCCGCACCAGCGGCCGGAAGCAGTCGTAGTTGATCGAGCGCCCGAGCGTCGGGTCGAGGTCGAAGGACGGGTCGTTGGAGATGCAGGCGAGATGGATCACGGCGTCGCAGCCCGCGAGCGCCGCCGCCACGTCGACGGGACTGCGCAAGTCGCCGTTGACGATCCGCAGGTCCGGATGGGGCGGCAGCACGTCGCCGTAGATGCACAGGTCGAGCACGGTGACGCGATGACCCGCGGCCAGCAGCTTCGGGACGAGGTTCGACCCGACATATCCGGCCCCGCCGGTCACCAGCACGTGTTGGAACTGTTTCGGCATTCACCAGACCCGTCGGCTTGTCCCATGCCCTGACCGGGCCGGTGCGCGCAAGTGCGGCCCTGCGATCCGCCCCGGCGGCTCGTCCGGCCGATCACTTCAGCAGGGCCGTGACCGCCTTGATGAGGGCGGGCTTCTCGACCGGCTTGCGGTGGCCGACGATCTCGACCTTGAGCGCACCCACCACATTGCCGATGAAGCCGACTTTGTCCATGCCGCCGCCGGCCGCGACCAGCGGGGCCGTGACGGCGAGGAACGCGTCGCCCGCCCCCACGGTGTCGACCACATTGCGTGCGAAGGCCGGGATCGCATGGATCGCGCCGCCGCGCTCGTGGGTGACGCAGCCGTTGCGGCCGTGCGTGATGATGATCTTGCCGCAGGCGACGCGGTCGTTGACGATCCGCTGCGCCACCTCGCCGATCGGCGACATCCGGTCTCCGGTCGCAAGCCGCGCTTCCGGCGCGTCGATGCAGACGTAGTCCGCCTTCGGATAGCGCGTGATCAGGTTGTAGCCCATGTTGGCGCTGTTGCTCTGCGCGTTCACGCCGAGGAACGGCGAATATTCGACCAGCGTCTGCACCGCCGAGGGGCCGATGAGGCCGTGGCCGAAATCGGTGGCGATGACGACGTTGGCGGCCGGCGCGACCTCGGAGACGAGCCGATCGAGATCGAGCTGCATCTCGCTCGGCAGCGGGCTGTCATCCATCACGTAGAGCTCGAACAGCTTGCGCATGTTGGTCGGGTCGACGAAGCGCCGCTTGAGCGTCGTCGGCGCGCCCGGACGCCGCAGCAGGTGCAGCTCGACGTTCGGCCGCAGGCTCGAGCGGATGAGATCCTCATGGCTGTCGGTCGCGCCGATGCAGGTGATCACGTCGACCTTGCGGCAGAACGAGGCCACGTGGTTCGCGGCCGCGAACACGCCGCCGGCGAACAGCTCGCGGTCCTGGTAGCGGCCGGCGATCACGCTCTCCTTCGGCGGCTTGCCCATCGGCACGGCGTATTGGTACTCGTCGATGATCGCATCCCCGACCAGCACGACGCGGTAGTCGCGAATGCGCTCGATGAGCTCGATCGCCTCGGCGAGCGCGCCGTTGCCGCGCATGCCGTGCAGATAGCGCGATACCCCGGGATCGAACACGTTGAAGTGCCGGTTGATCAGCTCGGTCGAGCTGAACATCACCTCGTGGGTGAAGTGGATGTGGCCGCCGTGCTGCTCGACGGCCTGGCGCTCGGCGACGATCTTGCCGGTCACGTCGTCCTCGGCCTTCTCGTAGTCCTGACCCTTGACGTAGATGTCCGGGCGGATTGCCGCGATCGCGCCGACCGCGTCCGGCTCGGGATTGATCGCGACGAGATCGATGTATTCGAGGCTCGCCAGCATCTCGGCGCGCAGGTTCTCGGTGAAGGCGGGCCGTCCGGGGCCTTTGTTGACGAAGCGGTCCGCCGTGACGGTGACCACGAGCACGTCGCCGAGCTCGCGCGCCGCCTGCATGTGACGCACATGGCCGACGTGCAGCAGGTCGAAGGTGCCGTGCGCCTGCACGATGCGCTTGCCGGCCGCCCGCAGGCGCTGCGCCTGCGCCGCCACCTCCTGCACGCTCATGATCTTCTGTCGCGGCGTCGGGGCCCCGTGCCACGGCATCTCGGGCTCCCGCAGGCCGGGCCGCGCCAGCGGAACCACTTTCGGATCGGTCACGCTACACCCCCTCGCATGTCGGCCGGCTCCTTGGCGAGGAAGCGGAACCAGTCCGAGGTCGCCTCGGCGATCCGCTCCGCGGTCCACACCGGCGCGTCGCGCCATTGCTGCATGTTCTCACGCATCACGGCCACGCCGTCCGCGAAGCTGACCCGCGGCGACCAGCCGAGCTGATGGCGGATCTTGCCAATGTCCGCCCAGGTGCAGTCGGGCTCGCCGGGGCGCTTGGGGATCGCGACCGTCGGCGGCGAGCCGAGCAGCCGGATCAGCTCGTTGACGCTCACCGGCTTGCCGCTGCCGACGTTGTAGATCTCGCCGACGCTTGTCGCTCGCCGCGACGGTCAGCAGCGCGTCGACGACGTCGCTCACGAACGTGAAGTCGCGGGTCTGCTCGCCGTCGCCCACCACCGTGAGCGGCTTGCCGGCCATGAGCTGGGCGAGAAAGACGCCGAACACCGCCCCGTAGCTGCCGCTCGTGCGCGCCCGTGGGCCGTACACGTTGAAGAGGCGCACCGAGGCGGCGGGCAGGCGATAGACGTTCGCCCAGTGCATGACGATCTGCTCGCCGAGATATTTGGTCAGCGCGTAGGGGTAGCGCGGGTTGGCCGGCGCGGTCTCGGGCGTCGGATACCGTTCCGGAATGCCGTAGCACGAGGATGACGCAACGTAGATGAAGCGCGCGGCCTGGTGGGC
The DNA here is from genome assembly GCA_963703755.1 of uncultured Pseudomonadota bacterium. GTDB lineage: Bacteria > Pseudomonadota > Alphaproteobacteria > Rhizobiales > Xanthobacteraceae > JAVDCA01. The sequence continues at coordinate 10,348 of CAVPGG010000227.1, forward strand.
GCGCGCGGCTTCCAGCGTGTTGAAGGTGCCGTCCACATTGGCGCGGAAATAGGCGTCGGGTTCCTGAATCGAGGGCACGACGTCGGCGCGCGCCGCGAGGTGGAATATTCGCTCGGCCCCGGCGCACGCATGCATGATGGCGGCCTTGTCGGCCACATCGCCCTCGACGATGTCGAGGCGTGAATTACCATCGTGCTGACGCAAGTTGCCGTGGCGACCGACCACGAAGCTGTCGAACACCCGCACCGACCGGCCGTCCGCGATCAGGCGGTCGACCAGATGGCTCCCGATGAATCCGCCTCCGCCGGTTACGACGTCCAAGCCCATCCATTCCCCCAAGCCACCGGGCGCAGGATAGTCGACCGGCTGGCTTCGTCCAAATCTGCCAACGGGACGCACCCAATCAACACCCGCCGGGTTCCGCACACCGGGGCGGTACTATGGCAGGGGCAGTATACTCAACCTACGGAAGTAGCTTGGAAATGTCGACTTGTCGCAGTGTGTTGCACAAAAACGACAGGGCGCGCGCAATTGTAAGCATTCCACAGTGCTTCAAATGCTTGTTCCATGTTCCGCCGCGGTCAACCGGCGCTGATTTCGAGGCCGCCAAAGATCATTTGCTCCCGGCTGCCGGCAAAAATGGGATTATCTCCGGGCCCCAGCAGACCGACATAGATCACGAAAACGCCATCACCCGACGACATCTCGATTGGTACCTTTACCCAATTGCGAGGTCCGGTCTCGATCGACGCGCGCGCATTTCCGCTCGATGCGAGGACCTTCATGGATGAAAGATCGAAGACTATGGATCCGATATTGCGCGACCCGCGCCCGCCTTGATTGCCGTCGCGCACATCGACATTTATGCGCGTCCCTTGCGGCGCCTTTATCCAGGCGACCACACGGATCGGACGGTTCACTGGAACGCCCACGAAGGCAACGCCAATACGATGGCGACCGCTGTCGCGCGTCGCAACCAGGCTGAGCGCGAGATTGCCGCCGCCGGTCGGGCCTGGGCCCATGATCAGCGCATTGACGCCGTCGACGCCGTCCCAAACGGCGCGGAAGGGTAGCCCCGAGGGGGGCGCCGGCAGGTCAGGTACGGTGCTCGGGCGCGCATTGCGCGACGATCCATCGTCATTTGTGAGTGGAACATCGGCAAGGCTCACGTCGTGGCCGGCGCTCTCGTCCGCACTATCGATCAGCGTCAGCGCGATCCAGAACGACAGGCAAAGGACCGCGAGGCCCGCCAGGAATAGACCCGCACTGCGCCCCAGAGAGCCACTCATCCCTGTCATCCGCCGCACCGAAGTCGTCCGCCAACGTGCTGCGGATTTGATTCGCTTCGCCCAATACTACACCGCCCTCGATCATTCATTGATGTCGCAAATGGTGCTCAATCGCTAACCGAGTGACGGGAAGCCGTCGCCAAGGTCATGGCGATGCATTCGCAAAATAACGCCAGATCGCGCTACGCAAAACCAGCAGAGGATTCATCGGCCAAAATCGCATCCACAGCCAGCCGAGCACGACCGGCCGCAGCCGCGGTATGCGCGTCGCGGCCGACAACAGCATGCGGTCCGCCGAACCACGCATCAAAGCTTGCACCAGGATCGCTTGGTCTATCGGTTTCTTCGAGAGCGCAAGCCGCGCGAGCCCGAACTGCAGGCGGCGATGAAACAACTCGCCATACCACTCCGGAAAGACGGGATCGTGCGCGAAACTCCGGACCGCATTCTCCATCACGCGCCGTGCCTCGACCGGGTCGGCGGCGGTCTCGCGCGAAAGGCTGTCGTCGAATACCTGCCACGTCGCCATCACGCGCGGGACGAAGCAGAAGCCGTGCGTCAGCGCAACCTTGCGGCCGAGATAGCCGTCCGCAAACGAGCCGAGATCGGACGCAAACCCGCCGGCCGCCACCGCGCGCTCGCGCACGAAGACCGCGCTCCCGGTCAGAGATCCAGTTGTCGGCGCGCTTGAGCAGCGCGGCCGTCATCGCCGGCGAGAAATATTGCGTCCGGTTGCTCGGCCGTACCGCCGGCCGCACGCCGATCGGCTCGCCGGTGCCGCCCGCGACCAGGTTCGAACTCGCCGCAGACCAGGCCGGCGTCCGGATGGCGTTCGAGGACCGGCAGCGCGGTCGAGAAGAACCCGGGCAGCACCCAGTCGTCGGCGGCGGCAAAATAGACGTACCTGCCGCGGCAGGCCGCGAGGCCGCTAGCGAGGGCCGCGGTCGCGCCCTGGTTGGTGCGGTTGGTGATGAGGCGGATGTTCGCCGATCGCGCGGCCAGCGCCTCGATCACGCCCAGACTGTCGTCGGTCGAGCCGTCGTCGATGATCACGATCTCGTCCGGCAGCCGCTCCTGCGCGAGCAGCGCCGTGACGGCGCGCGAGATCAGCTTGCCGTGGTTGTAGTTGGGCAGCACCACCGAGAGGGTCGGTGCATCGGCCACCAGGCTCTCCGCTGTCGCTTCCTGGGATATTTGCATTGTGTCGCAATACGCCCGGATTGTGCCGCACCCATCAATGTGCACGCATCGAAACAGTGGTTCCGCGCTCTCGATCACCCGAGCGCGATCGACCGCTGCGAATTGACGATGTCCCGGCAGGGGGCGGCCACCCGATTTGGGAAACGGGCGGGGCGCACAATTCGTGCGTCGCCCGCTGCTCGTCGCAATACTACCAACCGCACCAGCGGGCAGCAATCGATTTGGCCCCGCACGGGAAACGGGCGAGCGATTGGCTGCGTTGCGCCCTCCATTGTGACGAACGCAACGGCATGCTTTGATGCGCTGCGTCCGACTTGGCCGTAGCGCGGAAACCCGACGACATGCGACACGCCGCACGGATCCTGGTCTGCCTTGCGCTTGTCCTTGCGGCGGGCGGCGCGGCGCATGCGGCCTCGCTGCGCGCAGGCATTGCGGCCTTCAATCGCGAGAATTTCAACGCTGCTGCGGTCATTCTCGGGCCCTTGGCGGAACGCGGCGACGCGCGCGCGCAGTTCTATCTCGGCTTCATGTACGAGGGCGGCCGCGGCGTGCCGCAGGACTACGCGACGGCCGTCTACTGGTATAAGCGCGCCGCCAACCAGGGTGAGACGACGGCGCAGTATCGGCTCGCCCTCCTGTTCGACAAAGGCCGGGGCGTCTCGCAGGACTACATCCAGGCGCACAAATGGCTCAACCTGGCGGCTGCCCACGCGCCGCCCGCGACCCGCGATTCTTGCGCGCGCCTGCGCGACGCGATCGCGACCAAGATGACGCGCGGCGAGATCGGGGTTGCGCGCGTGCTGGCGCTGGAATGGGTCGCGGTGCGCGAGCGGCCCGTTGCGGTCGCGCATCCATAACGGCTGCGAATGCGGGATCACGGCGGCAGGACGGTCGCCTGCAGGAACCAGGCGGCCCAGATCGCGGGCGCGAGATAGAGGCCGAACGGCAGCGCGTGGGTCGCGCGCATCGGGCGCCGGCCGACATAATGGCGCATCAGGTAGGCGCCGAGCGCTGCCACGACGGCGATCTCGATCGCGACCAGGATCGCGAACCAGTCGAGCCAGGCGCCCGCGACAGCCGCAAGCTTGACGTCGCCAAGCCCGATGCCGTCCTGGCCGCGCCATCGCCGGTAGCCAAGCCTGAGCGCGAGAAACGACCCGCCCGCGACGGCCGCGCGGGTCACCGACATCGCCATCTCCTCGCCGCCCGCGGACGGATCGAGCGCTACCGCATGCGCCATCGCGAGCGCGAAGGCCAAGGCGTTGAGCCCGTCCGGGATCACGAAATGACGCGCGTCGTACAGCGCGATCGTGCACATCACGAGCGCGAGCGCCGCGCCGAGCCATCCGCGCGCGCCCGGCGCGACCAGGATGCTGGCGAATGCGGCGGCGACCGCGACGATCGCGAACGTGATACGCGCGAGCCGCGCCCGCCGGCCGAGGCCGATCCGCGGCGTCATCGCGCGCCGTCAGTGGAACGGCGGCGGCGGCCCTTCGACCGTTCCGCGCACGGGCTCGCGATTGTTCGACCCGATCAGCCGCCCGTTCATCTTGGTGCGCAGTTCCTCGGCGACCACGTTGGCGTCGACGGCGTCGCGGATGATCTGTGGGCGGATGAAGATGATGAGCTCGGTGCGCGCGACCGTCTTGTTCTTCTGCGCGAAGAAGTCCCCGATCTTCGGGATTTCGTCGAGCAGCGGCACGCCGCTGCGCGTCACGTTCTCGGTGTCGCTGATCAGGCCGGCGAGGACCACGGTCTGCCCGCTCTGCACCGCGATCGAGCTCTTGACCTTGCGCTGCGACACGGTCGGGGTGAGCGTATTGGCGGTCGAGGTCGGTGCGACGCTGCTGATCTCCTGCTCGATTTCGAGCACGACGTTGCCGTTGGGGTTCACGTGCGGCACGACGCGCAGGATGATGCCGGTGTTGCGATAGTCGATCGTGTTGACCACCGTGTTGTTGGCGGTGAGCACCGTCGCGGTGCCGGTCGATACCGGCACCTGGTCGCCGACCTGCAGCGTCGCCGCCTGATTGTCGAGCACGACGAGCGACGGGTTGGACAACACCTTGACGTTGGTGATCGTGTGCAGCGCGTTGAGGATCAGATTCGGCGTCCCCGCCGAGCCGATCAGGAAGTTGAACCCCGGCAGCTGCTCGGCGAGCACCGCGTTGCCGATCGTGTTGATGATCGAGCCCTTGTCGGGCGCCATGCCGACGCTGGAGCTCTGCAGGAAGAACTGCACGCCGTAGGTGAGCTGATCGTTGAGCGTGACTTCGGCGATGGTCGCGTTGATCGCGACCTGCAGCTGCGGCCGGTCGATCTGCCGCAGCGTCTGCTCGACGATGCGCTGCGCCTCGCGGTTGGCATAGATGAGGATCGAGTTGTTGGTCACGTCGGCGGTGATGCGCACGCCGGGCAATGTGCCGACGCCGTTGGGGCTGGCGTCGTTGTTGCCGCCGCCCAAGAGGCCGCCGGGTTGCTGCGCCACATCGGTGGCGGCGACCGGCGCAGCGGCGCGGGTGGTGGTCGTGATGGGCGCCGCTGGCGCCGCTGTGGCGTTGCCGACGCCGGGCGTCGGCACGCTCAACGCCGCAAGCGGGCCGAACGTCTGGTTCGACAGTCCGGCGCCTGGCGCGATCTGCGAGTTCGCCGAATTGAGCGAGTTGTCGGTGCGGCCAAGGAAAATCTCGTTGAGGAGCGCCGCGACGTGGCGTGCATCGCCATAGTGCAGGCGATAGACGTGCAGGTTGGTGCTGGCCGTGTCCGATCGGTCGAGCCGGGCGATCCACTGGCCGGCGGCGCGCAGCGCCTCCGGCCGGCGGCTGACCACCAGGATCGCGTTCATGCGGCGGACCTGCTGCAGCTTGACCATGCCCTGGCCGAGGCCGGCGTCGCCGGTGTCCATGATCTTTTCGAGCTCGGCGATGATCGGCTCGGGCGTGCTGTTGTGCACCGGAAAGATGCCGACCGACTGGCCGCGCATCCAGTCGACGTCGAAGCTGCCGACGATCTCGAGCGCGTTGCGCCGCTCGGCGCCGCTGCCCTGCAGGATCACGATGTTGCGCGCCACGTCGGCGCGCATCTGTCCCTGCTTGACGGCGAAGCCGTCGACCAGCTTGATGATCGTCTGCGCCGACACGTAGCGCAGCGGAATGACGGTGATCCCGTACCCCGGCTGCGCGGTCGCGAGCCGGTCCATGCCGCCGCTGCCGACCGCGTCGCCGGCCGGCATCAGGCGGTAGCCGGCGCGGTCGCGCACGAGCGCGACATTGCTCAGGCGCAGCGCGTTCTCCAGCACGAACAGGATGTCGGACTTCGCGACCGGCCGTCCCGACGCCAGCGTCACGGTACCCTGCACGCGCGGGTCGATCGTGTAGCCGACGCCGAGAATGTCGCCGAGGATGACCTTGGCGACCGTGGCGACGGGGGCGTTCTCGAAATTGAGGTCGTAGCCGTCGCCGTTCGGCGGCGCCTCGATCGGCGGCGCCGGCTGGGCCACCGTCGCCTGGCCGCCGCCGGCGAACACCGCCGGACGCGAGGAAGTCGCCGTGTTCGGGCTCGGGTCGGCGCCGGCCTTGGGGTAGCGCGGCATCAGGTCGAGCGACCGGATGCGGTCCATCACGTCGGGCGGATGGTTGTCCTTCGGGTTCGGCTGCGGCCCGTCCCAGCCGATCACGCTGCAGGCGGCCAGCAAGGCGCCGGCGACCGACAGGCAAATAGCCCCGGCAACGCAGCGCCCCGGGCGGCCGCGCAGGTGTCCCACGCCACTTCGACTGTGCCCTACCAACGCCGGCCCCAGCACGCGCACACGCAACGCGCGAAAAATTGACAGCAAGGAACGCGATTGTTAAAACTTACTTAAATCGTGTCAAGCGATGAATTTTTGCTGGGCAATTGTCGCGTCGTGAGCAAGCAACGCGTGTCGTGACCGCCATGTCGCAAAGCTCCACCGAAGAGTTTTGGCGGTATTTATTTGGGAAATACTCTGTACCCGCTGGTACGGCCGCCAAGTTCAGGGGCGAAAAGCCGGGCGGCACCGAACCAACTCTTCGGGTGATCTTGGAGTCGACGGAGATCTCCGTCGGCGATTTTGCCAATGAGGTGGCGCGTTTCTGGCGCCGGCCGCGCGTCCAGTTGCCGCAGCTTCTGGCCGCCGCGGGCCTCGTCGGCAAGTTCTCGCGCCGCTTCCTGATCGAGTCTGCCGTCTTCCCGTTCGAGGACGCCGAAGGCCCCAAGCTCGCCATGGCGGATCCGACCGATACGGCCGCGCTGCGCGCCGCCGAGATCGTGCTCGGCTTGCCGGTCGATGTGGTCGTCGCCTCGTTCGAGGACATCGCGACTGTGCTGGGCGAGCGGCTCGGCGGTGACGAGGCCGACGGCGCCGACGTGGCGGAGGCCGGCCCGGCGCACTCGGACGACGACATCGAGAGCCTGCGCGACCTCGCCAGCGGGGCGCCGGTAGTGCGCGCGCTCAACGACCTGTTCGAGCGCGCCGTCGAGCTGCGGGCGAGCGACATCCATGTCGAGCCCGGCCGCACCGGTCTCGTAGTGCGCATGCGGGTCGACGGCCTGCTGCGCGCCGTGCCGGCGCCGCTCGACGCGCTGCCGCAGGCGCTGATCTCGCGGATCAAGATCTTGTCCGGTCTCAACATCGCGGAGCGTCGCCTGCCGCAGGACGGCGCCGCGCGCGTGCGCGTCGGCCGCTCCGAGATCGATATCCGCGTCGCTACCATGCCGACCCAGCACGGAGAGTCGGCCGTGCTGCGCCTGCTGCCGCGCGACCGCGGGCTGCTCGACATCGGCAAGCTCGGCCTCGCGGCGGCGGATGAGAAGAAGCTCAGCCGGCTGCTCAACCTGCCGCACGGCATGATCGTGATCACCGGCCCGACCGGCAGCGGCAAGACCACGACGCTCGCCACCATGCTGTCGATCCTCAACGAGCCGACGCGCAAGATCCTCACCATCGAGGATCCGGTCGAGTACGAGATTCCCGGCATCAACCAGTCGCAGGTGAAGCCCGCGATCGGGCTCACCTTCGCGGCCGCCATGCGCTCGTTCGTGCGCCAGGACCCGGACGTGATCATGGTTGGCGAGGTGCGCGATCCCGAAACCGCCAACATCGCGATCCATGCGGCGCTCACCGGTCATCTGGTGCTCACCACGCTGCACACCGAGACCGCCGCCGCCGCGGTGCCGCGCCTGATCGATCTCGGTGTCGAGGGCTTCCTGCTGCAGTCGACGCTGCGCGCCGTCGTCGCGCAGCGCCTGGTGCGGCTGCTGTGCGAGCGCTGCAAGGCGCGCCGCGTGCTCAAGGCCGCCGACATCGCGGCCGACCCGCGCTTCGAGGTGCTCGGCTTCGCGCCGGGCGAGACGGTGTGCGAGCCCGTCGGCTGCGAGCGCTGCGGCGGCGTCGGCTATCGCGGCCGTTGTGGCGTGTTCGAGGTGCTCGAGCTCAACGACGAGATCCGGAAGCTGATCGGCCAGAACACCGATTCCAAGCTGATCCACGCCGCCGCGGCGCGCCTGGGCATGACCTCGATGGCGGACGACGCGATCGCCAAGTGCCGCAGTGGGCAGACATCGGCAGCCGAGGTGCTGCGCGTGACAACGATCGGGTGAGGCGTGCCAAGCTTTCGCTACCGGGCGCTCACGGCGAGCGGCGAGCTGACCAGCGGGACGATCTCGGCCGCGAGTCTGGCCGAGGTGGCGCAGCGGCTGGAGGCGCGCGGCCTCTTCTATGTCGACGACGGCGCCGAGGCGCGCCGCAAGACCTCCCTGTCGGTGCTCGGCTTCCTCAATCGTCCGACCGCCGAGGATGTGACCGTATTCACGCGCGACCTCGCGCTGCTGCTCAAGGCCGGCGCGCGCATCAATGACGCGCTCGACCTCTTGTCCGGCGACATCGACCTCGGCCGCCTGCGTTCCGTCGTCGCCACCCTGCGCGACGGGGTGCTTGCCGGCGAGAGCTTTGCCGAGGCGATCGCGCGGCAAGCGCAGCTTTTTCCGCCGATCTACGTCGCGCTGGTGCGGGTCGGCGAGGCATCCGGCACGCTCGACCACATGCTCGACGTGCTCGCCACGGAGCGCAGCCGCTCCGAGGCGCTGCGCCGCCGCCTCACCGACGCGCTGCGCTATCCGGCCTTCGTCCTCTTCGCGGCGACCGGCGTGCTCACCTTCTTCCTTTTCTTCGTGCTGCCGAATTTCGCCTCGGTGCTGCGCGACTTCGGCGCCAAGCTCGACCCCTTCGTGGTGGCGTTTCTCGGCCTGTCCGATTTCGCCACGACGCACACCACCTCGATCGCGGTCGTGGCGATCCTCCTCATCGTGGCAGGCTGGCTCGCGTTGCGGCGGCCGCGCGTGCGCGCAGCCATCCTTTACGGCGTGTCGAAGCTGCCGATCGCGAGCGCGATCATGACGTTCCACCGCACCTCGCTGTTCTGCCGCAACCTGTCGGTCCTGCTCGGCAGCGGCGTCAATCTCACGCCGACGCTGCGCATCCTGGCCGACATGATGGGCTCGACCGGGCACGGCGCCGCCTGGGAGCGCGCCGTCGACCGGGTGCGGCACGGCGCGAAATTCTCCGATGCGCTTGCCGACACCGCGCTGCCCGCCATGGCGGTGCGCATGCTGCGGCTCGGCGACGAAACCGGCCAGCTGCCGATGATCGCGGGCCGCGTCGCCGAGTTCTACGAGGCGAAGCTGCAGCGCAGTCTCGACCGGCTGGTCGGCATCGCGGGGCCGGCGGCCATCATCGTGATTAGCCTTGTGGTGGGCGGTCTGATAGTCTCGGTCATGACCGCTCTGTTGTCCGTAAGCCAGGTGATTGGCTGACTAACCGGGGAGGGACAGCGCAATGACGCGGCGACTTCACGACCGGCGCCGCCGCCGCGGCGGCGAAGCGGGCTTCACGCTCGTCGAAATACTCGTGGTCATCACCATCATCGGCCTCATCATGGCGCTGGTCGGCCCGCGCGTGCTCAACTATCTCGCCGAATCCAAGGTCAAGGCCGCGCGCATCCAGGTCGAGAGCTTCTCCGGCGCGCTCGACCTGTTCTACCTCGACAACGGGCGCTATCCGACCACCAGCGAGGGGCTTGTGGCGCTCGCGCAGCGGCCGGGCAGCGTCGAAACGTGGAACGGTCCCTACCTGCGCGGCGGCGCCGTTCCCAACGATCCGTGGGGCCATCCTTACGTCTATCGCTCGCCGAGCGAGCACGGAGCCTATGAGATTGTCTCCTATGGATCGGACGGGCAGGAAGGTGGCGCCGGGACGGCGGCCGACATCGCGAGCTGGCAGCGCTAGCGCATATTCCGGCGAAAGCCCGCCCCCAACTCGATCGGGGGTGGACGCCGGTTCGCCGATGAGGAGCCGATGAGGATATGCGCCAAGGAAGACGCGCGCGCCGCCGAGCGCGGCGTCGTCCTGCTCGAGATCGTCTGCGTCCTTGCGATCATCGCGCTGCTCGCCGCCATCGTGCTGCCGGGCATCCCGCGCGCGACCTCGCGCGCGCGGCTCGAAGCCTATGCGGTCAACGTCGCGGCGCTGATCACCCAGGACCGCAATGCCGCGGTCCGCCGGCGCACCCAGGTGAGGACGCAGGTGAGCGCGCCGGCGCGCCTCATCGTCTCCGGCTCGAGCGGCCGGCAGCTCCAGCTGCCCGATGATGTGGCGGTCGATGCGCTGCTGGCGGCGCGCTGCGGCGACCGGCCGGCCGGCGGGGCCATCATCTTCTTTCCATCCGGCGCGTCCTGCGGCGGCGTGATCGCGCTGCGGCGGCCGGGAGCAGGCTACCAGGTTCGCGTCAACTGGCTCACCGGAGGTGTCGAGGTTGTTGCGGGCACGCGTTGATTCCAATGCCGGCTTCACGCTGATCGAGGTGCTGGTCGCGCTCGCGGTGGTGGCGGCCGCGATCGCCGCCATCGGCGCCCTCGTCGGCGTGTCGATCCGCGGCACGCAATCGATCGAGCGCCGCATCGCGTTCCGCGAGACACTGCGCACGATCGTGACCTCGCTGCCCGACCGGGACGCTCTCGTCGCCGGCAGTGCGAACGGAACCACCGCCGGCTACGCGTGGCGCATGGACGTCGCGCCTTATGCGGCGAGCTTCGTCGATCCGCGGGCGGCGACGCCATGGGAGCCGGAGAATGTGGTGATCACGGTCCGCTCGCCGACTGGACAGCTGTTGCGCATCAACACGGTGCGCCTGCGCCGGAGGCCGGGCTGATGCGCTCGCGCGGCACCGAGGCGGGCTTCACGCTGATCGAGACGCTGGTCGCGACCGCGCTGTTTCTCATCGTCATCGCGGCGCTGGCGACGCTGACCGGCCAATGGCTGCCGAGCTGGAACCGCGGCTTCGTCCGCGTGCAGCGTGCCGAGCAGATCGCGCTCGGCATCGACCGCATCGTCGCCGATCTCGCGGCGGCGGAATACATCTCGCCCCATGCCGGGATCAAGCAGCCGATCTTCGACGGCAGCGAGCTCGCCGTCACCTTCGTGCGCAGTGCGGTCGGGCCCAATACGCGGTCGGGCCTGGAGATCGTGCGGCTCGCCGAGATCGCGAGCGTGCGCGGTCCGGTGCTCGCGCGCGCCACCGCGCCGTTCGTGCCGCTCGAGCCGGATGCGAGCGTCATTCCGCGCCTGACGTTCTCCGCGCCGATGGTCCTCCTCGGTTCGCCGCTGCGCGTGGTCTTCGCCTATGCGGGGGCGGACCGCGTCTGGCAGCGGACCTGGCGCGGCGCCGACCGCCTGCCGAGCGCGGTGCGCATCGCGGTCCGCAACGCGATCAGCGGCGAGACCCTCGCGCTATCGAGCGCCGTCAAGGTCCACGTCGAGGTGGCCGCCGAGTGCGTCAATCCCCGGGCCCCCGGATGTACCGACAACGCCACGCCGTCGCCGGCCGCCGCGCCGGCGACGCCGACCCGGTCGCAGTGATGCGTGCGATCCGGCAACGCGGCGCGCGCGAGGGCGGCTTCATCATCGTCGCGGTCCTGTGGATCGTGCTCGCGCTGGCGACGCTCGCATCGATCTACGCGGCCTACGTGGTGCGTACCGCTGATGCGGTCGGCGCGAGCGACACGCGCGTGCGCGCCGAGGCGCTGTTCACGGCCGCGCTCGAGCTCGCCGCCTATCGGCTGACCGCGGTCCCCAAGCAGGCCCGTCCCGCCAACGGCCGGTTCGACTTCCGCATGGGCCGCGCGACCGTGCTGGTCGATTTCCATGCGGAGTCCGGCCGCATCGACCTCAACGCGGCGCAGAAGCCGCTGCTCGTGAGCCTGTTCGCGGCGCTCGGCGCCAAGCCCGATGACGCCGGATCGTTTGCCGACCGGGTGATCGCCTGGCGTAGCCCGCCGGCGCAGACCGGCGAGGACGACGCCGAGGCTGCCGCCTACCGGACGGCCGGCCTCGCCTACGCGCCGCGCCGTGCGCCGTTCCAGGATACGGGCGAGCTGTGGCTTGTGCTCGGTCTGCCGCCGTCCCTGGTCGAGCGCGCGATCCCGTATGTCACGGTCTTCAGCGGCGCCGCGCAGGTCAATATCCTTGCGGCGCCGCCGATCGTGCTCGCGGCCTTGCCGGGCATCACGCCCGAGCAGGTCAACGGCGTGCTGGCGGCGCGGCGGACGGGGTCGTTCGATCCGCAGGCGCTGCTCGAATCGCTCGGGCCGGCCCGCGAGGCCGCGACCATCGAGACGAGCCCGGCGATGCGCGTATCGGTCGGCCTGCGCCTCGACGACGGCACGCGCTCGAACGCCCAGATCGTGATTCTGCTGCGTGATGACGGCACCGAGCCTTATCGTATACTGTTCTGGCGCGACGACTTCGATCAGGTCGCGCCCGCCGGCGGTTAGCGCATATTCCGGCGAAGTGGATACCGGTTCGCCGAAAGAATATGCGCCAAATAAAGGAAGCCAACCGCGGTATCGAGACGGGACCCATGACGGTATTGCGTAACATCGCGGACTTCGTCTCGCGCTGGCTCGATGCGGTGGCCGCGACGCTGGTCGCTGCCGTGGCCGGGCTGGTGTCGCCGCGCGTCGTGCGCGTGGTCGAGGAAGCCGACGGGTCCGGCTTCTCGGTGCGCGGCGCGAAGGACGGTCAACCGGAGCCGGGGCGCCTCAGCTTTCCCGCCCGCGGCGTCGCCGGCGCACCCGCCGGCGACCTCGCCAGGGCGATCCGCGGCAATCGCGTCGAGATCGTGCTCGATCCGGCCCGCTTCGTCTTCCGCCGGCTCGAGCTGCCGCGCCGCGCGATCGATTTCCTCGACGGCGTCGTGCGCGCGCAGATCGACCGCCTCACCCCGTGGGCGGCGGGCGATGCCGTGTACGGCTGGGGCCGGCCCGCCGATATCGCCGGCGACCGCATCGCGGTCACGATCGCGGCGACCGCCCGCGCGGTGGTGCGGCCGATCCTGCAGGGTCTTTCCGATCTCGGCGCGGCCTCGATTGCGGTGCTCACCGCACCTGCCGCTGATCCGGCGGCCGGCGCCAGCATCCAGGTCTACGACCAGAGCGTTCGCGGCATGCTCGACCCGCGGCGCGTGAGCCGCGTGCTGCTCATTGTGCTGCTCGTCGCCGCCGCCGTCGCCAGCCTCGCGATCGCGGCCGACGCGCTGATCGGCGGCAATTTGGATACGCGCCGCGCCGACCTCGCGCGCCGCATCGACGAGCGCCGTGGTCTGCTGCGCGTCGGCCAGAACGGTACCACGCGAAGCGCGAGCGCGCTGCTCGACCGGCGCAAGCAGGAGACGCCCGCGACCGTCATCGTGCTGGAAGCGCTCTCCGCGATCCTGCCCGACGAGACCTACGTGACCGAGCTGCGCATCGAGGGCAACAAGGTGCAGATCATCGGCGTCACCCGCGACGCGCCCGGCCTGATCCGGCTGATCGAGCAGTCCCCGCACTTCACCCACGCGACCTTCTTCGCCCCGACCACACGCTCGCCGACCGATCCGGGCGACCGCTTCCACATCGAGGCTCGCATCGAGCCCGTCAACACGCCGCGGTCATGACCATGGATCAACGGTCCGATCGCCCGCTCGCGCGCCGCTCCGTCCCCGGGACGGCGGCCTACGTCGCGGTCGTGCTCGCCCTGCTGGTCGTCGCCTGGATCGCGGCGTCCGACCTGATCGAGCGGCGGCAGGCGGTCGCCGCTCAGGAGCTGCTGCTCGCCCAGCTCGACCGGGGCCGGTCGACCGTCGCGGCGCCCACAGGCGTGGCGAGCGAGGTGCCGCAAGGCTCGCCCTTCCTCGAAGGCCCGACCGTGACGCTCGCCGGCGCCGCGCTGCTGCAGCGGGTCGGCGGCGCCGTCACGGCGGCCGGCGGCAACGTGCTCTCCTCGCAGGTCGACGTGCAGGATGCGGCGTCCAAGGCCGGCGTGGTCAGCCTCGTCGCCAGCATCGAGGTCGCGCAAGCCGACCTGCAGAAGCTGCTGTACGATCTCGAAGCCGGCATGCCTTATCTCTTCGTCGACCAGCTCACCGTGCAGGCGCCCGACACGGTGACGCGCGGCGAGGGCGGGCGGTTGCGCGTCGTGCTCGGCGTCTCCGGCCAATGGCGGGGCACCAAATGATCCGCCGCCGCATCATGCCGGGCCTCGCATTCGCGCTCGCGGCGCTCGTCTCGCCTGTCGGCCTGATCGCCGCCACCCCTCTCGCGGTCGACCCGGACCTGCGGGTGGTACCGCGCCCGCCCGCGCTCGATCTCGACACCCGCGTCTCGCAGGCGACACAGCCGCCGCAAACGCAAGCGGGCAATCCGCTGTGGGCGGTTCCGCTGAGCGCTCTGCCGGTCACGCTCGAGCGGCCCCTCTTCTCGGCCTCCCGCCGCCCGCCGCCGCCGGCGGTCGCGGCGCCCCCGATCGTGCAGGTGCGGGCCGCGCGGCCAGCGCCGCCGCGCCAGCCGCAGCAGCCGCGGCTCCTGCTGGTCGGCACCGTCGCGGGCGGCGAAGGGATTGCGATTTTCGTCGATCAGACGACCCAGGCGATCCTGCGGCTGCGCACCGGCGAGGGGCACGACGGCTGGGTGCTGCGCGCCGTCCGCCAGCGCGAGGTGACGCTGCAGAACGACCGCGATACCGCCATCCTGGCGCTTCCCCCGATCGGCGGAAAATAGTCGGCGAACCGTCGCAAAGTCTGTGCTAACCTGCGTGGGCGCGCAGGAGACCGCCGCTATGTATGGGGATGATTAAGGGGATGATCGAATTCGGCTCGGCGCAGGTTCCGCGCGCATTCGTTCTGCGCGTTCGCGCTCATGGCTGGCGTCGCCGTCTGCGCCTGGGCGCCCCGCGCCGTCGCCGAGGTTCGCATCAGCGAGGCCGGAGGCCGGCTGACCGTCGAGGTGCATGACGCGACGGTCCGGCAGATCATCGCGGCGTTGGCCGCGCAGCGCCCGATCAGGCTGCACACGACCGACGCGCTCTCGCGCACCCTCACCGGGACCTACTCGGGCTCGCTGTCGCGCGTGCTCGCCCGCATCCTCGACGGCTATGACCACGTCGTACACGCGACCGCGTCGGGCATCGAGCTCGACGTCGTTGCGGCCGCGCCTGCCGTGCGGACGACCATATCGGCCACGAGCACGGTCACGATGGTGCCGGCCGCCGCCCGCGGCGTGAGCAGCAACGTGGACCTCGACGAGGAGACGACCGGCTCCGCACGCTCGCGCGCCGTGAATGTGCCTGCGCCGCCGGCGGTTCCGGTGCGGCCGAATTCCCGCGGCGCTGACGCGCAACGGGCAGGGAACCGGCGCGCCGCGCATCAGCAGTAATGTCGACCTCGACGAGGACGCGTCGCGGTGATGCGCCGCAACCTCGATGGTGCGGCCTGAGCCTGCGCTCGGCCACCGGCACCGCACCGCGGCAGCCGCGCCTCGCCGGATGACGCCGCACGCAACCGACCAGCGCCGATGAGCCGGCTGCAATCGATCCTCACCGGCATCGCGACCGTGGTCGCGCTGGTCGTGGTGATCCACTCGCTCGATCTCGCCAGGCTGGCCGCGAGCCTGCAGGCGCTGCGCGCCGGGCCGGTCGCGCTCGCCGTCATGCTGCTCGCCGGCAATTTCCTGCTCGCCTTCCTGCGCTTCGTCTCGACCCTCGGCGCGCTCGGCGTGCGGCTCGAGCGGCGCAGCGCGGCTTATGCGTTCGCGCTCGGCAACCTGGCGAGCCAGTTCCTGCTCAACGTCATCGGCCAGAGCCTCACCCGCGCCATGGTGCTGCAGGCGAGCGGCGTGCCGATGAGCGCGACCGTCGCGGCGACCTACCTCGAGCGTCTGCTCGCGCTCGCGACGATCGGCGTCGGCGCCGTCGTCTCGGCGCTCGTGCTGTTCGGCTCGCTCGGCTTCGAGCTGCACGACGGCGGCGCCTATTTCGCCTCGGTCGCGCTTGCCACCGCCGCGACGCTCGCGGTCGCGGGATTGCCCGGCCTCAAGCGCGCGATCGGCGCCGGCGAGATGCGCGCCATGCTGCGCACCAGCCTGCGGCTTGCGCCCGCGCTCGCGATCAGCCTGCTGGCGCACCTCGCGATGTTTGCGGCCTACGTGGTGCTGGTGCGCGCGTTCGCGCCCGGCATCGCGCCCGGCCAACTCGCGCCCGCGATCGTCATCGTGATGTTCGCGGCCGGGCTGCCGGTGAGCTGGGCCGGCTGGGGCCTGCGCGAGTTCGGCGCCGTCTATGCGCTGGGCGCCATCGGCGTACCGAACGAGGCGGCCGTGATCGTCGCCGTGGTCGTCGGCGCGGTCAGCCTGCTGATCGCGCTCGCGGCGGGCGGCGCGGTCGTGGTCGATGCCTGGCTGCGCCCGGCAGCGCCGGCGCGCGGACCGGCGGCGCCGCGCAGCATGGCGCGCGCGCTCGCGCCATCCGACCCGATCTTCATCTGGACGATCGACATCCTCACCGCCTGCCTCATCTATCTTCAGCTGCGCGTGCCGAGCGGGCCGGGCGAGATCACGGTCAACGCCGCCGATCCGCTCGCCATCACGGCGCTGTTCTTCGCCGGCGTGTTTGCCTGGACCGACGGTTTCCTGCGGCTTTACCCGCGCATCGTGCGCTGGAGCACTGGCGCGCTCGCGGCCACGCTGTCGCTCGGCCTTGTCGTCGCCTGGCTCGGTCCCGGCCTCACCGCCTGGGCCCTGCTCAACCGCATGCTTGGCTTCCTCTTCCTGCTCGGCTACGCCGCCGTTCCGGGCCTTGTCGTGCTGATCGCCGGCGAGCGCGGCCGCGTGATCCTCGCCCGCACCTTCGTGCTCGCCGCGGTGGCGATCTGCGCCGTCCAGGCGCTCGCCTACGCGATCCACCTCTTCGTCGCGCCCCTGCCGCCCGATTTCTTCGGCTATCTCTTCGCCAAGAGCGGCCAGCTCGAAGGCTACGCGCAGAATTCCAACGCATTCGCGTTCCAGCTTCTCATGGCGCTCGCGGTCGTGATCGGCATGCGGGACACGTCGCGGTCCGCCGCCTCGTCCGGGCTCCTCGCGGCCGGCGCTTGTCTCGCCACCATTGCGCTCACCCGTTCGCGTGCCGGCATCCTGTGCGCGCTTGCGGCGGCTGTGCTCGCGGCGCTGCTGCCGCGGCTTCCGCGCCTCGCCACCGGCCGCAGGCTCGCCGTCACGCTGGCCGCGGGCGTCGTGCTGGCGCTCATCGGCTTCGCCTTCCGCGACGCGATCGATCGCAGCGTGGTCGAGCCGCTCACCCATGCGCTGCGGCCGCATGCCGACCAGTCCGATGAGCTGCGCTGGCAATCGGCCGCGCTCGGCCTCGAGGCCTGGCTGCGCCATCCGCTGCTGGGCGGCGGCCTCGGCACGTTCCTGCTCGAGCGCGAGACCTCCGGCCTGCCGATGGTCGTGATCCACAGCGTGCCGATCTGGTTCCTCGCCGAGATGGGCATCGTCGGGCTCGCCGCCTACGCGGTCTTCATCGCGAGCCTCGGCGCGGCCGGCCTTGCGGCGCTGTGGCGGAATGACGGCGGTCCGGCGCGCGGCCTCCTCGTCGTCGTCGCGGCGTTCGTGCTCATGGGCCTCGTGCACGACATCTTCTTCCAGCGGACCTTCTGGTTCGCCTGCGGCCTGCTGCTGGTCGATCCCGCCCGGCTCGCGGCGCGATCCGCCGAGGGCATGCGACAATGACGCATCGGGCCGACGCGGGCGTACGTCTCGGGCGGTGGCTGCTCCTCGCCGTGGTCGTCTCGATGCTGCTGTCGACGACGGTGTCGGTCATCATCGAGAGCGTGACCTACATCGCGTTCCTGGCGAATCCGACGCTGCGGCGGCGGATGGTGGATGTGTTCTGCCGTCATCCACTTCTGCTTGCCGGGTACCCGTTCGGGATCGCGATGGTTGTCGGCCTCCTGCACGGACAGGCGCCCTGGATCGAGGCGCTCAAGGGCCTCTTGGCGTGGCGCCGCATGCTGCTCGTGCCGCTCGCGCTCGGGGTCTTCACCGACGTGCCGTCGAGGCGGCTGGCGCTCAAGGTGGTGCTCGCGACGTGCCTTGCCGGCACGCTCGTCTCGTTCGTCACCGCCGCGCGCTCGACCTCGCTCACGGTCCGCCTCGATCCGGGCATCGTTTTCCAGAACTATGCAACCCAGGGCATGGTGCTCTCGGTCGCGATCGTCGTTTGCATCGCGGCCCTGCTGCGCTCGACGGAATTCGCCGGCGATCGCCTGCTCGGCAACCGCTGGCTCATGGCCGGCGTGCTCGCGGCGCTCGTCGTCAACGTCGTGTTCGTGCTGTGGGGCCGCACCGGCTATCTGTCGGCGCTTGTCATGTCGGTGGCGGCCGCAATCCTGCTCGCCCCGGGGACGTGGCGGCTCAAGCTTGCGACCGGCTGTGCGATCGTGGTTGCCTGCGCGGCGCTGATGATCGCAAGCCCGCATGTCCGCGACCGGCTCGCGCAGGCGCGCAGCGAGATCGCGGCGGTCGACCAGGCGAGCGAAGGCACGCCGGTCGGCACCCGCATCGTGATGTGGCGCAACACCTGGCGAATGATCGTCGACCATCCGCTGCTCGGCGTCGGCATGGGCGCGTTCCAGTACGGCTATGCGCCCTACGTGCAGGGCGTCGCGGAATGGCGCGGCTTCCTCACCGACGATCCGCACAACCAGTTCCTCAAGCTGCAGGGCGAGCTGGGCATTCTCGGCCTCGGCACCTTCCTGTTCTTCCTCTACGCCGCATTCCGCTATCCGGCGCCGACCCCTTTCCGCGAGATTGCCGCCGCGACGCTCGTCGGCTGGTGCGCGACGAGCCTCGCCAATTCGGATTTCTCCACCCAGGTCGAAGGCCGGATGATCTACTTCTGGCTCGGCGCCATGCTGGGCGCGGTCACGCCGTCCATTACCGGGCAGGAGACGGATCGACCGCCCGGGTAGTACGGAACCTCCGCATGCGCGGGGCGTTTAGCCCCGTGTCGCCGTCGCCCGGGCGGCGGGGAGCGTTGGCGTGCAAACCAATATCGAGCGATGCGAGCGCAAGGCGGCCGAGTGCGATGAGTTCGCCCGCCGCGTCCGCGATCCGGCCGCCCGGCGGATCTTTCAGCGCGCCGCCGGCCGCTGGCGCGGCATGGCGCAGGATCCGCACGATTCCGACCAGCGGCTCGCGCGCCTGACCCGGATGCTGGCGCCGGCTCTGAAATCTTTTGGGGCGACGACGACGCGCTGATTCCAGGGGTCATTCCTGCCGGCCGCGCGGCGTCGGCCGCGGCGGCGGTACCGCCTTGTCCGACCGGCGGCTTATCACGACCACCTCCAGGCCGCCGGCTCTGCGGGTGAGGACGAAATTGTAGCGATCCAGCACACGCTTCACGATTTCGTTCAGCGGTCCCTCGAACGTTCCGGATACGCGCTCGCTTGCGGTTGCGCCGCGGTAGCTCAGCGCAAAATGCGCGGCGAGCGCGGCGAGGATTTCGGCGCCGGTCGCATCTCGCGCCTCGACACGAATTGCGTCTTCAGAGCCCTGGACGCGAACGTCGGCACCGAGAGCGCTCGCCTGAACGCTGGCAAGGACTGCGGAGATGAACAATGCGGCGGCTGCAATCCTGATCATCGACACCTTCCTCCACCACCATTCCGGTACCAAGGAGTGGGGATCAAGTTGCGCCTGCATCCGCCTTCCTGCATGCCGGGATCGGGGCAAACTGGCGTTCCAATGTGCGCTCGTGAGCCTGCAGTGTCGAGACGCGCCCCGGCAATTGCACGCGGTACGACGATCAATCGGGCCGAGTTGGCCATGACGCTACGCTTGCGCAAAAAAAGAGCCCCGGCTAGCCGGGGCTCGATTCTCGACAAGAGAGTGAAGGATCCTACCAGCGCGGCGGCGGGAAGAGGTAGGCGATGCCGAACGTCGCCATCTGCGACTTCACGTGGATATTGGCGAACTCCTCGATCTGGCCGCTGCCGACGAAGAAGCTCTGCTTCCAGGTGCCATAGTCGTTATAGCGATACTCGCCACGCAGCAGGATGTGGTCCAACAGCTTCCACTCGAGGCCGGCGCCGACCGTGTATCCCACGAGCGTCGTTGACGAGGTCTGGACGAGGGTAGGAAAGCAAGGAACCGCACCCGTGAAGGTGCAGGAAGCGGTCGCGGTAACCCGTTGCGCCGCAGGGCCGCCGGCCACGTAGGCCTGAAGTTGCGGGAGCACGAGGAAGCCGGCGCGAACGCGGAAGCTGTAGTCATCCCCGAGCTTGAGCGAGGTGCTGTCGCCGGAGAACGTCGTGGCCGGTGGGATAGGGATATTACCCGTACATGCCCCGCTGGCACATCCCACGAGGAACGGGACGGATGCGGTCTTACTGTGGAAAGCGAAGTCGCTCTCGGCGCCGAAGACCCATCGGTCGTTGGCCTGGAACATCCAGCCGGTATAGAGACCATATCGCGTACTGGAGTTGTTGAACGAGGCACGCGAATCCACGACGAAGGGGATGGGGTTCAAGGGATTGGTGCACGTGAATGGGGCGCCGGCCTGAACGCAAGTCGGATCCCAGTCGCTGGTCGCCCGTTCCCAGCCGACAAAAGCACCCACGTAGGTGCCATTCCAGCCCTGATCCACCAGAACCGGCGCCGGCGGCGCCTTGAGTGGCATGTCGGCAGCAAAAACCGGACTGGCGATCATCGCCAGAAACGCGGCCGTCAAGAGTGCTGATCGCCCCATGAATCCCCTCCCCTTACGCTTTAGTCTGCCCAGTTCTTAACACATGTTAGCCGCCCCAGATGTGATAAATCGGCAACACGCGACCAAAAACAATTCCGGGCTGCAATTTGGATTAGGAATTAAATCAGCTCGCCCGTCCGTGGCCGTCTGATGATTTTTCCGTGGCAGTTTCGATTTTTTTTGTGGCATGGGACATAACGCGCGCTAACATGCCGCAGCGTCGACAACGGGCTTCACACCCCGAGACGGCGTGGTGGGTACGGGACAAGCAGATCGCATCCGCAGAAATTCTGGAATTCGACAGTGCAACGGCCCCTGCATCGGGGGCGGGATCATCGTTGAATTTGCCGAGCCCACGTCAATGGCGCGACAACCAACCCGCGAGTGAATGGAGGCGACGACCATGAAAGTTGGATCTGCAAGTAGTTTTCGACCCGCCAGGATGGCGGCGTTCGCAGCGGCTGCCTTGGCATCGGCAGGGCTCGTGCTCGGGAGTGCGGCGCTCGCCACCGAGACCCTCACGCTCAGGACCGTGGTCTCGGTCCCAGGCAAGATCACGAGCTTCGACATCAGCTTCGTCGATACGACGCTCAACTACTACATCCTGGGCGACCGCACCAACAAAGGCGTCCAAGTGATCAGCACCAACAGCAACAGCTTGGTGATGACCGCCGGACAAGGTCTCTTCGCGGGCGCGACCGGCAACAACAACACGTCGGGTCCCGACGGGGTCATGATCATCTCCAATCATCGCGAGATCTGGGCC
Source organism: uncultured Pseudomonadota bacterium (assembly GCA_963703755.1). Classification (GTDB taxonomy): domain Bacteria; phylum Pseudomonadota; class Alphaproteobacteria; order Rhizobiales; family Xanthobacteraceae; genus JAVDCA01. The sequence goes on from CAVPGG010000227.1 coordinate 31,733, forward strand.
GGCGACGGGCCCAGCACGCTCAAGTTCTTGTCCGTGGTAAACGGAGCACTGCTCGGAAGCGTCAACACTGGCGGAACATTCCGCGTGGACGAGATGTGCTACGACCCGGTCCATCGCATCGGCTTCGTGGCGAACAATGCCGACAACCCGGCGTTCATCACCGCCGTGAGCTATCCGGCCCATACGATTATCGGCAAGATCGTTTTCGACGGCACCGTGCAGCACGGCGGCGGCATCGGCGTCAACGGCACCAACGGCATCGAGCAGTGCCAGTACAATCCGCGCGACGGAAAGATCTACGTCACGGTGCCGGAGGTGAACGGCCCGGGCGACAACTCGGCACCCGGCGCCATCGCCCGGATCAACCCGGTCACCATGCAGATCGAGGCCGCTCCGCTCATTCCGCTCGCGGCCTGCAGCGGGCCGCAAGGCCTGGCGATCGGCCCGGTGGTGGGCAGCTTCGGCGAGATGCTGGCGGGCTGCAACGGGGCAGTCGCCAACGCGGCGGCCAATCGTCCGACCGCGCTCGTCGACGATGGGACTTCCGGCGGCACGTTCGGCGCCAGCGTCTCGCTGTCCTGGCAGGCCGGCAACGACATGGTCGCGTACAACAGCGGCGACAATCACTACTACCTGGCGCGATCGGGCAACAACTCGGTGGTCAATCCGAACGTGATGACCGACGGCTTCCGTCCGCATTGCCCGTCGGTGCCGGGCAATACCCTGCCGAACGGCCAGTACGGCGGCGACATCTACAAGACCGCCAATGTGCAGGGCGAGGCTTATGCGGCGGCCGGCTCGCAGACCTTTGCGGGCCCGCAGGCGATCGGCATGATCAATGCCACCACGCTGGAAAACGATCCCGATACGATCATCGGGCTGGCCAACTGTGCGGCCACGGATTTCGGCGCGGGCGGGCAGGCCAACCCGCACGGCACCAATCACTCCCTGATCGCCGACCCGGTCCACAACCAGATCTACGTCCCGATCGCCAGCACGGCGTTCACCGGGCAATCGGTTCCGGCGATCTGCTCGACTGGCGGCGGCTCGGACACGCAAGGCTGCATCGCCGTGTTCCAGGTGACCGGCACCGATCCGTGACCGGCTGACGCGATCCGATCGATACAGCAAGCCAAGGGCGGCTTCACCGGCTCTGGTGCAAGCCGCCCTTTTCATTTTGCCTGACGGTTCATCTGAGGTGGCGCTGCGATCCGCGGTCAATCCTTGCGATCGCCCGGCGCCGGTCTTGCCGCGGAGGCCTCGAACATGTCTGCTCGCGTAATCCTGGCGACTTCGGCGCTGATGCTGACGTCATGGACTTCGGCCGCAATGGCGGAGCCGCTGACCACCATCGATCTCAGCTCGCTGGCGGTCAGGTGCGTCTTCGCCACCAACAAGCGTTGCAACCTGGACGGCACGGACACGGTCGGCGTTATTCCGATTCCGGGTATCGCCGGCAACGCGGTGTTGCATTCGCTGACCTTTCCGGCGACGCCCGACTCCAATGCGGCCGGAACGTACGGATACGAATTTCGCCTCGACCTGTCGCAGGCCACCGCCGGGGAGAGCAGGGCCTGCGTCAAGCGGCTCACGCTCGATGCCGGCCCGATCAGCAAGATGCCGTATACCGGGCGCGACGATCGGTTCGACGTCTTCGTTGTCAACACCCGCGTGTCGGGCATGATCGGACTTGCATCGGCCGAGCGTACCGGGAAGGCCATCGCCTTCGCGTTCGCAAAGCCGGTGTGTCCCGGCACGGGTTCGGAGAAAGGCGAGAGCAGCTACTTCTTCGGCTTCGCCGCAGCAGCAGCGCCGCACGCGGTCACCGCACGGGTCTTGCTCGACAGCGGAGCGACCCTGGACGTAGCGGCGCGCACGCCGGCCCCCTAAGCCGGCAAGTGGCGCGGCCGCGCGCGGAGCGGCCGAAGAGCAATTAGCCGTAGCTCGACGCGATCTCGATCGGACGTTCACCGCCCTTGTGCGGAGGACGATCTCGGAGGAAGAGGCCGAGCCTCATCTTCCCGAGCTTCGCGCGGAGCGTGACCGGCTCTGCAGGAGGCGGATCGACCGCCCGGGTAGCGTGGAACCTCCGCATGCGCGGGGCGTTTAGCCCCGTGTCGCCGCCGCCCGGGCGGCGGGGAGCGTCGGCGTGCAAACCAATATCGAGCGATGCGAGCGCAAGGCGGCCGAGTGCGATGAGTTCGCCCGCCGCGTCCGCGATCCGGCCGCCCGGCGGATCTTTCAGCGCGCCGCCGGCCGCTGGCGCGGCATGGCGCAGGATCCGCACGATTCCGACCAGCGGCTCGTGCGGCTGCTCCGGCTGCTCGCGCCGCGCGGCGCCGACCGATGAATGTGGCAAGAAGGCCGATCGTGGTTGGGCTTGCGTGTTGCTGGGCGGCTGTCCTCCCGATTTCGCAAGGTGGTCCAGTTACCCCAGCAAGCGGCTTTCCCCAATCCAGCACATTGGTATCGATAACAACACGCTCAACTCTCATCGGCCATGAGCCGTTCGAGCTCCGCGTCGGTCAGGCCGCGCTCGACTGCTGCCCGCTGGATCAACGAGATCGTCCGGCGCAGACGCGCCTTGGCTTCGCGACGTAGGCGGTCTTGCTCTTCCTGGCAAGCGATGGTCGAGGATCCCATCTTGGGTGCCAAAACAGGTGCCGCCGAGCAGGAGCCATGCTATAAATCAAGTGGCGGTTAAATGCCGCCAGTATGCGACGGAGACCTCCGTGACAACACACGAACGAATCGAGATCAATCCGGACATCATGGGCGGCAAGCCAGTGATCCGAGGGACGCGTGTGCCAGTCGAGATCATATTGCGCAAGCTGGGAGCTGGCATGACGCCTGAAGTGATCATGGCCGACCATCCGCGGCTGACGCCGGAAGACGTTCGCGCGGCGCAAGCCTTTGCGGCGGACTATTTGGCCGATGAAGCTCTCGTCTATGGCTAACCCGGCGTGCGCTGGTTAGTTGACGAATGCGCGGACGCGGACTTGGCAGCACTATTGCATGGTTTGGGGCATGACGTCGTCTACATGTCTAACGTCGATCCGCGGGCAGCCGATACGGAGGTCATGAATCGGGCGCACCGCGAAAATGGCTACTGCTGACGGAAGACAAGGATTTCGGAGACTTGGTCTTCCGACAAGCACGGCCGGTTCCCGGCATCGTCCTCCTGCGGATAGATTCGTCACGACGCTTGCGTAAAGGGCCCCGATTGCAGGCTGCGATCGACCGGTTCGGCGACACCCTTTTTGGTCGCTATACAGTCATCGAAGATGCTCGCTTCCGTTCGCGCCCTCTCCGATCGCGGTGAATTCGCAGGATCGGCGGCATTTGGCGGCGATGTTACTGGCGCGCCCGAAGGGATTCGAACCCCTGACCTCTGCCTTCGGAGGGCAGCGCTCTATCCAGCTGAGCTACGGGCGCACGCGTCGTAGATAGCGGAAGGCGGCCGCAGCGGCAAGCAAGCCCCTGCGACGACCGCGGCCTTCCGCAATCCGTCGCCGGCGTCAGCGGCGTCGCCCGTGGGCGTCGGGAAATCTTCCCTGCGAATCGTTGCGCCTGCGATGACCGCGCAGAACTTTCGCTAACCAACCACGGGTAGGCTCGAGACGGTTCTGGCAGCCATCGGGAGGCAACCATGGCTTTCCGCCTCGCGCACACTCCGTCCTGCGCCGGATTCGCTTTGTCCATCGCGGCGGCCGTCCTGTCGCTGCCGCGTGTGACTCCTGCCGCGCGCGCGAATGCTCTATACTGCGGCCAAATGCGCGATGCGCCCCAGGAGTTGAACATGCCGCAAGCCGCCGAAAAGCGTCCCGATCAGCCGGTGCGCGCCAAGCCGTCCGCCGAATTCGACTGGGAGGATCCGCTCGGCCTCGAGGGCCAGCTCACCGAGGAAGAGCGCATGGTGCGCGACACCGCGCGCGGCTATGCGCAGGACAAGCTGATGCCGCGCATCCTCATGGCCTACCGCGAGGAGCGCTTCGACCGCGAGATCTGAACGAGATGGGTGCGCTCGGCCTGCTCGGCCCGACGATTCCCGAGGCATACGGCGGCGCCGGCCTCGGCTATGTCGCCTATGGGCTGATCGCGCGCGAGATCGAGCGGGTCGATTCCGGCTACCGCTCCGCCATGTCGGTGCAGTCGTCCCTCGTGATGTACCCGATCTACGCCTACGGCACCGAGGCGCAGCGCAAGAAGTACCTGCCCAAGCTCGCGAGCGGCGAGATCGCCGGCTGCTTCGGCCTCACCGAGCCCGACTTCGGCTCCGACCCCGGCTCGATGGTGACGCGTGCCGAGAAGGCGCCGGGCGGTTTTCGCCTCACCGGCACCAAGATGTGGATCTCGAACGCGCCGTTCGCCAACGTCGCGGTGGTGTGGGCGAAGCTCGACGACGTGATCCGCGGCTTCATCGTCGAGCGCGGCACCAAGGGATTCTCGACGCCGAAGATCGAGGGCAAGCTGTCGCTGCGCGCCTCGACCACCGGCGAGATCGTGCTCGACGATGCGTTCGTGCCGGAGGAGAGCCTGCTCCCCAACGTGAAGGGCCTCGCCGGCCCGTTCGGCTGCCTCAACAATGCGCGCTACGGCATCGCCTGGGGCTCGATGGGTGCGGCCGAGTTCTGCTGGCACCGCGCGCGGCAATACGTGCTCGACCGCAAGCAGTTCGGCCGGCCGCTCGCCGCCAACCAGCTCATCCAGAAGAAGCTCGCCGACATGCAGACCGAGATCGCGCTCGGGCTCGCCGGCGCGCTCGCGCTCGGCCGCATGCTGGAAGCCGGCAAGGCTGCGCCGCCCTCGGTCTCGCTGATGAAGCGCAACAACTGCGGCAAGGCGCTCGACATCGCCCGCGTGGCGCGCGACATGCACGGCGGCAACGGCATCGCCGACGAGTTCCACGTGATGCGCGTGCTGTCGAACCTCGAGACCGTGAACACCTACGAGGGCACGCACGACATCCACGCCCTGATCCTCGGCCGCGCGCAGACGGGCATACAGGCGTTCTTCTGAGGCGGCCGGTACCCTCCCGCCCGTTGGCGGGGAGGGTCGGCCGCGTGAGCGAAGCGAACGCGGACGGGGTGGGGGGACTACGCTTGCTCCGAATCTGTAGTTGGGCGCAATGCAGTTGCGCATGAGCAAGCGGCGCCCCCACCCCTGACCCCTCCCCCGCCACTCGCTTCGCTCGTGGGGGGATGGGAACCGACACGCAGTGGAAGCCAATGAAAATCGACGGCAAGCCCTGGCGCACCATCTGGCTCGAGGCGGACGGCTGGTCGGTCGGCGTGATCGACCAGACCCGGCTGCCGCATCGCTTCGCGACGAAGCGCCTCGCCACCCTCGCGGATACAGCTGCGGCGATCGCCACCATGGTGATCCGCGGCGCCCCGCTGATCGGCGCGACCGCGGCCTACGGCATCTGCCTCGCGTTGCGCGAAGACGCCTCCGACGAAGGCCTCGAGCGCGCCTGCGCGACGCTGCTCGCCACGCGGCCGACCGCGGTCAATCTCAAATGGGCGCTCGACGAGATGACGGCGGCGGTGCGCAACCGGCCGCGCCACGAGCGCGTCGCCGCCGCCTATGCGCGCGCCGCCGAGATCGCCGAGGAGGATGTCGCCATCAACCGCGCGCTCGGCCGGCATGGTGCCAAGCTGATCGCGGACATCGCGGCGCGCAAAGGCGATGCGCCCGTCAACGTGCTGACCCACTGCAATGCAGGCTGGCTTGCCGCCGTCGATATCGGCACCGCGCTCGCGCCGGTCTACACGGCGCATGACGCGGGCGTGCCGGTTCATGTCTGGGTCGACGAGACGCGGCCGCGCAACCAGGGCGCCTCGCTCACCGCCTGGGAGCTCAACCATCACGGCGTGCCGCATCGGGTGATCGCCGACAATACCGGCGGCCACCTGATGCAGCGCGGCCTCGTCGACATCGCGATCGTCGGCGCCGACCGCGTCACCGCCAACGGCGACGTGTGCAACAAGATCGGCACGTATCTCAAGGCGCTCGCCGCGCATGACAACGGCGTGCCGTTCTACATCGGCCTGCCATCGCCGACGATCGACTTCAGCCTGCGCGAGGGCCGCGCCATCCCGATCGAGGAGCGCGGCGCCGACGAGGTTGCGACCATCTCGGGCGAGACCGCCGACGGCCGCATCGAGACCGTGCGGGTGGTGCCGAAGGGCTCTCCGGTCGCCAACTACGCCTTCGACGTGACGCCGGCGCGCCTCGTCACCGGTCTCATCACCGAGCGCGGCGTGATTGCGCCCTCGCGCGAGGCGCTGGCACGCGCCTTCCCGGAGCGCGCGTCGGGCACGGCGCGGAGGGCGGCCGAATGAGCCTCGTCGCCGATCCGCCGATCGTCTCGCTCGACGGCCGCCAGTCGCCGACCGCGCTCGCGGTCGCGCGCGGCACCCAGCGCCTGCTCGTCGCGCACGGCATGGCCTGCGTGGCCGAGCTGCCCCTCGCCTCCGGCCGGCGCGCCGACCTCGTCGCGCTGCGCCACGACGGCGAGATCTGGATCGTCGAGATAAAATCCTCGGTCGAGGATTTCCGCGTCGACCAGAAATGGCCGGACTATCGCCTGCACTGCGATCGCCTGTATTTCGCGACCGCCGCGCATGTGCCCGCGGATATCTTTCCGCAAGACGCCGGCCTCATCGTCGCCGACGCCTACGGCGCTGGGCTCCTGCGCGAGGCGCCCGAGCATCGTCTGCATTCGGCCACACGTCGCAGCATGATGCTCGCCTTTGCTCGCGCGGCCGCGCGGCGATTGCAGGCGCTCAATGATCCGACCGGGCCGTATGGGGAGGGATGACTCTCTTCACCCTCCCCTGAAGGGGGAGGGTCGGCGAAGCGAACGAAGTGAGCTGAGCCGGGGTGGGGTGTGGGCGCCTCAGCCACCCCACCCCGCTCGCCTTCGCTTCGCTACGGCGAGCGACCCTCCCCCTTCAGGGGAGGGTAAAGCGCGTCACTTCGGCGCGCGCTTCGCCAGGATGCGCTGCAGCGTGCGGCGGTGCATGTTGAGCCGGCGCGCGGTCTCCGACACGTTGCGGCCGCACAGCTCGTAGATGCGCTGGATGTGCTCCCAGCGCACCCGGTCGGCCGACATCGGATTCTCCGGCGGTTCCGCCTTGCGGCCTTCGAGCGCCAGCAGCGCGGCCGCGACCTCGTCGGCGTCGGCGGGCTTGGAGAGATAGTCGAACGCGCCCATTTTCACGGCGGTCACCGCGGTCGCGATGTTGCCGTAGCCGGTGAGCACGATGCCGCGCGCGTCGGGACGGCGCTTCTTCAGCGCCGAGATCACGTCGAGGCCGGTGCCGTCGCCGAGCCGCATGTCGACCACCGCGAAGGCGGGCGAGGTCTTCTCCACCTGGGTGAGGCCGTCCGCCACCGTCTCGGCGGTGGTGACCGCAAAGCCGCGGCCTTCCATGGCGCGGGCGAGCCGCTGCAGGAACGACTTGTCGTCCTCGACGATCAGCAGCGAGCGATCGCCTTGCGCGGACATTGCGGCGAGTTCCGTCATCGTGTGATGCCTTTTTGCGCCTCGAGCATGATCCCGAAAAGTGGACACCGGTTTTCGGAAAAGATCATGCTCAAGCAATTTATCGCCGCCCATGATAGCCGGGCGGCCTTGTGTCGCCAATCGCGCCGCCCACTTCGCTCATATGGCGCTTCCGACATGGTAAATTCCAGCGGAAACGTCGCCTTTTTTGATTACCTTTGCGTCATGCTGCAGCGCCCACTAGCGGCCGCTCGAAGTCGGCGCGGCCCCAGCGGACCCGCACGATGGCGCCGCGCTGGGGGAACTGGCGGTTCTCCAGGGCGAGGGACGCGCCCGAGCGCTCGAGCAGCGTCTTGGCGATGAAGAAGCCGAGGCCGAGCCCAGGGTTCTCGTTGGCGGCGCGCTGGCGCAGCCGCCGTCCGGTGACGAAGGGCTCGCCCATGCGGTCCATGATCTCGGGCGGAAAGCCCGGGCCATCGTCGTTGATCGTCACCGTCACCTTGTCGCCGCTCCAGTCGGCCGCGATCTCGACCCGCTCGTGGGCGAAATCGATCGCGTTCTCGACCAGGTTGCCGAGCCCGTACATGATAGCCGGGTTGCGCGCGACCTCGGGCTCGGCGCCGCCCTCCTTGCGTATCGCGATCGCGATGTCGACGCCGAAATTGCGATGCGGCGCCACCACCTCCTCGATCAGGGCAGAGAGCTTCATCCGCTCGAACGGCTCGCCGCCGCCGGGCAGCTGGCTGAGCTTGCCGAGGATGTCGCCGCAGCGCTGCGCCTGCTCGCGCAGCAGCTTCACGTCCTCGGCATGCGGCGAGTCGGGACCGAGCGCCTTCTGCAGCTCGCGCGCGACCAGTGCGATGGTGGAGAGCGGCGTGCCGAGCTCGTGCGCGGCCGCGGCCGCGAGCCCGTCGAGCTGGATCAGGTGCTGCTCGCGCGAGAGCACCATCTCGGTTGCGGTCAGCGCCTCGGTCAGCCGGCGCAACTCGCCGAGGACCTGCCACGCGTAGACGCTGATGTAGCCGATGCACAGGATCAGCGCGAGCCACACGCCGATCATGTAGGGCTGCGGCAGCTCCTGTGCCTCCTCGCTCGGGTACCACGGCAGCGGGCCGTGCCAGAACATCAGCACGGTCGCGCACACCATGGCGAAGGCCGCGAGCATCAGCGTCATGCGCGCCGGCAGCGTCGTTGCCGAGATCACCACCGGCCCGAGAAACAGGAAGGCGAACGGGTTCTGCAGCCCGCCGGTGAGAAAGAGCAGCACCGCGAGCTCGGCGATGTCGACCGCGAGCAGCCAGCCGTAGCGGTCGGGCTCGAGCCGCTGGTTGCCGCGGAAGCGCAGGCGCAGCGCGATGTTGAGCCAGGCATAGAGGCCGATCACCGCGAGGCACGGCCACAGCGGCAGGTCGTAGTCGAGGCCGTCATTGACCATCAGCACGGCCGCGATCTGGCCGAACACCGCGAGCCAGCGCATCCGGATCAGCGTGTCGAGACGCACGTTGCGCAGCGGATAGTCGGTGAAACTCGGCGCGTCGGTCGGCATGGCGCGATCATAAAGCAAAACGCAAACCGGCGCGGTGGCGTTCCGTCGCGGCCGCGCGGCGCTGCGCCTGCTCTCCCTCTCCCCGCGTGCGGGGAGAGGGTCGGGGTGAGGGGGCGTTTCCGCGAGTCGCTGCGTCGGAGTTTGTCGAGGCGCCCCCTCATCCCGACCTTCTCCCCGCACGCGGGGAGAAGGAGCGCAAGCGAAGTGCTCTCCTGACAACGTAGCGGGAGGCTACTCCTCCCTCGCCGTCCCCGTATCGCGATAGGCCCACAGCGCCTCGCGCGGCAACGTCACCGGCGCGCTCGCGCCCACCTCGTGGCGCACCGCGGTGCCGAGCTCCACCACCTCGAGCCTTCGCCCGAGCAGGTCGATGTCGTAGGCGGTCTGCGTGCCCTGGTAGCGCCGTTCGACCACGCGCGCCTCGAAGCTGTTCGCGCCGTTGCGCGTGCCGAGCGCGATGTTCTCCGGCCGCAGCGCGATGCGCACCGCGTCGCCCGGCGCGAGCGGGTGGAGCAGGGCGGCCTCGGCGCGTTGGCCGCCGCCGAGGTCGACGGTGCCGAAGTCGCCGTCGCGCGCGATCAGCCGGCCGGCAAGCTCGTTCGAGGCGCCGGTGAAGTTGGCGACGAAGAGATCGGCCGGCCGGTTGTAGATCTCGGTGGGCGTCGCCATCTGCAGCAGCTTGCCGTCGCGCATCACGCCGACGCGGTCGCCGAGCACCACGGCTTCCGACTGGTCGTGCGTGACGTAGAGCGCCGTCATGCCGGTCGCCTTGAGGATGCGGCGCAGGTCGTCGCGCAACCGCACGCGCAGCTTGGCGTCGAGGTTCGACAGCGGCTCGTCGAGCAGTATCAGGTGCGGGCGGTAGACCATGCTGCGCGCGAGCGCGACCCGCTGCATCTGCCCGCCCGAGAGCGACACCACCGGCCGGTCCGCATATTCGCCCAGGCCGACGAGGTCGAGCGCCTCGGCCACCTGCCGGTCCGCATCGGCGCGGCGCACGCCACGGTGCTTGAGCGGGTAGCGCACGTTCTGCGCCACGGTCATGTGCGGCCACACCGCATACGACTGGAACACCATGCCGATGCCGCGCTGGCGCGCCGGCACCATGACGCCTTCCGTCGGCGACGACACCGTGCGCCCGCCGATCGCGATCGACCCCGCGGTCGGATGCTCGAGGCCCGCCACGCAGCGCAGCGTCGTGGTCTTGCCGCAGCCCGACGGGCCGAGCAGCACGACGATCTCGCCCGCCGGCACCGTGAAGCTCACGCCGTCCACCGCCCGGTGCCCGGTGGCGAAAGCCTTGACCAGATCGCGAACGTCGAGCGTTGCGGCCACTGCGTATCCTCTTACTCGGTCATTGCGAGCCCTCGGGTCTCGCCTTCGGCGAGCCCAAGGATAAACTCCGCGAAGCAATCCCTCTTCACTTGCGCATGATTCGCGGCGCGAGATTGCTTCGGCGCGCTACGCGCGCCTCGCAATGACGGATACCTCACTGCCGATAGTTATACGTCTTGTTCCAGTCCTCGATCCATTGCTTGTGCAGGGCGACGTACTGCTTGAACTCCGGCACCCACAGCTTGACCTTCGCGGGATCGAAGCCCTTCGGATAGAACGGCGCCTTTTTCAGCGACGTCAGATTGCCCTGCTGCTTGATCATGAAGGTCTGGCCCTCGACCGACATGCACCAGTTGAGGAAGAGCTTGGCCGCGTTCGGATGCGCCGCCGTCTTCGGCACGCCGCTCGCATACGGGTTCACGGGCGCGCCTTCCGGCGCGAACACCATCTCGACCGGCGCGCCGTCGCGCTGCTTGGGGAAGATCGCGTTGTAGAGGATCGGTCCCATCGTCACCTCGCCGCGCACGATCGCGTCGGACATCGGCGCGCCCGAGGGAAACAGCACCGGGTCGGTCGCGGCCTGCTTCTTCCAGTAGTCCTCGCCCAGCACCTGGCGCTCGAACATGACGCGGGTCCAGGTGGTGCCGCCCGACGCCGCGATCACCTGCCCGATCTGCTTCTTGCCGTATTCCGGCTTGGTGAGGTCCATCCAGCTTTGCGGCGGGTTCTTCACCAGCGCCGAGTTGTAGGCGATCGACCACACCAGGGTCACGCGCGGCCACAGCTTGGGCGAGATCATCACGTCGCTGCGGTAGTCGGCCGCGTTCGGCGGCGCGTAGTCCTGGAAGAGGTCGATGAGGTCGGTCATCAGCGCGCGGTCGGAGTGGTCGATCACGTCGGCCGAGAGCTTGCCGGCGGCGGCCTCCGTCTTCACCCGCGTGATGAGCTGGCCGCCCGGCGCGCGCACCATCTCGACCTTGATCTCGGGGAAGCGCTTGTTGAAGGCGTTGATCACCTCCTGCTCGACCTCGGCGAAGTTCGCCGTGTAGTAGACGAGCCGGCCCTCCTTCTTCGCCGCCGCGATCAGCTCGGCCGAGCCGAACTCGCCGTCCGCGAACGCGCGTGTCGCCAGTGCCGGCATCGCCAGCGTCGCCGCAGCGGCGCCTTTGAGGATCGATCTGCGAGTGGTCATGTCTTCTCCCTTGCGTTTGTTCGTTGTCGTGCGTTTCAGGTTGCCGGCCGGGCCTTCGCGGCGGCGCGCCGCGCGACCAGCCATTTGATCAGGTTGAAGCCGCCGATCAGCACGGCGAGCAGGAGCGTCTGCACCAGGCTGAAGGCCGCGGTCTTGCCGGTGTTGCCGCCCTCGTAATAGTCGAGCAGCAGCACCGCCATCACGGTGGTGTTGCTCGTATAGAGGAACAGCGAGGAGCCGAGCTCGCGGATGCCGAGCACGAACAGCAGCGTCATGGCGGCGATCACGCCCGGGCTCGCGAGCGGCAGCACGATGGTGCGGATGGTCGAGAGGAGCCCGCGGCCGCAGACCCAGGCGGCCTCCTCCAGCTCGCGGTGGATCTGCATGAACGAGGTCGACAGCACCTTGACGGTGTCGGGCATGAAGCGCGCGATGAAGGCGAGCGCGAGGATCCAGATCGTGCCGTAGAGCCCGCCCGGGATCGCGATCCAGGCCCACAGATAGGCGACGCCGACCACGAGGCCCGGGATCGCGACCGGCAGGCTCGACAGCAAGTCGATCGCGCGCCGCCCGCCGACCTGCGTGCGGTGCACCGTGTAGCCGATCGCGAAGGCGAGCGCGCCGCCCGCGATCGCCGTGATCACGCCGACCTCGAGCGTGTTCCAGATCGACAGCATGGTGATCGAGTTGTCGAACACCGCCTGGAAATGCATCAGCGAGTACTGCCGCATGTCGACGAGGCTCGCGATGGTCGGGATGAACATGAACTTGCGGAACGCGGACGATCCTGGACTACCTGGGGGTTGGCCCGCCCGCCCTGGAGGGGGCGGGCGGCCTGCTCCTGCTGCTGGTCGCGCTGGAGCTGCTCACCGGGAAGGCGGGCGAGCCCTCCGAGGCCGAGGTCGAGCGGGCCAACGTGGCCTTCGTCCCGCTAGGCACCCCGCTGCTGGCCGGACCCGGGCGCGATCGTGGCCACTATGCTGTACGTCCAGCGCATTCACGGCGCCGGTGACGGGTTCGCCCTGGCCGGGGCGATGGCTGCGGTGGCCCTGACGATCTGGCTGGCCATGCGTTTCGCCCTGGTCATCCACCGGCTGCTGACCGACAACGGCGTCGAGCTGGTGACCAGGATCGCCGGACTGCTGCTGGCCGCCATCGCGGTCCAGCTCGTCGCGAACTCCGCCATCGCCTTCTCCCATGAGAGAGTACCGCAGGAAGTGACTGCTCAGGTCTCTTGTGGTAGGAAGGGTCGGCGGACCAGCCAGACAGGAAGAGAATCGGCCGATGACCGCACGGATCGAACAGGTGCCGTCCGAAGGGACCAACGCCTGGATCATCGGCGATGACGAGGAGGTCATCGTCATCGACCCGGGCCGCGACCCGGCGGGCGTGCTCGACGCGGTGGGCGACCGCGAGGTGCTCGCCGTGATCTGCACGCACGGTCACCCCGACCACGCGGCGGCCGCGCTGGACGTAGCCGAGGGCGACGAGGCGCCGGTGGCAACGGCTGCACCTTCGCGGCTCGGATCGGCGCTCCTCACGCTGCTTCACGGCGTGCTGGACGTCGCGCTTCCTGTCGCGGTGAGCGTGGCCTACGCGTGCGCGTTCACGCTGAGCTACTTCCTCAACCGCATTCTGAACTTCCGCTCACACGCCGCGGTCGGGCCGCAGTTCGCGGTGTATGTGGTCGTGGTCGTGGTGAATTACCTGGCGTTCATCCTCGGCGTCTGCGCCGTGTTGGTGGCCCTCGGCGTCGAATACCACCTCGCGCGGATCGTGGCCGGCTGGGCCCGAAGCCGTCTATATGTACAGCGCGATGCGCTGGGTGGTGTTCCGGCGTCCAGCGGCGCTCAGCGGCTCGACGGCATCCCGAAGACCGGAAACAGGGCCGGTTC
>CAVPGG010000228.1:0-22171 GCA_963703755.1 uncultured Pseudomonadota bacterium
GATATTCCGACTGGACGCCGGCGGATCTGCGCCGCCGCGCCACCCTCTATCTCTGCGTCGACCGCCGCGAGCTCGACCACTACGCCGTGGTGCTGCGCGTCATCGTCGGCCAGATGCTGGCGACGCTCAACCGCGACCAAGCGATCTCGCCCGGCACCACGATCACGTTCTTTCTCGACGAGCTCGCGCGCCTCGGACCGATGGGCACGGTCGCGCGCACGGTCGACACCGGGCCGGACTGCGGCGTGCGGCCGTGGCTGTTTTTCGCCAGCACGCCCGAGATGCGCGCCACCTATCCGAACGCCGACGGCATGATCGCGAGCTGCGCGGCGTATTGCTACGTCGAGCCGGACGCCGACGCTGCCTACGAGCTGGCGCTGCGCCTCGGCTTCGTCAAAAGCCTGTTCGGCACCGAGGAGAAGCCGATGGTCTACCCGGCCGACCTCGCGGGGCCGGATTTCGCCGACAAGATCATCGCGCTGGTGCGCGGCCAGGCGCCGGCCCGGCTGGTGCTGCCGGGGGAGCTCAAGACATCGCAGCGGCGGGGGCGCTGAGAGGCGGGCTTTGAAATTCCAGGAGAATCGGGTTCGTTCTGCCAAAATCCAAAATAAGTTGTATGAATTCGATAGTACAACTTAAGACTTTATCCATTCGCCTTCGCAGGCCTGAGGTCGCACACCAGCCGCGTCTTTGCCCGCGACGGGTCATCGAGACTGCACCAGGCTGAGCCTCCAGGTCTGGGCGGCAGAGCTATATCATTGAAATTCCTTCTCCCGCTGGGTTCGTTCTGCCAAAACGGTGTGCCGGGCTCGCCGCCCATCGCCGATACTGTCCGCCTCTCTGTGTTGGCTTCGTTCGGGCCAAATGCGGCGCCGGCCCGAGCCCTGCCGCCTAGCCCGAGTGCAGCGATCATCCGAGACCGGCCGTCATATCGCTTCGCTCATCCGGGCCACGGCGCTCAAGCGCCGCGCATGCCGGCGCACATCGCCGTCGCGTGCTTTGCGAATACCGCGAAAGACGACGGATTCGAACAATATTTTTGCCGTGCAGCGCGGATAATTTTCTTGACGCGTCGCCGCCACCGACCGGCCCGATGCCGGCCGCCAGCCCAAGAACAAAATTCACTCCGTCCCGGCGATCCCCGCGGCGTCCACCACCTTGCTCCAGCGCGCGATCTCGGACTTGACGAAGGCCTTCATCGCGTCGACCGACGGATCTTCGAGCTGCACCAGGCTGAGCCTGGCGATCTGCTCCTTGACCTCCGGCGCCTTGAGCACGGCGGCCATCTCGTCATGCAGCCTGGCGACGATCGGGGCCGGCGTCTGCGCCGGCGCCACCACCATGAACCAGCCGGCGACGTCGAAGCCGGGCACGCCGACCTCGCCGATCGGCGCGATGTCCGGGAAGACGGGGATGCGCGACTTGGTGGAGACGCCGAGCGCGCGCACGCGCCTGGTCTGGATCATGCCCATCGCGGGCGGGACGTTGCAGAACATGAGATCGATGTGGCCGGCAACCACGTCGTTGAGCGCGGGCAGGCTGCCCTTGTAGGGCACGTGGGTCATGCGGATGTCGGCCATGCTGCCGAGCAGCGCGGCGTAGAGATGATGCGGCGCGCCGACGCCGCCCGAGCCGTAGGACAGCTTGCCGGGATGCGCCTTGGCGTAGGCGATCAGCTCGGTGACGGAATGCACCGGCAGCGCCGGGTTCACGATCAGCACGAACGGCGCGCTCGCGATCAGGGCGAGCGGCACGAAATCGGTGGCGGGGTCGTAGGGGAGCTGCTTGTGCACCCGGACGTTGATCGCCATCGGCGTGGGCGTCGCCATCAGCAGCGTGTAGCCGTCGGGCGCCGCCTTGGCGACCGCGGTGGTGCCGATCACGGTGCCGGCGCCGGGCTTGTTCTCGACGATCACCGACTGGTGCAGGCGCGGCCCGAGATGCTGGGCGACGATGCGGGCCAGGATCTCGGTGCTGCCGCCGGGCGTGTACGGCACCACGATGGTGATCGGCCGGTTGGGGTAGTCGTCGGCGCGCGCGACGCCCGGCCAGGCCATCGGACATGCAGCGGCCGCACCGCCCATCAGTGCGAGAAAGTCGCGTCGTCGCATGCAGGCCTCCGTCCCGGTCCGTGGCCACAGTCCAACCGCAACAGAGCGTAGCACACCCGGCGGAACGCGGTCCCTGACCTGCGGCACCGGGCATGACCCGCAAAAAATGGCGGCCGTGACCGCACCAAGCATAGCCGATGCAGGTTGGCCGATGCAGGTGGCCGATGCAGATATGGCCTGATGCTTGCAATGCCGTGGCGGATGTATGCTAATCCGGGGCCGGAGCAGATGGCGTCATGACGGACACCCAACGGTCGATCGAGATTCTTGAAGCGCTGGTCGGGTTCGACACGACGAGCCGCAACTCGAACCTGCCGCTGATCGACTGGGTCGAAGGCTATCTCGGCCGCTGCGGCGTCGCCTACGAGCGCATCCCGGACCAGGCCGGCGTGAAGGCCAACATCTGGGCGACGATCGGTCCGGCCGACAAGCCGGGTTACATCCTGTCGGGCCATTCCGACGTGGTCCCGGTCGACGGGCAGTCGTGGGCGAGCGATCCGTTCCGGCTGAGCCGGCGCGACGGCCGGCTCTACGGCCGCGGCGCGACCGACATGAAAGGGTTCGTCGCCTGCTGCCTCGCGGCGGTTCCCGACATGACGGCGCGCCGCCTCGAGCGCCCGATCCATCTCGCGATCTCGTACGACGAGGAGGTCGGCTGCATCGGCGTGCGCGACATCATCGCGCGCATCGAACGCTCGGCCGTCAAGCCGGCCGGCTGCTTCGTCGGCGAGCCGTCGCTGATGCAGGTCATCGTCGCCCACAAGAGCAAGCGCTCGCTGCGCGTCACGGTGCATGGCCACACGGCCCACTCCTCGCTTGCGCCGCAGGGCGTCAACGCGGTGGAGTATGCGGCGCGGCTGATCGTGAAGATCCGCGACATCTCGGAGCGGCTGGCGGCCAAAGGCCCGCGCGATCCGCTCTACGACGTGCCGTTCACCACCGGCCACACCGGCACCGTGAACGGCGGCACGGCCCTCAATATCGTGCCGGAGAGCTGCACCTTCGAGTTCGAGTTCCGCTCGATCGGCGCCGACGACGTCAATGCGCTGGTCGACGAGGTGATCACCTACGGCCGCAACACGCTCGAGCCCGCGATGAAGGCGGTGGCGCCGGAGACCGGCATCGCGTTCGACAACCGCTCGGGCTTTCCGGGCCTCGACACGCCGGCGAACGCCGACGTGGTCGCGCTGGCAAAGCAGCTCATGGGCACGCGCGACCACGGCAAGGTGGCCTACGGCACCGAAGCGGGACGCTTCTCGGCCGCCGGCATTCCGTCGGTGGTGATCGGGCCCGGCTCGATCGATCAGGCGCACAAGGCCGACGAGTTCATCGCCGAGAGCGAGATAGCCAAGTGTGTCGGCTTCATCGATCAATTGATCGCGCGGTGCAGTGCGGCTTGAGGGGCCGAGGCCCGCGCGCCCGGACGCGCAGCCGTCGCTGGCGTGTGATTGCCGCTAAAGGCCGCGGAAGAAATTCGCCATCTGCTTCTTGATGAAATCGGCCGCCGCCGAGACGGACGATATGTCCACGCCGGCCGGCAGCTGTTGCGGACCGGTCCGCTGCAGTTGCGCCATATGGCCCATGACCGCACCCACGAAGTCAGCGTTGGTCGTATTCGGCAGATTGGCGGCGAGGGCGACTAGCGCGTGCTGCATGCCGTTGAGCGGCATGGCCTGGGCGAAAGCGACTTCGGAGGGGCTCGGCGTATAGGGCAAGGCATCGATGTGGTCGGGCCCGTCATTGTCCGGGTTCGCCAGCGTCAGCACACAGTCGAGGTCGGGTGCGGCGGCATCGCGCTCCGTGAGCGGCGGCCCGATCTCGGGCCAGCGCTTGCGCAAGGTCGCGATCACCGAAGTGTGGTCGAACGGAATGGGCCCGGACGCGCGCAATTTGGTACCCGCCTGGATGAACGGCGACACGATGACGGCGGGAATGCGTACGCCGTAGCGGTCGAAGTTGAACGGGGACGTGGGCGTCGTGCTGGGCGGGACGGCGCGCGGGGGCGGAACGTGGTCATAACAACCGCCGTGCTCGTCATAGATGATGACGAGCAGCGTCTTCTTCCACGCCGGCCCGGATCGCACCGCGTTGTATACGTCGGCGATCAGCTGCTCGCCGAGTGTCGCGTTGTGCGGCGGATGCTGGTCGTTGGGCAGCTGGGTGAACAAGGTGAAGTAGCGCGGCTCGATGAAGGAATAGGCGGGCAGCTTGCCGGCGCGCGCGTCGTCGCGAAATTGCGCATAGAACTGGAACTTGCCGGCGAGCAGCAGCAGCTTGGCGAGCGTCTTGGTCTGCGGGATGTCGTGGAAGTAGATACGCCAATCCTTTCCGGCATTCTCCAGCCGGTTGAAGATCGTCGTCATCGGATAAGGAAACGGAATGTGCAGCGGCGAATTGTTCTGATAGCCGTTCGCCGTGCCGGTGTGCACGAAGAAGCGATTGGGCCACGTCTGGCATGGCGCCGATGCGAACCAGCGATCGCAGACGGCGAACCGCTTCGCGAGCGTGCTGATGACGGGGACCTGATCCGGCGTGAAATAATGCATGATGGTCTCGGCCGCGAAGGCGTGGCCAGCCGTCGCCTGAGCGAGATAATTCGCGACGAAGCCGAGCATGTCCGGAATCGCCCCGGAGACCGGATCGGGGACACCGAACAGTTGGCTGTTGATGTCGGTCCATAATTCGCCCGGGTCGGGCGTCGGTATCGTCATCGACGCCGCATCGGTGCCGGGATTGTTCCAGACTTTCACCGGCGTCGGGCCGTTCTGATTGGACTCGTTGCCGGTCAATCCGTCGAAATCCGCCGCCGCCGGATAGAGCTTGCCGAGGAGATTGTCGAAGGACCGATTCTCGAGCATCAGCACGACGACATGCTCGATCTGATTCAAGGCGCCCATGCTTACCCCCAATTGCCGAGCCGACATCGTGCGGGCTCGTCGCACCCGCACAGCGTACACAAGCAACAGTTGAACGTCCACGCGGCGGCGCCGGCAACCTGCGTTGAAATACCGCCGTCCCTTGTGAAGCGGGCTGTCGGGCGATACGAACCGGCCAAATGGCCGAACCCGCGCGCACCCGCATCTATGTCGACGCCGACGCCTGCCCGGTGAAGGACGAGGTCTATCGCGTCGCTGCGCGCCACGGGCTGGCGGTGAGCGTGGTGGCCAACGGCTTCATCCGCGTGCCGCAGGATCCGCGCATCGAGCGGGTCGCGGCGGGCGCGGCGCCGGACGCGGCGGATGACTGGATCGCCGAGCGCGCGGGCGCAAACGACATCGTGATCACGGCCGACGTTCCGCTGGCGAGCCGATGCGTGAAGGCGGGCGCGCAGGTGATCGCGCCGAGCGGCAAGCCGTTCACGCCCGAGTTGATCGGCATGACGCTCGCGGTGCGCAATCTCATGCACGACCTGCGCTCGGCCGGCGAGGTCACGGGCGGGCCGGCGCCGTTCTCGCCGCGCGACCGCTCCACATTTCTCTCCGCGCTCGAGCAAGCGGTTCGCCGCCTGCAGCGCACGCCGCGGGGTTGAGCCATGGCGCCGCCCCTCATCCAGCTCAAGGACATCGCGCTCACGTTCGGCGGCACGCCGCTGCTCGACGGGGTCGAGCTCAGCGTGTCGGCGGGCGAGCGCGTTGCGCTGGTCGGGCGCAACGGGTCGGGCAAGTCGACCCTGCTCAAGATCGCGGCCGGGCTGATCGAGGCGGACCGCGGCACGCGCTTCGTGCAGCCCGGCGCGACGGTGCGCTACCTGCCGCAGGAGCCGGATTTCGCCGGCGCCGCGAGCGTGCTCGCCTACGTCGAGGCCGGGCTCGGGCCGGGCGACGACCATCACCGTGCCAGCGCGCTGCTCGGAGAGCTCGGGCTTAGCGGCACCGAGGATCCCGGCGAGCCTCTCGGGCGGCGAGACGCGGCGCGCGGCGCTCGCGCGGGTGCTGGCGCCGGCGCCAGACATCCTGCTGCTCGACGAGCCGACCAACCACATCGACCTGCCGACCATCGAGTGGCTGGAGCGCACGCTCGCCACGATGCGCACCGCGCTGGTGGCGATCAGCCACGACCGGCGCTTCCTCGCCAACCTCACGCGCGCGACCGTGTGGCTCGACCGCGGCGCGACGCGGCGGATCGAGCGCGGCTTTGCGGCGTTCGAGGCGTGGCGCGACGAAGCGCTGGCCGAGGAGGAGACCGCGCAGCACAAGCTCGATCGCAAGATCGTCGCCGAGGAGCATTGGCTGCGTTACGGCGTCACGGCGCGGCGCAAGCGAAACGTGCGCCGGCTCGGCGCGCTGCACGCGCTGCGCCAGGCGCGGCGCGACTATCGCGCCAGCGCCGGCAGGGCGACGCTGGCGGCGACCGAGGCGGAGACCTCGGGCGCACTGGTGATCGAGGCGGATCGCATCACCAAGGCCTTTGGCGAGCGGCCGATCGTGACGGAATTCACCACGCGGGTGCGGCGCGGCGACCGTATCGGCATCGTCGGGCCGAATGGGACGGGCAAGACCACGCTGCTCAACCTGCTCACCGGCGCGCTCGCGCCCGATGCCGGCACGGTGCGGCCCGGCGCCAATATCGCGATGGCGACGCTGGAGCAGAGCCGCGACAGCCTCGACCCGAACGCGACCGTCGCCGAGACGCTCACGGGCGGGCGCGGCGATTCGGTCACGGTCGGCGGCGAGCCGCGGCACGTGGTCGGCTACATGAAGGATTTTCTCTTTGCGCCCGAGCAGGCGCGCACGCCGCTCGCGGCGCTCTCGGGCGGCGAGCGCGGCCGCCTGATGCTGGCGCGCGCGCTGGCCAAGCCGTCGAACCTGCTGGTGCTCGACGAGCCGACCAACGATCTCGACCTCGAGACGCTCGACGTGCTGGAAGAGATGCTCGGCGACTATGCGGGCACGATCCTGCTGATCAGCCACGACCGCGACTTTCTCGACCGCGTGGTCAACGCGGTCATCGTGCCGGACGGCGGCGGGCGCTGGAACGAATATGCGGGCGGCTACACCGACATGCTGGCGCAGCGCGGCGAGGACATCGCGCGCGAGGCCGGCGCAAAGCCGGCGGCGCCGCGGCCCGCACGGGCGCCGGCCGCACCCGCCGCGCCGGCGGGCGGCAAGCGCAAGCTGAGCTTCAACGACAAATATGCGCTCGAGACGCTGCCGGGCGAGATCGCGGCGCTGCAGGAGAAGATCCGCGCCGCGCAGGAGAAGCTCGCCGATCCCGGCCTCTATGCGCGCGACCGCAAGGCGTTCGACGAGATTTCGGCACGCCTGGTCGCGGCGCAGGTGGAGCTCGCCACCGCGGAAGACCGGTGGCTGGAGCTGGAGATCCTGCGCGAGACGATCGACGGGGCCTGACGGCGGAGTATACTTTCCCCTCTCCCCGCGGGGGAGAGGGTGGCGAGCCCTCGGGTCTTGCCTTCGGCAAGCCCAAGGGTGAACTCCGCGAGCCGGGTGAGGGGCGTTCGGAATCCGATAATTCACTCCGAGAGCCCCTCACCCCGACCCTCTCCCCTGCGGGGAGAGGGGGCGCAAGAGCCGCAAGCTCAGGGAGGGACTGCATGAAGCACCTCATCAAGCAGTATCTCGACGACGGCCTGTCGCGCCGGCAGCTGATGTCGGGCCTGAGTGCGCTCGGGCTGAGCGCGGCGGCGAGCAAGTCGGTGGCGCAATCGCTGGCGCCAGTGGTGCAAGCCCGCACGTCGGGTCCGGCGATGCGCGAGGTGCAGGGAACCGGCGGCGCGCTCTTCGTCGCCCAGCTCAAGGCGGCGGGCGTCGAATACATCTTCTTCAATCCGTCGACCGGCGACTATCCGATCTTCGACGCGCTGGTCGACGAGCCGGGCATCCACCTGATCAAGGGCATCCACGAGGGCGCCGTGGTCGCAATGGCGGACGGCTATGCGCGCGCCTCGGGCAAGCCCGGCGTCGCGATCGTCGCCAATGTCGGCCTGCCGAACGCGATGACCCAAATGGTCAACAGCTGGAAGGACCAGGTGCCGCTGCTGGTCGCGGTCGCCTCGGTCGAGCAGGACGCGCTCGGGCGCGACCTGCCGCAGGAGCCCGACTACAGCGAGCTGATGACCCAGCCGATCACCAAATGGTACTGGGTGGCGAAGACGACGGCGTCGATCCCGGAGACGCTGCGGCGCGGCCTCAAGTTCGCCTCGACCCCGCCGGGCGGCCCGGTGTTCGTGGCACTGCCCAACAATACGCTGCGCGCGGACGCGAAGGCGCCGATCTGGGACCAGGCGAAGTTCGACGTGCCGATGCGCATTCGCCCCGACCAGCGTGACGTCGAGAAGGCCGCGCGGGCGCTGATCGAGGCGAAGAACCCGCTGATGAGCGTCGGCGACGACATCACGTGGTGCCACGGCGAGAAGGAAGCGGTCGAGCTCGCCGAGCTTCTCGGCCTGCCGGTCGCGGCGCAGTATGGCGGGCTCACCTACTGGTCGAAGCCGTTCCCGACACGGCACCCGCTGTATGTCGGCGCGCACCTGCGCAAGATGCCCTATCCGGGCAGGATCGACGTGCTGCTCAACCTCGGCAATCGCTTCGGCGAGCACGCCTCGCCCGGCACGACGCTGATCTCGATCCGCTACGATCCGGCCGGGCTTGCCCGCGCGGCGCCGGTCGACATCGGCATGGTGGCGGACCTCAAGCTCGCGACCGCCGACCTGATCGCGGCGATCAAGAATTCTGGCGCCGGCGGCGCGGCTCAAGGCGATGGCGGACGAGCGCATCGCCCGCACGCGCGCCCACACGGACGAGATGCGCGAATTCCGCCTGCGCATCGCGCGCGAGCACGCCGACCGCACGCCCGTGAGCCTCGAGCGCATCGGCATCGAGCTCGAAGCCGCGCTCGCGCCCGACACCTGCTACGTCTGCGACGTTCAACTCGGGCAAGACGATGGACACGCTGATGTCGTTCGGCGGCGACGACAAGCCGTATTTCGCGACCAGCGCCAACATCCTCGGCTGGGGCATGGCGGCGGCGTTCGGCGTCAAGCTGGCGCGGCCGGACAAGCCGGTCGTCGCGGTGGTGGGCGACGGCAGCTTCTGCTTCAGCGGCCCGCAGCCGCTGTGGAGCATGGCGCGCTACAAGGCGCCGGTGCTCACGCTGGTGCTCAACAATCACAGCTACAACAACGAGCGCAATCGCATCTGGCATTTCGCTGGACGCCAGTTCAAGACCGGCCGCGACATGACCTGCTACCTGGGCGATCCCGACGTCGACTACGCCAAGGCGGCGGGCGCTTTCGGCGTCGAGGGCGAGGTCGTCAAGGAGCCGGACCGGCTCAAGGACGCGATCGCGCGCGGGCAGCGCGCGGTCGCCGAGGGACGGCCCTATTTGCTCGACGTGCACACCTGGCGCGACGGCATCGGCGCGGAGTTCGACCTGGCATCCGCCCTACTCGATCGCCGACCTGCGCTCGCGCAAGGTGTGACGATGCGGCGCTTGTCGATAGCCGGTCTCGTCGCCGCATTCGCGCTCGCGGCCGCGCAAGTGCAGATTCAAGTGCATGCGCAACCCGCCAATGCGCTGCCGCCGGGCGACGGACGCGAGATCATGAGCGCCGTGTGCACGCAGTGTCACGCGCTCACCGTCATCCTGGCGATGCGCGACGGACCGGTCGGCTGGAAGCGGCACGTCGAGCATATGATCTTGCGCGGCGCGCCGCTCACGCCGCACGATGCCGACACGCTGCTCGCCTATCTCGACACCAATTTCGGACCCGGCCAGCGGCTGCCGCCGGCAAAGCCGATCACGTTGCCGGACGGGGCCGGCAAGGACCTGGTCGAAACGCGCTGCACGCTCTGCCACGATCTCGAGCGCGTCACGGCAACGAAGCGGACGACGAGCGACTGGAACGGCACCGTCGCCAACATGTTCGCGCGCTTCGGGCTCGACGCCGACGACGACAAGCGCGCGATCGTCGCCTATCTGGTCGCCCACTTCGGACGCGATTAGCACCTTGGCGCCCGCCCATCGCGTGGGCAGGCATGGGACGTCTCCGTCATAGCGATTGACAAGGCTGCGATGGCGGCGCGACGCTTGCGGCAAGCAATGACAGACGCCGCACGCGCGGCGATGGGAGGACGCCATGTTTCGATGTCTTGCGCGCGGCATCGCGCCTGCGCTGTTGATCGTTGCCGTCGCGCGCGCCGAGCCGCCCAAGCTGCCGGTGCCGGTGGTCGACCAGTCGGCGGTGGCGTATCGCGGCTATTTCTATGTCGGCGGCAAGTATGTCGGCGCGCCCGGGCAGGAGATCATGCAGGGGCAGGTCTATGTCGAGGTGCTGGCGCCGCGCGACGTGAAGCGGCCCTACCCGCTGGTGCTGATCCACGGCGCGGCGCAGACGGCGACCAACTGGATGGGCACGCCGGACGGCCGCAAGGGCTGGGCCGAATACTTCGTCGAGCAGGGCTACGTGGTCTACATGATCGACCAGCCAATGCGCGGCCGCTCGGCGATTCATCCGGACGACGGCAAGACGCGGATGTTCACGGCCAAGGGCGAGGCGTTCCAGTTCACCGCGATCGAGACCGACGGCACCTGGCCGCAGGCGAAGAAGCATACGCAATGGCCGGGCGACGGGCCGAACAAGGGGCGCAAGGGCGATCCGGTGTTCGATGCGTTCTACGCGACGCAAGTCGAGACCGTGCTGCCGCCCGAGCTGACCGAGCAGCGCAACCAGGACGCGGGCGCGGCGCTGCTCGACAAGATCGGCCCCGCGATCGTGCTCACCCATTCGCAGTCGGGCTCGTTCGGCTGGCTGATCGCCGACGCGCGGCCGAAGCTCGTCAAGGCGATCATCGCGATCGAGCCCGCCGGCCCGCCGTTCGAGGCGACCATCATCGGCACCGGCCGCACGCGGCCGTGGGGGCCGGTCGACATCCCGATCACGTATGATCCGCCCGTGAAGGACCCGAGCGAGATCGCGATCGAGCGCGACGCGAAGGCCGACGGACCCGATCTGTTCGTGTGCTGGATGCAGAAGGCGCCGGCGCGCCAGCTCGTGAACCTGAAGGACATCCCCGTGATGATCATGGCGTCGGAGGCGTCCTATCACCAGGTCTACGACCACTGCACCGCCAAGTATCTCGTCCAGGCCGGGGTGAAGACCGAGTACATCCGCCTGCAGGACAAGGGCATCCGCGGCAACGGCCACATGGTGATGATCGAGAAGAACAATCTCGAGATCGCGCATTTGATCGACGAATGGGTGGTGAAGAACGTGAAGTGAAACACTTCACCGTCATGGCCGGGCTTGTCCCGGCCATCCACGTCTTGCTTGCTGAATCGCCGCAAGGAAGACGTGGATGCCCGCATTCGCGGGCATGACGCATCGGTGTCTTGCCCCGCCGTCGCCAAAAACGCATCCTACGCCTCGCGCGCGCCCGCCCGGGAGGCCGTGAGATGGATCGCCGTCGCTTCCTACAGCATGCGGGCTGCGCGATCTGCGCGGCCGGCGCCGGTCACGCGCTCTTTCATGGCTCCCCTGCGGCCGCGGCCGAAGCCTACGGCAAGCTCGACGACGCGGGACGGCTCAGGCTCGCCGACATGGCGCTCGATCTCGCCAAGCGCGCGGGCGCGAGCTACGCGGACTTCCGCGTCGGCCGCACGCTGGAGGAATTTTTCAAAGCGCGCGAGCGGCGGCTCGAGCAATCGAACGCGTCGCTCGCGGTCGGCTTCGGCGTGCGCGTGCTGGTCGACGGCAGCTGGGGGTTTGCGGGCAGCGAGCTCGCCGAGCCGGACGAGGTGCGGCGCGCGGTGGCGCTCGCGGTCGACAACGCCAGGGCGAGCCGGCTGATCCAGGCAACGCCGATCGTGCTCGAGTCCGTCCCCGCCTACCAGGACGACTGGCGCATGCCGATGACGGCCGATCCGTTCACCGTGCCGGCGCACGTGAAGGCCGAGAAGCTGCTCGCGATCAACGACGCCGCGCTGAAGGCGGGCGCGAATTTCTGCGTCGCCAGCATGAGCTTCGTGAAAGAGGAGAAGCTGTTCGCGAGCAGCCGCGGCAGCCGCATTACCCAGATGCGCGTGCGCAGCTATCCGTCATTCGAGGCGACAGCGGTCGACCGCGACAGCGGGCGCTTCGCCAGCCGCGCGAGCCTGGCGGCGCCGCGCGGCTCGGGCTGGGACTATGTCGAATCGCTCGACCTCGTCGGCGAGGCGGCGCGCGCGGCCGACGAGGCGCGGGCGAAGCTCACGGCGAAGGCGGTCGTGCCGGGCCGCTACGATCTCGTCATCGATCCGACCAACCTGTGGCTGACCATCCACGAGTTGATCGGGCACGGGACCGAGCTCGACCGCGCGCTCGGCTGGGAGGCGAACTTCGCCGGGACGTCGTTCATCACCCCCGACAAGCTCGGCAAGCTGCAGATCGGCAGCCCGCTGATGAACATCAGGGCGGAGCGCACCCAGGCCGGCGGCCTCGCCACCGTCGGCTATGACGACGACGGCGTGCGCGCCGACGGCGCCGAGTTTCCCATCGTCCGCGACGGCGTCTTCCAGAACTACCAGATGGCGATCGGCCAGGCGGCGCTGATCGGCCGCGAGCGCTCGAACGGTTGCGCCTACGGCGACAGTCCGCTCTCGTTCCCGATGCAGCGCATGCCGAACATCTCGCTGCAGCCGAACTCCACGCCGACCTCGCTCGAGGATCTCTTCGCCGGCGTCGACAACGGCATCTACGTGGTCGGCAACGGCAGCTGGAGCATCGACCAGCAGCGGTACAATTTCCAGTTCGGCGGGCAGCTGTTCTACGAGATCAAGAACGGCCGGCGCGGCGAGATGCTGCGCGACGTCGCCTATCAGGGCCGCACGCCCGATTTCTGGAACGCCATGGACGGCCTCGGCGACAAGTCCACCTATCATCTCGGCGGCACCTACTCGTGCGGCAAGGGGCAGCCGATGCAGGCCGCGCCGGTCTCGCATGGGGCGGTGCCGGCGCGGTTCCGCGGCATCAACGTGCTCAACACGCAACGCGAGGACATTTGAGCCATGTTCCTTGCGCCCGACGAGGCCAGGCGGATCGCCGAACGCCTGCTGGCGCGCTCGAAGGCGGAGCACTGCATCGTCAGCATCAGCGGCCGCGATGATACCAACCTGCGCTTCGCGCGCGGGAGCGCCACGACCAATGGCGCACAGAGCACGCTGCGGGTCGAGGTCCAATCCCGCTTCGGCAAGCGGTCCGGCGCCGCCAGCGCGAGCGGGCGCGACGAGGCGACGCTCGCGGCGGCGGTCGCGCGCTCCGAGGACATCGCGCGCTCGGCGCCGGAAAATCCCGAGACGCTGCCGCCGCTCGGGCCGCAGAAATATGTCGCGGGCGCCGGCTACGACGCGGCGACCGCGGCGGTCCGCGCCGGCGACCTCGCAGCCGCCGCCAAGCCGGTCATCGACGCGGCACGCAAGCGCGCCATCGACGTGACCGGCTACAGCATCGCGGGGCGCGAATTCACCGCGGTCGCGACCAGCGCCGGCCTGTTCGCGCACGAGCCGCGCACCAGCGCGGAATTCACCGTGACGGCCCGCAACCGCGCCGGCACCTGGTCGGGATGGGCCGGGACCGCGGAGACGCGCATCGGCCGCCTCGACACGGCGCGCCTCGGCACGCGCGCGCTCGACAAGGCGGCCTACACGGCGCC
Organism: uncultured Pseudomonadota bacterium; assembly: GCA_963703755.1. GTDB lineage: Bacteria > Pseudomonadota > Alphaproteobacteria > Rhizobiales > Xanthobacteraceae > JAVDCA01. The sequence goes on from CAVPGG010000228.1 coordinate 13,757, forward strand.
GCCCGTGCGCCTCGATCCCGGCCGCTACACCGTGATCCTCGAGCCGTCCGCGGTGGCGGACTTCGTCAACTACATGATGTGGTTCATGAACGCACGGCCGGCCGACGAAGGCCGCAGCTTCTTTTCGAAGAAGGGCGGCGGCAACAAGATCGGCGAGAAGCTCTTCGGCGACACCGTCACGATCTACTCGGACGCGAGCGATCCGGTGGCGCCGGCCGCGACCTTCGACGAGGAAGGCCTGCCGCAGGGCCGCACCGTCTGGGTCGAGGGCGGCGTGCTCAAGAGCCTGGTCTATTCGCGCTACTGGGCACAGCAGAAGGACCGCGCGCCGGTGCCGCGGCCGCGTGGCCTCGTCATGGCGGGCGGGACGACGACGACCGAGGACATGATCCGCGACGTGAAGCGCGGCGTGCTGGTGACGCGCCTGTGGTACATCCGCGTGCTCGATCCGCAGAAGCTCGTGCTCACCGGGCTGACGCGCGACGGCAACTTCCTTGTCGAGAACGGCCGCATCGTCGGCCCGGCCCTCAACTTCCGCTTCAACGAGAGCCCGGTCGCGATCCTCGCCAACACCCTGGCGATCGGCCCGAGCGCGCGTGCGCGCGGCGGCGAAGAAGAGCGGCCGACCGTCGCGGCGCCGACGCTGCTGGTGAAGGATTTCACCTTCTCGTCGGCGTCGGACGCGATCTGAGGACGCTTGCGCCCTCGCGCTCCGCGCTTCGGCGGAACCTCAGGCCGTAGGGTGGGCAATCGCGCGGTCTCATGCACATCCGCGTGGGCAAAATCGCGAAAGCGCGGTTGCCCACGCGGCACCGCGCGAGAACGCGATTTTGCCCACCCTACTTCAGCTTGGCGCGGAACGGATGCGCCGGATAGACGCCGAGGATGGTCAGCTCCTTGGAGAAAAAGTCCAGCTCCTCGAGGGCGAGCTTCAGGTTCGCATCGTCCGGGTGGCCTTCGACGTCGGCGTAGAACTGGGTGGCGAAGAAGTTGCCCTCGATCATGTAGCTTTCGAGCTTGGTCATGTTGACCCGATTGGTGGCGAAGCCGCCGAGCGCCTTGTAGAGCGCGGCCGGGATGTTGCGCACCTGGAACACGAAGGTGGTGAGGACGAGGGCGCCGCCGCGCTTCGCGATCTTCTTCTCGCGCGAGAGCACGACGAAGCGCGTGGTCGAATGGGACTCGTCCTCGACGTTCTCGGCGAGGATGTCGAGCCCGTAGATCCTGGCGGCCAGGCGCGACGCGATCGCGGCGCAGCTCGGATCGCCGCGCTCGGCCACGTCCTTGGCGGCGCCCGCGGTGTCGGCGGCGACCACCGCCTTGATGCCGAGCCGGCGGATGAACTTGCGGCACTGGCCGAGCGCCATGACGTGGCTCTCGACCGTCTTGAGCCCCTTCAGCGTCGCGCCGTAGGGCGCCATGAGCTGGTTGCGGATCGGCAGGAAGTGCTCGGCGATGATGTGCAGCTGCGCGGTCGGCATGAGGTGATGGATGTCGGCGACGCGGCCCGCGACCGAGTTCTCGATCGGGATCATGCCGAGATCGGCCTTGCCGCTCACGATGGCGGTGAAGGCGTCCTCGAAGGTCGGGCACGGCAGCGGCTCGTAGCCCGGATAGGCCTCGTTGCAGGCGATATGGGAGTTGGCCCCGGGCTCGCCCTGGAACGCGATCATCTTTCGTTTTTTCGCTGTCTTGCTCATTGGCTCACGGTCGGGGTGCACGATCAGAGTGAAAGCAGCGCACGCGCCTTCTCCAGCTCCTCGGGCGTATCGATACCGAGCGGAACCGAGTCGACGAGCGCAACGTCGATGCGCATGCCGGCCTCGAGCGCGCGCAGCTGCTCGAGCTTCTCGCGCCGCTCCAGGGTCGAGGGCGCGAGCTTGACGAAGCGCTCGAGCGCGTCGCGCCGATACGCATAGAGACCGATGTGATGATAGAGCGGGCCATCGCCGTAGGGCGCGGTCGCGCGGGTGAAGTAGAGCGCGCGCAGCCGGCGGGTGCCAAGCGGCGAGCCCACCACCTTCACGATGTTCGGATTGATGCGCTCGGCGGGGTCGCGGATCTCGGCCGCGAGCGTCGCGATGTCGACCGCCGGATCGTCGAGCAGCGCGACAGCGGCGCGCAAGTCGGCCGGGTCGAGCGTCGGCAGGTCGCCTTGCACGTTGACCACGGTGCGGATGCGTCGTTCGGGGTCGAGGCCGACGAGCGCCTCGAAGATGCGGTCGGAGCCGGTCGGGTGATCGACCGAGGTCATCACGGCGCGGCCGCCCGCCTTCTCGGCGGCGACGCACACGGCTTCCGAATCGCTCGCCACCACGACCTCGCCGATGCCCGCCGCCTGGGCGCGCGCCAGCACATGGGCGATCATCGGCTTGCCGCCGATGTCGGCGAGCGGCTTGCCGGGCAGCCGGGTCGCGGCGAGGCGCGCCGGTATGAGAATCATGACCTCGCTCGCCATCGTGGGAAATGCCCGATCGAAATGCGGCCTGCACTTTGCGCATGCCCTTGTCGGCGAATCGGTATCCACTTCGCCGGGATATGCGCGGGCCTGCGTCCGACCCATTTTTCATGGGAGGAAGCCGGGTTATACGGGTTGCCAGGGGCGAGGCAAACCGGCTATTTGTGCACCGCCCACCGCCCCATAGCCGTTCAAAGAACGGCCTCGCCTGTGGGCCCGCGGGGCCCTCTCCGCCACGATGACGATCTTCGGAGCAGTTCGGCAATGGATTCCGACAACGTGAACAAAGTCCTGATGGGGGTGCTGTCCACCCTGCTGGTGCTGGTGGCGCTGAACATCGCGTCCGGCGCGATCTTCAACTCGCCGCCGCCGGCCAAGCCGGGCTACGAGATCGCCATCCTCGAGAAGCCGGACGAGCAGAAGGGCGGCGCGCCGGCGGCGCCGCAGCCGATCGAGGCGCTGCTGCAGACGTCGAGCGCCGAGCGCGGCCAGTCGGCCGCCAAGGTCTGCCTCGCCTGCCATACGTTCGAAAAGGGCGGCCCGAACAAGCAGGGGCCGAACCTGTGGGGCATCGTCGGGCGGGCGCGCGCTTCCGAGCCGGGCTTCAACTACTCGGCCGCCATGAAGGCCAAGGGCGGGCAGTGGAATTGGGACGAGCTCAACAAGTTCCTCGCCAATCCGCGCGGCTATGTCCCGGGCACCGCGATGACGTTTACGGGCCTCACCCGCGACAGCCAGCGCGCCGACGTGATCAACTACCTGCACACGCTCGCCGACAAGCCGCTCGACCTGCCTAAGGTGGCGAACAGTAGCCCCACAGCAGCCCCCCAAACAGCACCCAAAACAGCGCCCAAGTAGCGCCATCGGCGTGGCCTTCCATTCGACGATGCATCGGCCGGGCTCGCGCCCGGCCGATGCTGTTTTTGCCGCCACCTGACGCACGGGAACGTGAAGGCAGGCGCGGGTCTTAGCCGCGCCCGCCGGAACACCGGGATCGCAAAACCGACATAATCCGTTAAAGACATAAGGCCGGAAGATTTCGGAATTGGAAGATCCGGCAACCCATCGATTGCGGAGCACCTTCTTGCGTCTGACCCGTCGCCGCCTTCTTCGCCGCAGCGCGCTTGCGTTCGCGGCGCCGGCGCTCGCGAAGCTCGGCTTGGCGGGGCTGGCAGAGCCGGCCGCGGCGCAGGGCGCGGAACCTGCGACAAGCTGGCAGCACGGCCTCTCGCTGTTCGGCGCCCCCAAGTACCCGGCCGACTTCAAGCGGTTCGACTACGTCAATCCCGACGCGCCCAAGGGCGGCGCGGCACGGATGCTGGGCGTCGGCACCTTCGACAACTTCAATCTGGTGACGGACGGCTTCAAGGGCCAGCTCGCCATTGGCGTCATGCTCATCTTCGACCAGCTCGCCTTCTCGTCGCTCGACGAGGCGGCGGCCTCGTACGGCCTCCTCGCCGAGGCGATGCGCCGGGCGGACGATTTCTCCTCGGTCGCCTATCGGCTGCGCCCATCGGCGCGATGGCACGACGGCACGCCGGTGACGCCGGACGACGTCATCTTCTCGTTCGAGGGGCTCAAGGCGAACAATGCGTTCTATGGCGCCTACTACCGCCATGTCACCAAGCTGGAGAAGACCGGCGACCACGAGGTGACGTTCACGTTCGACGGCCCGGGCAACCGTGAGCTGCCGCAGATCGTCGGCGATCTCTTCGTGCAGCCGAAGCACTGGTGGACCGCCAAGGACAAGGACGGCAAGGCGCGCGACATTGGGGCAACGACGCTCGAGCCGCCGCTCGGCAACGGCCCCTACCGCATCAAGGCGTTCGAGCCGGGGCGCACGATTGTCTACGAGCGCGTCAAGGACTACTGGGGCAAGGACCTGCCAGTGCGCATCGGCACCCAGAATTTCGACGAGCTGCGCTTCAAGCTACTATCGCGATTCGACCGTCGCGTTCGAGGCCTTCAAGGCCGACCAGCTCGACTGGCGCATCCAGGACAGCGCGCAGACCTGGGTCACGGGCTACGGCTTCCCCGCCGCGGCCGCCAAGCGCGTGGTGAAGGAAGAGTTCGCGATCCGCAACGCCAGCCTCATGCAGGGCTTCGCGTTCAACACCCGGCGCGACAAGTTCAAGGACGCGCGCCTGCGCCGCGCCTTCAACTACGCGCTCGACTTCGAGGAGATGAACAAGCAGCTGTTCTACGGCCAGTACGAGCGCATCACGAGCTATTTCCACGGCACCGAGCTCGCCGCGTCGGGCCTGCCCGGCCCGCAGGAGGTCGCGCTGCTCGAGCCGCTGCGCGACAAGGTTCCGCCCGAGGTGTTCTCCGCGCCGTACAGCAATCCGGTCGGCGGCAATCCGGCGGCGGCGCGCAACAACCTGCGCGAAGGCCTGCGCCTGATGCGCGCGGCCGGCTACGAGGTCCGCGACCAGAAGCTGGTCGAGGTGAAGACCGGCAACCAGCTCTCCGTCGAGCTGCTCGCGGCCGAGCCGGCGATCGAGCGCATCAACCTGTTCTATAAGCCCGGGCTCGAGCGCATGGGCATCGCGGTGGCGGTCCGCACCATCGACGACGCGCAATACCAGGTCCGCCTGCGCAGCCGCGACTTCAACGTCATCGTCCAGCCGTGGCCCGAGTCGCTCTCGCCCGGCAACGAGCAGCGCGGCTTCTGGGGCTCGGCCGCCGCCGACCAGCCGGGATCGCAAAACGTCGTCGGCATCAAGAATCCGGCCATCGATGCGCTGGTCGACCGCGTGATCTTCGCCAAGACCCGCGACGAGCTCGTCGCCGCCACCCGGGCGCTCGACCGCGTGCTCCTGTGGAACCACTACGTCGTGCCGCAATGGACCTATCCCAAGCAGCGCACCGCGCGCTGGGATCGCTTCAGCCGGCCCGAGAACATGCCCTACTATGGCGCCGATGCGTTCCCGGACATCTGGTGGTGGGACGCCGCAAAGGCCGCGAAGACCGGAGGGACGCCGTGAGGATCACCCGCCGCAACGCACTCGCGATCGGCGCTGGCGCGCTCGCCGCCGCCCGGCTCGCCCCGCCGGCGCGCGCCGCCGAGGAGGCCGAACGCCACGGCATGTCGGCCTTCGGCGACCTCAAGTATCCGGCCGATTTCAAGCATTTCGACTTCGTCGCCCCGAACGCGCCGAAGGGCGGCGTCTTCTCGCAGATCGGCCCACAACGGGCCTACAACCAGAACTTCCTCACCTTCAACTCGCTCAACAGCTTCATCCTCAAGGGCGACGCCGCCCAGGGCATGGAGACGACCTTCGCGACGCTGATGGCGCGCGCGGCCGACGAGCCGGACGCCATGTACGGCTATGCGGCACGCACCGTGCGCATCTCGGCGGACGGCCTGACCTACCGCTTCTCCATCCGGCCGGAGGCGCGCTTCCATGACGGCAGCAAGCTCACCGCGCAGGACGCGGCTTTCTCGTTCGCGACGCTCAAGGACAAGGGCCATCCGCTGATCGTCCAGCAGCTGCGCGACTTCGCGGGCGCCGAGGCGGCCGACGACGCGACCCTGGTGGTGCGCTTCAAGCCGGGGCGCGGCCGCACCGTGCCGCTCTACGTCGCGAACCTGCCGATCTTCTCGCGCGCCTACTACACGGCGCATCCGTTCGACCAGTCGACCCTCGAGATCCCGCTCGGCTCGGGCGCCTACCGGGTCGGCCGCTTCGATCCCGGCCGCTACATCGAGTACGAGCGCGTGAAGGACTGGTGGGGCGCGAACCTGCCGATCTCGGTCGGGATGAACAATTTCGACATCGTGCGCTACGAGTTCTACCGCGACCGCGAGGTGGGCTTCATCGGCTTCACGGCGAAGAACTACCTCTTCCGCGAGGAATTCACCTCGCGCGTGTGGGCGACGCGCTACGACTTCCCGGCGGTGCGCGACGGCCGCGTCAAGCGCGACTCGATCCCGGACGGGACCTTGTCGGGCGCGCAGGGATGGTTTCCCAACCTGCGGCGCGACAAGTTCAAGGACGCCCGGGTGCGCGAGGCGCTGATCGACGCCTTCGACTTCGAGTGGACCAACAAGAACGTGATGTACGGGTCCTATCAGCGCACCGTGTCGATGTTCCAGAACTCGCCGATGATGGCGACCGGCAAGCCGAACGCCGAGGAGCTGGCGCTGCTCGAGCCGTTCCGCGGCAAGGTGCCGGACGAGGTGTTCGGCGAACCTTATGTCCCGCCGGTGAACGACGGCTCGGGCCAGATCCGGCCGCTGCTGCGCCACGCGAACGCGCTGCTCGCCGAGGCGGGCTTCACGCTCAAGAACGGCAAGCGCGTCGACCAGAGGGGCAACCTGTTCACCATCGAATTCCTGATCGACGATCAGACGTTCGAACCGCACCACCTCGCCTACATCAAGAACCTCGCCCTGCTCGGCATCGACGCGAACATGCGCCTGGTCGACGCCGTGCAGTACAAGGCGCGGGTCGATGACCGCGACTTCGACATGGCGGTGGAGCGGCTCACGGTCGCGAGCACGCCCGGCGACGAGCTGCGCGCCTTCCTGTCGTCGGAGGCCGCCCGCATCAACGGCTCGTTCAACGTCGGCGGCATCGCCGATCCGGCAATCGACGCTCTGATCGACAAGGCGATCGGCGCCGACAGCCGCGCGGCGCTGACGACCGCATGCCGCGCGATCGACCGCGTCATGCGCGCCAACCGCTACTGGGTGCCACAGTGGAACCGCGCCTCCCACCTCGTCGCCTTCTGGGACGTGTTCGCCCGCCCGAGCGTCCCGCCCCCGCCCTACGACCGCGCCATCCCGGACATCTGGTGGTATGACCGCGACAAGGCCGCCAAGCTCGAACGGGCCGGATGACACGTGCCTCGCAAGCCGCGCGCGCCGCGCTTCCATTTGCCACGCGTGAAAGCTGGACGCGTTGACGCCGCAGGCGTCGCGCCCGAGAGACATCCAAGAAGTCACCGCATGAGCGCCTACCTGGTCCGCCGCCTGCTGCTGATGATCCCGACGCTGTTCGGCGTGCTGCTGGTCTCGTTCGTCGTGGTGCAGTTCGCGCCGGGCGGGCCGGTCGAGCGCGTTCTGGCGCAGCTCTCCGGCATGGACACCGGCGCGAGCTCGCGCATCGGCGGCGGAGGCGGCGGCGATTTCGGCGGCCGGCATTTGCAGGGCGCCGGGCAGCTCGACGCGACGTCGAAATATCGCGGCGCGCAGGGGCTGGATCCGGACTTCATCAAGAAGCTGGAAAAGCAGTTCGGCTTCGACAAGCCGGCCTACGTGCGCTTCTTCATCATGGTGAAGAGCTACCTGGTTTTCGATTTCGGCCGCAGCTTCTTCCGCGACATCAGCGTGCTCGACTTGATCAAGGAGAAGCTCCCGGTCTCGATCTCGCTCGGCCTGTGGCTGACGCTGCTCACCTACCTGATCTCGATCCCGCTCGGCATCGCCAAGGCGGTGCGCGACGGCACCCGCTTCGACACGATGACCTCGACGATCATCATCGTCGGCTACGCGGTGCCGGGATTTTTACTCGCGATCTTCCTCATCGTCGTGTTCGCGGGCGGCTCGTTCTTCAACGTCTTCCCGCTGCGCGGGCTCACCTCGGATAACTGGGCGCAGCTGCCGTGGTACGGCAAGATCACCGACTACTTCTGGCACCTCACGCTGCCGATGATCTCGATGATGGTCGGTGCGTTCGCCACCATGACGCTGCTCACCCGCAACTCCTTCCTCGACGAGATCCGCAAGCAATACGTCCTCACGGCGCGCGCGAAGGGATTGAGCGAGCGGCGGGTGCTGTACGGGCACATCTTCCGCAACGCCATGCTGATCGTCATCGCGGGCTTCGCCGGAACGTTCGTGGGCGCCTTCTTCGGCGGCTCCCTTCTGATCGAGTTGATCTTCTCGCTCGACGGGCTCGGCCTGTTGAGCTTCGAGAGCGTGCTCAACCGCGACTATCCGATCGTGTTCG
>CAVPGG010000229.1:0-9403 GCA_963703755.1 uncultured Pseudomonadota bacterium
CAGGCAGGATCGCTCGGTCCACGCCGGCGGCAATGTCTATCTGGGACCATCGGGAAGCAGGCCTTCCGATGGAGGGTAGCACCGAGCCGCAACGCGCTCCCGACGCGGCCACCGGCGCGCCGCCGAACGCACCGGCTTCGACACCCACCACGCCTGCCGCGCCTGCCCCGCCCAACCCGAAAGAAAGCAGCGAGCCCGAGCGCAAGGAGACCACCAAGGCCGACTACTGAGGAATGGTTCTCGGACTTTCGAGAATGTAGGCGGGAACGCGGCAGCCGCGGACTACAACGACAATCGCAGGGATCATTCGATCAACGCAGGTGGTGACGCGCGCGTCACCTATAATCACTACCACAACTACTACGCTACCGCCGAGCGCAACGTCCCCTCGCAAAGCGACCGAGGTGAAGTCGTTCACCGGCGACATCGAGACGTGGCAAGTGCAAGCGGAAGACCGCGACGTATGCCAATTGGTCGCGCTCGCAACTCTGCATGGTGCTGGCTTCCCGCAAATCCAGTTGGCGGCCGATACGCTCGCGCAGCGTGTCACGCCGCCGACCGAGGACGAGAAGAGCAAACCGCCGCCAAACCGCATCAGCGGCTCGGTCCCTTCCGTGTCGGCGACAATTCAGAAGCTCGGCGCGGCGCGCTACCGCCGCAAGCCGGACGCATGGCAAGAGAGCTCGCTGCGGCGAAGCGAGACCGTATCGCCGATCGACGCCGGCGCCGATCGACAGGAAATGATCCTCTTCACCGATGGCGAGTGGGCCGACAAGGTTCTGCTGCACGCATGGCACGAGCACTCGGTGCTGACCACCCACCTCGGTCCGTGGATCGTCGAGCTGGGGCGCAACCCCGTGCCCCTCGTGCGCGACCTCGCGGCGGACGCCGCCGGCACATTGCTCGCGGACATGCGCGAGCGCGCGCAAAGCGAAATCCTCACACACTGGATGCGCGGCGAGAAGCGCTTCCGATGGGTGGCTGCTCGCGCGCTTGCTTACGGAGCAAAGCTTGAGAAAGGCCGTGCTGCCGTCTTCGAGCTTCTGAACGGCTTCGTCGAGGGCGATTTTGGCGGCGCGGCCATGGCGACGGCGGCCCTGGCGATCGGATCGGGCCTGCAGGAAGCCGATGCCCATCAGACGGCGCGCATGCTCCTTCGCCTTGCGGAGACCACGGGTGCGGACGACTATCCGGCGCTCGTCATCGGCACCGGCAGTCTCTTCGATCAACTACAGAAAAGTGCGGCCCACACCGAAACCTTCTTCGCCGAGGTCGAAAAGTGGAAAGGCTGGGTACATATCGACGGATCGGGCGAGCGAAGCCTCCAACGCTCGCAGGCCTTCGTCGAACTTCTCGTCGCTCCTGTCCGATCCGCCGCGGATGCACCTCGGCACCTGGCCAACCTGCGCGCGTTTCACAGGACGGCAGCGGAAAAGGAGGCGGACGAAGCCGCCATGCTGTTCATCGCCTTCGCCTTGCTTCGGCTCATGTCGCTCGGCGACGAAGAAGACAAGCGCAAAGACTGGATGATCGTTCTCTTGACGTGGATGGGGGCAAGCCAAGATCTCGCGCGTGCCGCCGCCATCGGCCTTCTGCGCTGCCTGCGCCTGCCGGCGGCGCAAACGGAGGCCCGCCAAATTCTTGGACAGCTTTTCGGCGCTTGCCTCGGCAATCCGGAGGCAACCGAGGGCTTGCGAAGCTTTCTCCGCGAGGTGTTCGCCCCGGCGACCGAGCGGGACGAGCGGATCCTTCGGCCAGTGGTCGAACGCTGGCGACGCCAATTCCCGGAGCTATGGAACGCCTGAACGCGGCCAGAGCGGGCGGTGCAGTAGAGGTTGACGGATGTCGAACGAGCTCATCATCTTCACCGACGTGCCGCCGCAGGCGGCGGTCACACGCAGCGTCGAGCCGGGTCACCGGCTGGTCGGCGTTACCCCGGAGGGGGCCAGCGAGTTCTTCTCGCGAGGCGACGGGCCCGGCACCCTGCTGGACTGGCTGACGAACGGTAGGATTTCGACGTTCACGGGCAACTTCCGGCGCTTTTATCTGGTCGATGTACGCCAGAAGACGATTGAGAAGACGTGCAAGCTGAGCGCGGACCGACAGGGAGCATACGAGTTCACCGCCAATCTCAAGCTTACCGTCCACATCTCCGAGGATTTTCTCCGTCGCCTCAGGGAGGAACACAGCGTCGACAAGGTCGACAAATGGTTGGGTGTCGACCTGCGCAACCAGGTCGACATCGAGATCGAGCGCGCGATGATCGAGGTTGCGCGCCACTATCCGCCCACCGATGACGGGCAGGCGGAGGCAGACGCGCAAAACGTGCTCGAAGGCCTGGGGCTCATCGGCCAGATGTTGGTCATCGCGTCAGCACGGGTGACCTTTACGGTCGACGCCGCTGCCAAAGAACGGCTCCAGAAATACATCCAGACGACCTGGGATGCGGAATTGTACGAGCACGGATTCAAACGGCAGGACGAACTGCGGCGAATGTTCGAAAAATACATCCCGCTCGACTATCCCAATCAAAAGCTCGTCGCCCTGAAACTGGCGAACGATCCGAAGCAGCTCCCCGCCTTCATTGAGCGGTTGGAGCAGAACCAAACGCAGCGCAGCGCCGAACTTGCCAATATCCTCCAGCACATCGATCAATGGATCGCGAACGACAAGATCGATGGGCAAGGCGCTGTCGATCTCGCCCAGCAGCTCCTGCACGCTTCCTCCAGCGCGCCGCCGCCGGACGCCCCGCGTCAACCGCGTCTCGCCGACGAACTCGCGCCGCGCCGCGATAAATAGGACGGATCGACGGCGCCAGGTGGAAAGAGCGGCGCGAGAAGCGCGGGCCAAGTGGTGTGCGTCAGCCCGACCGCCCTGCGGTGAAGGGCTCGGCCCCGGCGTCAATTGCCTCGAACGCCAGCCACGCGAGGCCGACATGGGCGGTTTCGGTGAGATCGCGCCCGTCCGCGTTGCCGCCTTCGGATGCCTGCGCCATAGAAGGACCAAGCCAACCGCGGGCCCGTCCCAGCACCATGAATTCGTGCGCATTGGCCACCCGCCCATGCGCCACCGTCTTGGCGCACGTGGATGCGAACAGCCCATCGCTGACGCCCGCACCGACGGTGCTCTCGTCGGTCGGGGACAAGCCGGCTTGCGTGTCCCGCAGCAGAACTCTGACCTTCAGATTGGACGCCTCGATCTCCGGCAGGTGCATGGCGAGAGCGCGTGCGGCCGCGGTCGTCGGAGACGCGAGCAGCACGACGATTTCACCAGCGCCGCGCCGCCCATCGATGCGATGCGCTCGCAGAACTTGATCGAGCCATTGATCAGCCGAAAGCGCGATTGGATCCGGACGCGTCGCAGCATTCCCGGCGTGAGCTGCAGCAGTCTGCATCCGCATGGCGTCGCTCGATGATTGCGTTTGAATTGACCGCAGGCGGCGGCATCATCGAGCACGCATGGTTAAGCAATCGTTAATCGGCGGATCAGTATCCGTTCGCGCTCTCGTCGAGCATCGGATCGAGCCGCGGCCCATCGCGGCGCACCGGGCGTACATTTCGGGGTTCCGGCGGATCACGACTTTCTCGCCGCGGCGGGACGTAGCCGTCGCGACCCGCTGCAGGCCGGCGTGCAGGCTCGCGAAAGGATGGCTCCGGTCGCAGCGGGCCTTCCACCTCGTCCGGGGATCGCCGACCGCGTGATTGGCGATCATCCGGCTCGTCGTCCAGGAATCGCCGACTCCGTGGTTGGCGATAGTCCGTCTCCTCGTCCTGGTCTCGCCGACTCCATCCTGACTGCGGATAATCCACGTCCTCCTCATCCTCGCCGGCCGGATAGGACTGCCGCCGCGATCTCGGCGGCATGGGGCGCGAGGTCCGATCGCCCCGCTGGCGGGCATCCGGCCGCCGACGTGGATTACGTCCGTACGCATCATCGAAATCGTCGATCCGGTCTCCGTCCTCCACCCGCCGGCGACGGAAGAAGTTCCTGAAGCGTCCCCACGTCCCGGGGCGGCGTGGCACATCCATCCGCGGCGGCTGCGGACGGATGTCGACCTCATCCATCTCCACCACGCTCGAGAACATCAGTTCGGCATAGCTGCCACGCCGCATCTGGTAGACATCGAAGCCCGAGTGCTCGCAGGCTTCGGGATCGCGCCGCGTTAACTTCCAGCGCAGCAGTAACTTTGTCCACGGCCACGTGTACGTTATCTGACCATCGTCCAACAGCGCGCCGAAGAACATTTTCATCAACTGGACCTCTTGGTCATCCGTATCCGTCGGCAGCACAAAATATTGGCGCGAGCCGATACGCACGCTGCGCTTGGCGAGCCGCAGCCAGGCTTGATCCAGATTGTTGGAGCCGTTCGATCCACCGCCACCTTCGGCGGCGCTCAACATCTTGAAGAAGCGGCGGAAGGGTGACTGGCCCTTGCTCGCGAGCTCCTGCATCCTCTGCCGCGATTCCTCGAACGGGTCGCGCGGCTTGGTGAACGCCAGGAAAAGCAGGACCAAGTCGACGAATACGGCGATGGTCAGCGGCAGCACATCGTGCTCGTTCAACGAGGTCGCGGCAGCACCGCCCCGCGTTCCGTCGCTGTCACGACGAATCGAGAAGTTGCCGGAGGTCATGCCTCTCTGAAACCAGGTGGTCAGACGAAGGAACGCATCCTTGGTGGCTTCCGCGCCCAAGGCTACCTTGAAGTCAGGTACGTCAAGCTGGGGAAGGTCCCGTAACGCGGAGACGGCGAGACCGAGATACTGATTCAAGACGAGGTCCCGGCAGGTGAATTCCTTTGTAAAGGGCTCAATCTTTATCGGCTTAAATGCCCACTGTTCCCGCGCAATAAAGTTGCCGATGGTAGATTTGACATCGTTGTGACCCCTGAGCTGATTCAGCTCCGTTGCGATCGACTGGAGGCGCTGCTTGAGTTGTCCGATGTCTTCGATTCGCACTCTCCGCGCCCGAGTGAATCGTATCAGTGACCTTCTTTATCTGCCCGGGAAGATCGAAGTCCTTTATATGCGCATTCACCTCGTCGAGCTTGCGATTGATCTTGGCTTCACTCTCACTCAGCCTCGCGGCGTCGGTGCGACGCAACTCCATGCGTGGCCCAGCGCCCACCGGAGAAGCGTCGCCACATGTTCCGCCGACATCGTTTTCTTCCTTGGCCTTGGCGGCGGAATAGGCTGCGGCGTCATGCATAGTTTTCACGGCGTAGTTCAGCTTTGAGCTCGCTTTGTTGAGCTCATCGGATACGCTGGTCAGCGCCGAGATGACGTCCGGCGTCAGCAATGCCCCCGCTTCAAGCTTTTTCCAATAAAATCCGAAGCTGAAGCCGATCGAGATCAACGCCAACAGTATGTAGACGGGGAGCGCCGCAAGACGCTTCCACATCGCCTGCCGCGAGGCCATGATGGAAAGCGTGTAGAGGATGGCAAGGACAAGAAGCGTGATCGCAAGGAGAATGAGGCCTTGCGTAACGGGGTCAGGCTTTCCGGAGCTCGCGATGATGATTTCGCGCACGCCGTCGTAGGTCGTGAACGTGGCAACGAGGAACAAGCCCCCCTTGAGGAGCCAATGAATCGTGAGCGCCCAGGATCTCTTTCTCTTGCTACGCATGTGCCCCACCACCGCACATCGCAAATCATCGAGACGAATTTGCTCGTTGCACCAAGTGCAGTGATCCGGATGTGAAGCGCGCGGCCCCTCCGGCTGACATCCGAACGTGCGCTCCCTGTTTTGTCCCAGTTACGAGCAATACCAGGATAAGGTTGCGGCCGCAACCAGGAAACGAATTCTTGGAACGCATGCAGCCTAAGGCCGTAGGGCCAAGATGCGGCAAGCTTCCTGTCGCCACGACCCGACGCGGGCGCACGCGCGTGAGGCGCTGCTCGACCACGGCCACATCGTCGAGCAGGGCACGCACGAGGAGCTGCTGCGCCACGGCGGCCACTACGCGGCGCTGTGGAAGCGGCAGTCGGGCGGCTTCATCGACGCAGCGCCGGAGGCGCGCGTCGACGCGGCGGAGTGAGCCGGCTGCGGGGCGACGGAAGGTGACCGTTGCCCCGCATTTCGTCAGATGCCTGCAGTTGGATCGGCCGCAACCCCTCCGCGCAATCCCGCAGCTAGCTCAACCGTTTTTGGCTTCGCGCAGAACGAACTCCCCCAACCAAGTCACTGAGGCAGATTGCCTTTCCGTGACGTGACGGCGGCAAGCTATTGCCATCACGCGCCAGTGCTCGGTTTCGTCGTGTAAAAAATCTCTCGCAAAAAATACAGGCGCTCAACAGGGCGAAAATGGTCCGAAATACAGGAGAACGCATTGCAAGCACGAGAAAAATCTCCGATGGCGCGAAACAGGGGGAAGCGGGCGAAAATAACAGGCGGAGCAGTCGAACAACAGGAGGAGCCGCGACCGATTGGTCAAGGGCGCAAGGCTCGGCGCATGTCGATTGACGGCGGCGCGTCAAAAGTGAAAAGCCTCGCGCAGAAGCGCGAGGCGCATTTCGCACCGTCCCATTTCACCAATAAAGCCCACCGCGGGCTGCGCGCAAGAACAAAATGCTACGCCGTCACCAATCCGCCGATGGCCTTGGCCGCCACGCTGTCCGGGAACACTGTGCTCGCCAGCGCCTTTTCGTCGACGCGCACGTGGTCGCGCAGCACGCCCTTGAGGATGGCGCGCAGGTCGGTGGTCGGCTTGAGGTCGCGGCCGTCGCGCAGGTCCGCCTCCTTCAGGCCCGGCCAGTCGGCGATCACGCGGCCGCCCTTGACGGCGCCGCCGGCGAGCAGCGCGATGGTCGCGGTGCCGTGGTCGGTGCCGTCGGTGCCGTTGATGCGCGCGGTGCGGCCGAACTCGGTCATGACCGCGACCACGGTCTCGTTCCAGGCCGGCCCCATGCTGCTCTCGACCGCCGCGAGCGCGCCGTCGAGCGCGCCGAGAAGCTGGGAGAGCCGGCCGTTTGACGCGCCTTCGTTCGCATGCGTATCCCAGCCGTCGTACGACAGCGCGCCGATGCGCGGGCCGTCGGGGCGCGCGAGGAATTTCGCAGCGGCGCTCGCGCTCTCGGCAAAGAAGCGGCGCTGCGCCTCGCCGGGCACGGGCGGCATCGGGCGCGCCGCCTGCGCGGGCGCGGCGGGCTGCGGCCGGTTCGGCTGCATCATGTTGCCCGCGCGCGCGATCGCGGCGAGGTCCATGCGCTCCTCCAGCACGCGGGCGAGCGCCGGATCGGTGTGGCGATAGAGGTCGAGCAGGCGCGTCACCATGTCGTCGGTCGGCGGCGGCAGGCGCGGCGGCGTCCACGACATCACGGGCGCGGCGCCGCGCACGACGAGCGGCGTGATCGGCCCGACCGCGAACGCCTCGCGGCCCTTCGGGCTCGCGTGGCCGCTCACTTGGCCGGCGGACGCGAGGCTCGCGAGCGCGCGGTTGAGCCAGCCCGAAGTCGGCGGCGCCCGGCCGGGTAAGGCCGCTTTCCAGCACGTCCTGACCGTCGAAATGCGAACGATCCCGATAGGGCGACGCGACCGCGTGCACGATCGTGGCGTGGCCGGCCTTGTACATGCGGTGCAGGTTGGGCATCGCGGGATTGAGCGCGAAGAAGCCGTTGAGCGGCAGGGCCGCCGGCGTGCCCTGCAGGCTCAGCCCCTCGTTGCCGCGCAGCCGCACCCAGTCGGGATCGCCGACCGGCGCGACGGTCGCGAGCCCGTCGAGAGCGCCGCGCAGGATGAAGACGAGCAGCCGCGGATCGCGACCTTCCGCCTGGGCAAGCTTGGGCATGCAGGCCCAGGCGAACAGCACGCCGGACGAGAGCAACAATTCACGACGGCTGGGAACATGCAGGTTGACGGCCATGGTCATCTCCGCAGGAATTCCGGCGACATCAGCAGCATCGCGACCGCCTCCGGCCGCGACTCGGCGCGGGCGACCGCCTGGCGCGTCTCCGCCGAGGCGAGCGGGCCGAGCGCCGTCTCGACCAGCTGCCTGGGGTCGGCGGTCGGCGTCACACGCCGCGCGATCTGGTTGGCGAGCTCGAGCCGCTGCGCGAGGCCGTCCATCCAGGCGGCGTTGACGTCGTCAAAACCTTTCGGCGCCGGCGGGCGCCACAGCGGCTCGCCCAGCATGTTGCCGGCATTGATCAGCGGCCGCACGTCGGGCGAGCGCACGTTAGTCGCGCGCGCCCCCGCGACCAGCCACTCGCCCGGCCGCTTGAACTTCGCCCGCGGCGCGGTCCAGGCCTCGGGCGAGAGCAGCAGCGTGCGCGCGAGCTCGCGCAGGTTGCCGTCTGTCCTGGCGAACGAGGCGCGCAGCGCCTCGACGAGGTGCGGCGGCGGATCGTCGGCAATGAAGTGGCGGGCGAACTTGGTGGCGATGTGCTTCGCGGTCGCGGGGTTGCGCGCGAGGTCGAGCAGCACGGCGGCGCCCTGGTCGAAGCCCATGCCCGAATAGGTGTGGCCCGCGACGGTCTGCGCGCCGGGCTCGTGCGTGCGCGGGTTGAAGTTGAACTCGCCGCCATTTTCCTGGTCGCGCGCCGGGAAGATCGTCCAGCCGGTGATCACCCTGGCGAAGCTGGTGACGTCCGCCTGGGTATAGCCGGTGTGCACGCCGAGCGTATGCAGCTCCATGATCTCGCGCGCGAGGTTCTCGTTGAGCCCCCGGTGCTGGTTCTGCCCGGCGATCGAGTCCGGCCCGATCGAGCGCTGGTTGTCGAGATAGGCGATCATCGCGGGATGGCTCTCGACCGCGAGCAGCATGTCGGAGAAGTGGCCGAGCACGTGCGGGCGGATCGCCTCGCGCTCGAAGGTGCCGGCGAACGGCCGCACCTTGTCGGCCGAGACGCAGAAATGATTGGACCAGAACCACACGAGGCGCTCGACGAAGCCGGTCTCGGCGTCGAGCGCGCGGTCGTAGCGCGCCTTGGCTTCGGCAAGGAAGATCTGCTGCGGCAGACCCGGCCCGGGCGCCGCCATCTTCGGCGGCTGGCCGTTTGCCGCCGCACCCGCATTGCCGTTGTTCGCCATCTCCTGCTCGGCGCGCTGGGCGAAGCGCACCGCCTTGCGCTCCTGGCGGAAGTCGAACACGGCGCGCGCGGCCTCGCCGGTGTCGAGCAGGTTGGGGTCGTTGATCAGGGCGGCACCGGGACGGTCGAGCTCGGCGAGGAGCGCGCCGCGCGGGTCGGCGGCGAGCTTGGCGATCGCGTCATTGCGCGGGCCGAAGCCGAAGCGGTGCAGCGCAAGCGCGGCGTCGAGGGACGGATTGGCGGGTGCCGACATGGGTGCTGACATTGGGGGACGCTCCCGAGTCTGTCGTGCGTATGGTTGTCGACAAACTATGGCGGAAAAGCTGAACGGTCGCTGAGCGGCGGGTTAAATTCTGGTTAGAAATGAAAATCTGTGACGC
>CAVPGG010000230.1:0-11915 GCA_963703755.1 uncultured Pseudomonadota bacterium
GCAAGGCTGGCAACACGCTCCGGACGGGCAGGAGGGGCAATCAGGTGGGGACGGCCAGCATTCTCACCCCGTGGCGGCCCCAGGCATCCTCGGCCGGGGCGTCCGGCAGCAGCAGGCCGCGCCTGGCCAGGGCCGGCTGGATGGCGCGGGTGAACTCATAAGCCGGCCCGGGAGCGTGGCCCACCGCGTCCGCCCGGGAGCACTCCACCGCGCAGGCCAGGTCGAGCAGGTAACACTCTGGATGGTCACGGGCCGTGTCCCAGGGCGCCACCCAGGGCGAGCGGGCGGCCGCCGCCCGGGCGGCCCGGCCGGTCCGGGCAGCTCACCGAGGCGGTCCGGCGCCTGCGATACTCCGTGATCCTGCTCGACGAGATCGAGAAGGCGCACGCGGACGTGTTCAACATCCTGCTCCAGGTGCTCGACGACGGCCGGGGCGAAACCGATGGCCGGCGCCGATCCGTTCGACTTCAAGAACACCGTCCTCATCATGACCAGCAACCTCGGCTCGGGACCTGATCACCCGGCGCGGCGGCCCGCTCGGCTTCACCGGGGCCGCGGCGACCACTGCGGCACCGCCCCGCAGGACAACCTGCAGGACCAGCTCATGCGGCGGCTCCGGGAGGCTTTCCGGCCGGAATTCCTGAACCGGATCGACGAGATCATCATCTTCCGCCAGCTCGACCAGGGACGAGCTGCGCCAGATCACCGAGCTGATGCTGGACCGAGACCACGCGCCGCCTGCACGCCCAGAACGTGACGCTCAAGTTCACCCCGGCCGCGGTGGACTCGATCGCCCAGCACGGCTACCAGCCCGAGTTCGGGGCCCGGCCGATGCGCCCGGACGGATCCAGCGAAACAGGCCCGAGGTGGTCTGCAGCATCTGGTCGGCGGCGCTGATCACCTTGGAATTCATCTCGTATAGGGGCTGCGCCGAGATCAGGTCGGAGGTCTCGGTCACGGGCTCGACGTTCGACTGCTCGAGGTTGCCCTGCTGCAGGCTGCTGAGGCCGTTGGCGGCGGCGAGCGCGGTCCGGCGGCGGGCCGGATGCCGGCGTCTCGGTGCAGAGGTTGTCGCCGATCGGCAGCAGGCCCGTCGCGTTGATGAAGCTCGTCAGCGTGAACTGGCCGAGAATCGTCGGGTTGGTGTTGCCCTGCTGGATCACCGACACCTGGCCCTGGCTGTTGATGGTGAGCGCGCTCGAGTTGGGCGGGATGGTGATGCCCGGCTGCACCAGGTTGCCCTGCGCCGTGACGATGCGGCCCTGCGCGTCCATCTGGAACGAGCCGTCGCGCGTGTACGCGAAGGTGCCGTCCGGCAGCTGGATCTTGAAATAGCCGTCGCCCTGGATGGCGACGTTGAGCGGACCGCCGGTCTGGGTGAGCGTGCCCTGCGTGATGATGCGCGGCGTGCCGACGGTCTTGACGCCCGAGCCGATGTCGACGCCCACCGGGAGGATGTTGCCCTGCGTCGAAGTCTGCACGCCGATGCGGCGGACGTGCTCGTAGAGCATGTCCTGGAACTCGGCACGCTGGCGCTTGTAGCCGGTCGTGCGCATGTTCGCGATGTTGTTGGCGATGACCTCGACGTTGAGTTCCTGGGCCATCATCCCAGTCGCGGCGGTGTTGAGTGCTCGCATGGCGGCGGATCCCGGTTATTCGGCTACGTCAGCTCGGCACATTGGCGAGCTGGGCGATGGCGTTCTTGTGCAGGTCGCTCGCGTTCTGGAGGAGCAGGGCGACCTGCGAGTAGGCGCGCGAGATCTCGATCAGGCGCGACATCTCGACCACGCCGTTGACGTTGGATTTCTCGACCGCGCCCTGCATCAGCTTCGAGGTCGGGTCGGGCGCCGCAGCCACGCCGGGCGGCGCCACGTAGTTGCTGTTGCCTTCCTTCTGCAGCTGCGCCGGCGCCGCGAAGCCGACGATGCGAATCTGGCCGCGCACCGACTCGGTGTTGCTCGCGCCAGCCTCGACCACGGTGACGCGCCCGTCCGGCGTGATCGCCACGTTGTGGTCGGTCGTCTGGAACGTGATTGGGCCGCTGTCGCCGAGAACCGGGAAGCCGTCGGCGGTGACGAGCTGGCCCTGCGCGTTGATGTGCAGCGAGCCGTTGCGGGTGTAGCGCTCGCCGCCCGGCGTCTGCACCGCGAGATAGCCGTCGCCGTTGATCGCCACGTCGAGCGGGTTGCCGGTGTGCTGGACCGCGCCCGCGCGCATGTTGCGCCAGGTGCCGCGGTCGTTGACGAAGTCGAGCTGCCGGTCGGCCGGACCGAAACGGTTCTCGCGCGCGACCGGCATCAGGTATTGCTCGAACATCGAGTTGTCGGCCTTGAAGCCGGTGGTGTTCATGTTCGCGACATTGTTCGCGACCACGTCGAGCTGACGTTCGAGCACCATCTGGCGCGACAGTCCGACGAGAAGTGCATTCTCCATCGGTGATCTCCCCTTCGTGCGGTCCAAAATCCGATTCTCCCAAACCGGATGGCCGCTCCTCGGACGCCTCGGCTCTCCCAAGCCGCGGGTCCGTGCGTTAACCACGAAGCAGGCGGCGTGCCAGAGGGGAAATGCGAAGGCTAGCAAAGCGTTAGCGAAAATCGCCGGCCCCGGCGCGCGGCAGAAAGCGCCGCCGCGGCAATGTCGCCCGGCAAAATTTTCCGGGCGGAAAGGTCGCGTTAACCATTCTTACCTTAGCCTTGCCGAATAAGACGCTCGGGAGCGCCCGCGGCATTGTTCCGTCGAGCGGCGCGGCTCCGGCGCCAAGCGCGATCTGGGATTGACATGGCGAAAGCGGACAAAGCACCGGAAGAGGAAGCCGGCGAGGGCGGCGAAGACGCGGCACCGAAGCGAAAGCTGCCGCTGAAGCTGATGATCATGATCGCCGGCGGCGTCGTGCTGCTCGGCGGCGTCGGCTTCGGCGCCTACATGATGCTCGGCCGCGGTCACCAGGTCGAGGCGGCCGCGCCGCCGCCGAAGCCGGCCATCTTCGTCGACATGCCCGAGGTGCTGGTCAATCTCAACAATTCCGGCAGCGACCGCACCCAGTATCTCAAGGTGAAGGTCGTGCTCGAGGTGCCGGACGAGAAGCTGACAGAAGAGATCAAACCGATCATGCCGCGCATCATGGATGCATTCCAGACCTACCTGCGCGAGCTGCGCCCGACCGACCTCGACGGCTCGGCGGGACTCTACCGCCTCAAGGAGGAGCTGACCCGGCGCGTCAACCTCGCGATCGCGCCGAACAAGGTCAACGCCGTGCTGTTCAAGGAAATCGTCGTCCAATGACGTTCCGCAATGGCTGATAATCAGGTCGACCAGGACGCATTGGCCGCCGAATGGGGCGCGGCCCTCGAGGACGATGCGGCGGCGCCCGGTGGGGAAGCCGCCAAGGCGGCGCCGACCGAGACCGTCAGCGAGGAGATGGCGGCCCAGTGGGCCGCGATGATCGACGACACCAACTCGTTCACGTCGACCACCACCAAGGGCGGCACCGAGCGCATCCTGAACCAGGAGGAGATCGACACGCTCCTCGGCTTCAGCATGACCGACGTGTCGATCAGCGACAATTCCGGCATCCGCGCGATCATCGACTCGGCGATGGTCTCCTACGAGCGCCTGCCGATGCTGGAGATCGTCTTCGACCGGCTGGTCCGGCTGATGACGACCTCGCTGCGCAATTTCACCTCCGACAACGTCGAGGTGACGCTCGACCGCATCACGTCGGTGCGCTTCGGCGACTATCTCAATTCGATCCCGCTGCCGGCCGTGCTCGCCGTGTTCAAGGCGGAGGAGTGGGACAATTTCGGCCTGTTCACGGTCGAGTCGAGCCTGATCTACTCGATGATCGACGTGCTGCTCGGCGGCCGGCGCGGCCAGAGCGCGATCCGCATCGAGGGCCGGCCCTACACGACGATCGAGACCAACCTGGTCAAGCGCATGATCGAGGTGGTGCTTGCCGACGCCGAGCTCGCCTTCAAGCCGCTCTCGCCGGTCAAGTTCAACATCGACCGGCTCGAGACCAATCCGCGGTTTGCCGCGATCTCGCGGCCCGCGAATGCCGCGATCCTGGTGCGCCTGCGCATCGACATGGAAGACCGCGGCGGAAATATCGAGCTGCTGCTGCCCTACGCGACCATCGAGCCCATCCGCGACGTGCTGTTGCAGATGTTCATGGGCGAGAAGTTCGGCCGCGATCCGATCTGGGAAGGCCACCTTGCGACCGAGATCGGCCAGGCCGAGATCGCCGTTGATGCCGTGCTCTACGAGGCGAAGCTGCCGCTCAAGCAGCTCATGCAGCTCGACGTTGGCGATACGCTCACGCTCGACATCAGGCCAGACGCGCTCGTCACCGTGCGCTGCGGCGACGTGACGCTCACCGAGGGCCGCATGGGCCGCGTCGGCGACCGCGTCGCGGTTCGCGTCTCGAAGCCGTTGCGCAAGCCGCGCACCACTTTCGCGATGTTCGAGACCGCAGGCGAGACGTTCGAACCGGCTGGAGGCATCGTGAGCCACGTCTTCGCGCTGATCATCGAGAGCATGGTCGCGATCCTGCTCGCGGTCACGATCGTCTATTGCGTCGTGCTGAATAAACGGCTCCTGCGCCTCAAGGCCGACGAGTCCTCGCTCAAGGCGACGATCTCCGAGCTGATCACCGCGACCGAGATCGCCGAGCGCGCGATCGCGGGCTTGAAGCTCACGGTGCGCGAATGCGACCAGAATCTCGGCGAACGCCTGCGCACGGCCGAGCGGTTCTGCGCCGAGATCGAGCGGCAGGTCACGGCCGGCGATGAGGTCGTGCACCGGCTGAGCCGGATCGTCGGCGCGACGCGTCCGGAAGCGGCGGCGCCGCCGCCGGCCCCCGCGTCCGCTCCGGCGCCGACGCCCGATCCGCGCGCCATGGTGGCGGCCGCGCAGGCGCTCAACGAGCGCGCCCGCTTGCGGCTGGGTGGCCGCGCCGCATGATGCGGCTCATTCGCGAGTTTCGGCTGATTCCGGTCGTGTTGCTCGCGACCGCCTGCCTGCTCGGTCTGAAAGTCCTCGGCATCGTGCTCGACGGCGGCTTCACGCTCGCCGATCTCGATTTCAGCAGCCCGCCGCCCACGTCAACCGCATCGAATGCGCCGCCGGCGGATCCGCGCCACAGGACGTCGTGGGCGCAGGACATGTTCGGTTTCCCCGACGTGACCGGCTCGATCAGCTCCGACAAGCAGCCGGCACCCAAGCGCAACGACCAGACCGCGGTGGCGCAGAACGCCGCGCCGCCGGCGGTCAAGCCGGCCGAGACGAAGCCGGCGGAAGCGAAGCCGGGCGAGCCCAAGCCCGCCGAGACCAAGTCGCCGCCCGCGGCGCCAAATGCGCGATCGAACCTCGGCGGCGGCACCGTGATCCAGTTCGACCAGAACGCCGGCAGCTCCCCGGCCGAGCGCGCGATCCTCGAGCGGCTGGGCACGCGCCGCCAGGAGCTCGACGCGCGGGCGCGCGAGCTGCAGATCCGCGAGGAGCTGGTGAAATCGGCCGAGCGGCAGCTCGACGGCAAGGTCAATCAGCTGCGCGGGATGGAGACGCAGGCGAACGGCGCCGCCAACAAGAAGGAAGAGGAGGAGACGGCGCGGCTCAAGTCGCTCGTCACCATGTACGAGAGCATGAAGCCGAAGGACGCCGCCAAGATCTTCGACCGGCTCGAAATGCCGGTGCTGATCGCCGTTGTGTCGAAGATCAAGCCGCGGATCATGGCGGACATCATGGCGCAGATGCAGCCCGACGTTGCCCAACGGCTCACGGTCGAGCTGGCCAACCGGGCGACCGGCGTCGCGACCGCCGCGCCGGCCGCGCAGCTGCCCAAGATCGAGGGGCGGCCGCGGTAGATTAATCAATGAAAACAATGGCTTGCGCACCCTGTGGCGCGCCGTAACATATTGATTTCTAATGCATTGGCGTAACGGCGCGTTAAGCGCACCGGCCTTAGGGTGGGAGGCGTCGGCGCGTTGAGTGATCTGCGCCCTCAGGGAAACCGGCGCAGAACGCGTCATGGGCGGTCAGTCACATATCCCACAGGAGCGGGACCAGTTCTGCCGCGCGATGGTGCGGCGGCGGCTGCGCGCCTGCGTGCTTGGGTTTCTCGCCCTCGCCGCACTGCTGCTCGGCCCGCTCGGTGCGCGGTCGGCGCGCGCCGAGCCGGTCACCACCGACATCTCGGTCGACATGAGCGGCGGCTACGCGCGCCTCGTCTTCCGCTTCAGCGATCAGATCGACGCCGACGTGCGGATGGCGAACAGCATCCTGGTGATCTCGTTCAAGACCAAGGTGAGCGCGCCGGTCGACCAGCTGCCGACCAGCGCGGCGGGCTATATCGGCGCGGCGCGCGGCGATCCCGACGGCATGGCGGTGCGCATGGCGCTGTCGCAGCACGTGCGCGTCAACTCGATGATGGCGGCGGAGCGGCTGTTCGTCGATCTCCTGCCCGACAGCTGGACTGCCGAGCCGCCCGCGCTGCCGCGCGAGGTGGTCGAGGAGCTGGCGCGGCGCGCGCGCGAGGCCGAGAGGAAGCAGCGCGAGCAGATCCAGCTCACGCGCGAGCGCAAGATCCCGCTGACGCCAGTGCGCGTCGCCCATCAGCCGACCTTCTCGCGCTACGTGTTCGAGCTGCCCGAGCTGATGTCGGTGACGACCGAGCGCAGCAAGGACGGCCTCAAGCTGGTGTTCGATCGCACGCTCAAGTTCGATCTGGCCTCGGCGGTCTCGCCGCTGCCGCCGACCATCGAATTGATCGCGAGCAAGCCGGGCGAGCAGAATACGACGTTGAGCTTCGCGTTCATCGGCAAGGTCGACGTGCGCACGTTCCGCGAGGACAACAGCTACGTGGTCGACATCATGCCGCTCGACGGCCGCGCGATGCCGGCCGAGCTGATTCCGCAGCCGACGTCGCCGCGTCGCCCTGCGCCGGCCGCGGTCCCGCCGCCGGCCGCCAGCATCGCGGCGCCGCCGACCGTTCCGGCGCAAGCCGCGCCGGCGCCGGTTGCCCCGGCTCAGCCGGCGCCGCCGGCGGCCGCCGCAGCGCCGAAGGCGCCCCCACAGCCCGTCGCCGCACCGGCGGCGCCGCCGTTGCCGCCCGCGGGGCCGAAGCCCAAGCTCGCGCCGTCCGCCGCCGCGGCCAGCGCGCCGACGCTTGCGGCCGGACCGCCGGCCGATCAGCCGGCGACCGCGCCGCGCAGTCCGAACGGACCGGTGGTCGTCGAGCTGCGCCGTCAGAACGACATGATCAAGCTCACATTCCCGTTCGCCGCGCCGACGCCGGCGGCGGTCTTCCGCCGCGCCGACACGCTCTGGCTCGTCTTCGATACCGCTGCCAAGATCGACCTCACGGCGCTCGCCAGCAGCGCGAACCGCCGCCTCGGCGCCGCGACGGTGACGCCGGCGCGCGACGGCCAAGTCGTGCGCATCAAGCTCGATCATCCGCAACTCGCAAGCTTCGCCCAGGAGGGAACGTTCTGGAGCGTCAAGATCGGCGATATCGTGCTCGATCCCACGCGCCCGCTGTCGGTCGTGCGCAACACGTCGACGGCAGCGCGCGCGACCGCGATCGTTCCGTTCGACGATCCGCGCACCGTCTATCGGCTCACCGATCCGGACGCCGGCGACACCCTGTTCGTCGTGACCGCGCTCGGGCCGGCGCGCGGCTTCCTCAAGGATCAGGACTTCGTCGAGTTCCGCGCGCTCGCTTCGACCCATGGCGTCGCGATCGAGCCGATCGCCGACGACCTGGCGGTCGAGCTTGCGGCCGACAAGATTGTGCTCAGCCGGCCGGGCGGCCTCACGCTCTCGGCCGGCGGGCCGGTGAACAAGCGCGGCGGCGCGTACGGCCCGCTGCTGTTCGACGCCCAGCTCTGGGGCTTCGACCGGGAGGCCCCGTTCCGCGAGCGCCAGAAGAAGCTGCTGGAGTCCGCCGCGACGGCCGTGGACAGCAAACGGACCGCGGCACGCCTCGAGCTCGCGCGCTTCTACATGGCGCGCGACATGTACGTGGAAGGCAAGGCTGTGCTCGACGTGACGCTCTCCGACCAGCGCCCGACCGCCGAGGACACGATCGGCATCGTGATGCGCGCGGTCGCCGAGCTGATGCTTTCGCGCAGCGACGAGGCGCTCAAGGATCTGTCCAATCCGCTGGTCGGCAACCAGCACGATGCGCAGATCTGGCGCGCCGTCGCCTATACGCAGCAAGGCAAGTGGGCCGAGGCGCGCGAGCTGTTTCGCGGGATCGAGACCGCGATCGGCAGCCTTCCGATCGAGCTGCAGCGGGCCGTGCTCGAGGACGCGGTGCACGCCGCGATCGAGGCGCGTGACTTCGCGGCGGCGGGCGACCAGCTCAACGAGTTCGAGCAGGTGGGTATCTCGCCCGGCGTCGCGCCGACGATCGCCGTGCTGCGCGGCCGGGTTGCCGAGGCGCTCGGCCGCAACGAGGATGCGCTCGCGGCCTACCGCGAGGCGGCCGAGTCGAAGCAGCGGCCGGCCGCGGCGCAGGGCCGCCTGCGCGAGACCGAGCTGCGCTACCAGCTCGGCGACCTCAAACGCGCCGACGTGATCGCGGCGCTCGAGACGCTGACCACGATGTGGCGCGGTGACGAGACCGAGATCGAGGCGCTGCAAATTCTCGCGCGGCTCTATACCGAGGAGGCGCACTACCGCGACGCCTTCCACGTGATGCGCACCGCCATGAAGGCGCATCCCAATTCCGAGATGACGCGCCGCATCCAGGAGGAGGCGGCCGCGACCTTCAACTCGCTGTTCCTCGCCGGCAAGGGCGACGCCATGCCGGCGATCGACGCGCTGGCGCTGTTCTACGACTACCGCGAGCTGACCCCGATCGGTCGGCGCGGCGACGAGATGATCCGCCGGCTGACCGATCGTCTCGTCTCGGTCGATCTGCTCGACCAGGCGGCCGAGCTGCTGCAGCACCAGGTCGATCACCGCCTGCAAGGGGCGGCGCGCGCGCAGGTCGCGACGCGCCTTGCCGTCATCTATCTGATGAACCGCAAGCCCGACAGGGCGCTCGCGACGCTCAACGCGACGCGCACCGCCGAGCTGCCGAACGAGCTGCGCAACCAGCGCCTGCTGATCGAGGCGCGCGCGCTTTCCGACATCGGCCGCCACGACGTGGCGCTGGAGGTGATCGGCAATATCGAGGGCCGCGAGGCGACGCGCCTGCGCTCCGACGTCCTGTGGGCCGCCAAGCGCTGGCGCGAATCCGCCGAGCAGATCGAGCTGCTGTATGGCGACCGCTGGCGCGACTGGCGCCCGCTCGACGACGCCGAACGCGCCGACGTGCTGCGCGCCGCGCTCGCCTATTCGCTCGCCGAGGACCGGCTCGGGCTCGATCGCTTCGTCGGCAAGTACGCCGCCAAGATGGCCGAGGGACCGGACGGACAGGCCTTCCAGGTGCTGACCTCGCCGGAGAACGTCAAGTCGTCGGAGTTCCGCGAGATCGCCCGCGCGGTCGCGGCGGTCGACACGCTCGAAGCCTTCCTGCGCGACATGCGCGCACGCTATCCGGACACCGGATCGTTCGGCTCGGCCCAGGCGGCGCGTGTGCCTGCCCCGCCGCCGAGCCCGCGCGCCGCGCCGGCGGCGCCCGCCGCCGCTCCGGCGGCCACCAGCGCGGCGCCGGTCCCGACGCGCACCGCCGCGCGCTGACCGATCCTACGTCCCGTAGCTCTGCACCAGGCTGCCGGCGACCAGCGTCCAGCCGTCGACCAGAACGAAGAAGATCAGCTTGAACGGCAGCGACACCACGACCGGCGGCAGCATCATCATGCCCATCGACATCAGCACCGAGGCGACCACGAGGTCGATGATCAGGAACGGCAGGAAAAGCAGGAATCCGATCTCGAAGGCGCGCTTGAGCTCGGAGATCATGAAGGCCGGCACCAGCACGCGCAGCGACAGGTCCTCGGGCTTGGCGGGCGCGGCCTCGTGCGACATGTCCATGAACAGCTTGAGGTCCTTCTCGCGCACGTTCTTGAGCATGAAGTCGCGCAGCGGCACCGACGAGCGCTCGAACGCCTGCTCGGTGGTGATCTGGTTGGCGATCAGCGGCTTGATGCCGACGTCGTAGGAGCGCTGGAAGGCAGGCCCCATCACGAAGGCGGTGAGGAACAGCGCGAGCGAGACCAGCACCGTGTTGGGCGGCGCGGTCGCGGTGCCGAGCGCGGTGCGCAGCAGCGAAAGCACCACCACGATGCGGGTGAAGGACGTGACCATCACCAGGATCGAGGGCGCGAGCGACAGTACCGTCATGAGCGCGATGAGCTGGATCACGCGCTCGGTCAGGCCGCTGCCCTGGCCGAAATTGATGCTGATGTCCTGGGCGCCCGCGGGCGCCGTGAACCAGAGGACCAGCGCTACCCCGGCCGCTACCGTCGCGAGACGAACGCGGCGGCCGGATGGCGCATGCTTCACGATTTTCCTGACGGACGACCGAGCAAGCTAGCCATCTCCTGTTCGAGATTGTCGAAGGCGGGTTTCGCGGTCGGCTTCGCGGCCGGCTTGGGGGCTGGCATTGGCGCTGGCGCTGGCGCCGGCGTCGGCGCGGGCCTCGGCTCGGCGCGCACCGGCGCGGGCTCCGCGCGCGGCGCGGGCGCCGTCGCCATCGGCTCGGGCGCTTGGCGCGGACGGTGCAGCGCAGTCTCGAGCCGCTGCGCCATCTCGGCGAGGTTCTGCTCGTCGCTCTCGCTCACCGGCGCTGCCGGCGGCGGGCGGCGCGGCCCGGCGGTGCGGCGCGGCGGCGGCGGCGGCGCGTCCGGGTCCGTGAAGCTGCGCGACAAGTCGGCCGCGAGGCCGGCCAGCCGCTCGGGATTCTGCCCTCGCCCGGTATTCTCGACGGCGCCGCGCGTCCGCATCGGGGCGCCGCGCGGCTCGCGCTCCACTGCGATGCGCGGCTCGCGCTCGGCGATCGGCCGCGGCTCGTCGTCCTGCGTGGTGCGCGATTCGGTTTCGGCCACGTCCGGCGCGGCCTCTTCGGGCCAGTCGATCTCGGGCTCGGCCGGCGGCGGCAGAGGTGGAGGGGGCGGCGGCGCGGCGCGTTGCGGGCGCGGCGTCGCCGGCTCGGGCTGCAGCGGCCAAGTCCCACCATCGGCGAGCGGCACGGCGCGCGGCAGCGGGTCGGCAATACGCGCCGGCGCGACCTCGCGGGCCGGTGCCGTCGGGATCGCGCGCACGATGTTGGGCTCGATCACCACGTCGCTCGGGCCGCCGATCATGATCAGGTGCTCCACATTGTCGCGCCGGATCAGCACGAGGCGGCGGCGCGCATCGACGGAGGCGTGGTCGATGACGGCAAGGCGCGGCTGGCGGCCGCGGCCGCCGGCGGCCGACTTGAGGGCGGACACGCCGAACCGGCGCACCAGGTAGAGGGAGCCGCCGATCAGCGCGAGCACGATCAGGAACGCTATGAAGAAGCGCAGCACGAGCGGCATCTCGGTGCCGAAGATTGCCTCGAACATCGTCCTCTCCGCGCTACCCCCGCGACATGGTTAACGGCCGGGGCAAAATCTGCCGCGCCAGCCTTTAACGAATCATTAACATGGTTCGCGGTTTTGCCCCACAATCCGCGCGTTCACGAGCATTTTCTTGGTAAACGGCGGTTTGAAGGCAATCGGCCGCGGCGGCGCGGATTAACGCGCCATTAACCATACGGGAGGCAAAGTCTGCCCACTGGCGCACTGCACGGCGCCGACGGAGGATCCCATGGGGATTGCCGATATTCCGATCCTGGCGATGCTGCGGACCCGCATGCAGTGGCACCAGCAGCGCCAGCAGGTCCTGGCGCAGAACGTCGCCAACGCGGACACGCCCAATTACCACCCGCTGGAACTGGTCGAGCCGAAATTCCAGGTGGCCGATGCGGGCTCGGCGCCCATGCGGCT
>CAVPGG010000231.1:0-6403 GCA_963703755.1 uncultured Pseudomonadota bacterium
TGATGTGCTCACGGTTTATTTAACCAGGCAAACCGGCATTTCGATTTAACATACATATTCTGACTAACGAGCCTCCTGGATTGTATTGGTACCATCCCCACGTGCATGGGTTCACCGAGTTCCAGGTGAATGGAGGCGCTGCTGGTGCTCTGATAGTTGAGGGGATGGAAAAAGTGCGCCCGGAGGTAGCGGGACTTCCCGAGCGTGTATTTGTGATCCGCCAGCAGTATCTGGTCCCATGGGTGCCGGGGCCTTACCAGCTAACCGTCAATTATCAGGTTGCGGCTTTCCCTACCTTTCCGGATCCAATTATCAAAATGAAGCCCAACCAAAAGAAATTCTGGCGCGGGCCAACGGCCACTATCGAGGATTCATGCCGCTGCAGGTGCGTTCAATGGCAGGCCTCAGCAGCTCGAATTGATCGCTCTAGACGGCTATCCGCTCGCGAAGCCGAGATTTCAAGACACTATTCTTATACCCCCAGCTGGTCGAGCCGAATTTATAGTTAAGGCTCCTTCACAAGACAACGTAGCCACTTTCATATCCAATTCTTATTCAACTGGTCCTACAGGGAACCCCGATCTCGAACAGGAACTGGCTAAAATCGAGGTCAGCTCGGATGCCGAGGAGGCGCAAACCAGAACCACGCCTGACGCCAATAGCGGCGCACCGATTCCCACTATCAAATTCACTGGACTGGACGGAGTCAAGCCGAATGCGGTGCGAAAACTTTATTTCTCCGAGGAATTCGGGCGGGACCAACGGACCCATTCAGTTCTACATCACCGTCGACGGACAAAAACAAAAAGTGTCCCCGTCCTGCGCCCTGCCTTCCAGCACGTCGCCGGTTTGGCGCACCAGGTTCGGAATATCGATCTCGGCCAGCGGATCGGTGCACTCGACCACCAGCACGTCGCCGGCCGGCATCTTCGCCAGCGCCTTGCGGGCGCGTAGCGCCGGCAGCGGACATTTCAAGCCGCGCAGGTTGATCGTGGTCTCGGCCATTCTGGTCTCGCCATAATGCATGATCCCGAAAAGTTGCAGACTTTTCGGACAAGATCATGCGCAAGGACATGCTCATTCGCCATGGCGGCGGCAGCGCGTCAAGGCTGCGGGGTCGCTTGACCCGCGTGGGCTCACGCCCCCACATAACCGCGATGGTCGACGCAACCGCACCGCAGCGCATCGCGCGCCTCATGCCGCTCACCGACGCGCTCGCCTGCATCGAGCGCCTGGTCGCGCCGGTGGCGTCGCGCCGCCTCGCGCTGGCCGACGCGCTCGGGCGCACGCGCGCGGGCGGCATGACGATCGCGATTGCCGCTCCGCCGGCTGCGATCGCGCTGCGCGACGGCATCGCGGTGCGCGCCGAGGCGACGCTCGATGCCAGCACCTATGCGCCGGCGCGGGTCGCCGCGACGCCGGTCGATGCCGGCGATCCGCTGCCGGCCGGCGCCGACGCCGTCGCGGCGGCGGACGCGATCGAGGTGCGCGGCGCGGTCGCCGATGTGTTCTCGCCGTTGGCGCCCGGCGACGGCGTCCTGCCGGCCGGCGGCGACATAGCGGCGGGCGAGCCGCTGCGCCGGAGCACGCGGCGCCTGCGCGGCGTCGATCTCGCGGCGCTCGCGATCCTGGGCGTGACCGAGCTCGAGGTGCGCGCGCCGCGCATCTGCGTTGCCGCCGCGAAGCCTGCGCGCGATGCCGTCATCGAGGCGGTCGTCGCGCTGCTCGCACGGGCGGTCGAAGGCGTCGGCGGCACGGTCGTGACGGCGCAGACTTTAGAGCACGATGCTGTCATTCAGGTCGGCGGCAGCGGTCTCGGCCGGCGCGACCGGGCGGTGCGCGAGCTGGCGCAGCGCGGCGAGGTCGCGTTTCATGGAGTGGGCCTCTCGCCGGGCGAGACCGCGGCCTTCGGGATGGTCGACAAGCGACCCGTGCTTGTCGTGCCGGGGCGCCTCGATTCGGCGCTGGCGGTGTGGCTCACCCTGGGCCGCTGGATGCTGGCGCAGCTTGCCGGATGGAAGGAGAATGAGCCGTGCGAGCCCGGCGTGCTGACCCGCAAGGTCAGCTCGGCGCTCGGGCTTGCCGAGCTCGTGCCGGTGGCACGTCATGGTGACGAGCTCACCCCGCTCGCCTCTGGCTATCTGACGCTGCAATCGCTTGCCCGCGCCGACGGCTACATCGTGGTCCCGGCCGACAGCGAAGGCTATCTGCCCGGCACGCCAGTCGACATGAGGCCGTTGCCATGAGCACAGAGCGCGCCGGCCGGATCGATGCGCCGGACCTCGTCGCCGCGGTGCGCGCGGCGGCGCGCCAGGAGCAGTTCCTCGAGGTGGTATCGCCGCAGGTCGCGCGCGCGCGTTTCGCGCGGCATCTCGATCTCACGCCGCTGCCGGCCGAGACGGTGGCGCTCGCCGATGCGCTCGGCCGCGTGCTCGCCGCCGACGTGGTGGCGCCGATCGACGTGCCGCCTTTCGACCGCTCGGGCGTCGACGGCTTCGCGGTGCGCGCGGTCGACACGGCGGGCGCCAGCGATCGCGCGCCGAAGCGCCTCCTGCTCAATGCCGAGGTGATCGCCTGCGGCCACGCGCCGATGCTGCCCGTCGCGCCCGCGACCGCGACCACCATCGCGACCGGCGGCGCCATCCCGCGCGGCGCCGACGCGGTCGTCATGGTCGAGCAGACCGAGCTCGCCGAGACCGCGCAGGGTCCGGCGATCGACGTGCGCCGCCCGGTCGCGCCCGGCCAGTTCGTCGGCTATGCGGGCTCCGACATCGCGCGCGGCGAGACGCTGCTGCGGCGCAGCCAGCCGATCGGCTCGCGCGAGATCGGCATGCTCGCGGCGTGCGGGCTTGCGCGGGTCGACGTGGTGCGCCGGCCGAAGGTGGCGGTGCTGTCGACCGGCGACGAGCTCGGCGGCCTCGGCGAGCCGCTGCGGCCGGCCGCGGTCTATGACAGCAACGGCGCGATCGTTGCCGCCGCGGTCACCGAAGCCGGCGGCGAGCCGATGCCGTTCGGCGCCGTCGCGGATGACGTGGCGGCGCTGGAGCGCGCCGTGCTCGGTGCGCTCGATGCCTGCGACATGGTGGTGCTGTCCGGCGGCACCTCGAAGGGCGCCGGCGATCTCTCGCACCGGGTGGTCACGCGGCTCGGGCCGCCCGGCGTGCTCGTGCATGGCGTCGCGCTCAAGCCCGGCAAGCCGCTCTGTCTTGCGGTCGCGCACGGCAAGCCGATCGCCATCCTGCCCGGCTTCCCGACCTCGGCGATCTTCACCTTCCACGCCTTCGTCGCGCCCGTGATCCGCGCGCTCGCCGGCCGCCCGCCCGAGGCGGCCGAGACCGTCAACGCCACCGTGCCGGTGCGCATCGTCTCCGAGCTCGGCCGGGAGGAGTTCGTGCTCGTTTCGCTGGTCGCCGGCGAAGACGGGCCGGTCGCGTTCCCGACGCCGAAGGGCTCGGGCTCGGTGACGGCGTTCTCGCAGGCCGATGGATTCCTGGCGATCGACGCGCTTGCCTCGGCGCTCGACGCCGGCAGCCATGCCGACGTGACGCTGATCGGCACATCGCGCATGCCCGACGTGGTGATCACCGGGAGCCATTGCGTCGCGCTCGACGTGGTGCTCGGCCGCCTCGCCGAGCAGGGTTTTGCGGCGCGCACCATCGTGGTCGGCAGCCAGGGCGGCGCCACCGCGGCTGAGCGCGGCGAATGCGATCTCGCGCCCGTGCACCTGCTCGATCCCGCCGGCACGGTCTACAACCGTCATCTGCTGCGCCCCGGCCTCGCGCTGGTGCCGGGCTGGCGCCGCATGCAGGGCTTCGTATTCCGCGCCGGTGACAGCCGCTTCGCCGGCAAGAACGCGACGCAGGCCGTCGCGGCCGCGCTCGCCGATCCGGCCTGTCTCATGGTCAACCGTAATGCCGGCGCCGGCACCCGCATCATCATCGACCGCCTGCTCGATGGGCAGCGACCTCCCGGCTACGCCAACCAGCCGAAATCGCACAACGCGGTCGCGGCCGCGGTGGCGCAAGGCCGCGCCGACTGGGGCATCGCGATCGAGACGGTGGCGCGGCTCTACGGCCTCGCGTTCTTAGCCGTCGCGCCGGAGCACTACGACTTCCTGCTGGTCGAGGCCAAACGCGAGCGTCCCGCCGTGCGGGCGTTTCTCCAGGCCTTGCACGATCCCGACGTGCGCGCCCGCATCGCGGCGCTGGGCATGGTGCCGGCCGATGACTAGGACGCTGCGCCTCGCGGTCCTGACGCTCGCCGCGCTCGGCGCGGCGCTCAGGCCCACGCACGCGCAGCTGCGCGGTCACGGCGGTCCGGTGCGCGCGCTTGCGGTCGCGGCGGATGGCGAGACCGCGATCTCGGGCAGCTTCGACGAGACCGCGATCCGCTGGTCGCTCAAGCGCGATGCCGCGCTGCAGGTGATGCGCTTCCACGACGGCTCCGTGAACGCGGTCGCGATCCTCGGCGACGGCCGCATCGCGACCGCCGGCCAGGATCGCCGCGTCGCGCTGTGGACGCCCGGCGCCGACCAGCCCGCCACGGTGCTCGCCGGCCACGACGCGCCCGTGGTCGCGCTCGCGGCCTCGCCCGACGGAAAGTGGCTCGCCTCCGCGTCCTGGGATCACACCGTGCGCCTGTGGCCGCTCGCGGGCGGCGCGCCGCGCGTGTTCGCGGGCCATCGAACAGAACGTCAACGGCGTCGCCTTCACGCCCGACAGCCGGGCCGTGGTGAGCGCCGGGTATGATGTCACCCTGCGCATCTGGCCGCTCGCTGGCGCGGCGCCGACCATCGTCACGCTGCCGAGCCCGCTCAGTGCGGTCGTGGTCGCGCCCGACGGCGAGATCATCACCGGCGGCGCCGATGGTAAGCTCTATTTCGTCTCGCCGGCCGGCGAGGTGCGGGGCGAGCTCGCCGCATCCGAGACGCCCGTCATCGCGATCGCGCTCTCGCGCGACGGCGCGCTCGCCGCCGCCGCCGGCGTGCGCGGGGCGGTCGCGATCATCGATCGCGCCGGCCGCAAGGTCGTGCGCACGCTGGTGGGCCCCGGCCTGCCGGTGTGGTCAGCCGCCTTTCTGCCCGACAACCGCACGCTGCTCACCGGCGGCACCGATCGCATGGTCCGCCGCTGGAACGCCGTGACGGGCGAGCCGATCGGCGGCGTTGCGGTCGGCACCGACGATGACACGCTTGCGCCCTACGCAGGCGACCATGGCGCCGAGGTGTTTCGTGCCTGCGTCGCCTGTCACACTCTGCGCGCCGATGCGGCCAACCGCGCCGGCCCGACGCTCGCCGGCATCTTCGGCCGCAAGATCGCGAGCCTGCCCGGCTACCGCTATTCGGCGGCGCTCAAGCAGCTCGACATCGTGTGGACGGCCGAAACGATCGCCAAGCTGTTCGAGGTTGGCCCCGCCACCTTCACGCCCGGCACCAAGATGCCGGAGCAGACCATCGGCTCGGCCGCGGACCGCGAGGCGCTGGTGAAGTTCTTGGAGAGGGCGACGAAACCGCACTGACGCGTGTCCCGCCACTGACTCGTGTCCCGGACAAGCGGAGGCGAAGCCGCAGCGCAGATCCCGGGACCCAGGAGCCGAGGATTGCGCGCTATCCGGTTCGCGCTCTATCGATTGAGCGCCTATCCATAATGCGCTTCGCGCTTTTTTGCGCTGGGTCCCGGATCTCCTTGCGCGCGCAGGCGCGCGCTCCAGTCGCCCGGGACACGAGGCTTCAATTTTCGCCCTTCTCCTCCCGCTCGCGCAGATAGTCCTCCGTGGTGCGCACCGGCGGCCGCGGTGGCGCATACGGATCGACCTCCTGCTCGGTCGCGGCCGCGACGCGGCAGTCGTCGCACATCTTGAGCATCTCGAGCCGCGCCGCTGAGCCCCGGAACATCCAGTGCTTGCCTTCGAGCTTGGCGGTCACGCGCTCGATCGTGCTCTTGACCCCGAACGGCTTGCCGCAGCGGATGCAGCAGAACGGCTCTTCCTCGTTGAGCACGCACGCCGCCGCGGTCGCGGCGCGGAAATCGATCTGCGGCCTGAGCGTGATCACTTTTTCCGGGCACGTCGCCCGACACAGCCCGCACTGCACGCACGCATCCTCGGAGAAGCGCAGCATCGGCCGGTCGGGATTGTCTATCAGCGCGCCGGTCGGGCAGGCCGAGACGCAGGCGAAGGCAGAGCGTGCAGCCCTGCGTGTCGACCTCGATCGCGCCGAACGGCGCGCCCGCCGGCAGCGCGATCACGTCGACCGGCGCCGGCGCCGCGCGTTGCAGCTCACGCAGCGCGAGCCGCATCACGTCGCGCTTGGCGCCGACCGGCGCGAAGCTCGCCGGCCGCGTGGAGGGCGGCGCGGGCGCGATCGCGCGCAACAGCAAGCACGAACTGAACCAGGTACCACAAC
>CAVPGG010000232.1:0-4478 GCA_963703755.1 uncultured Pseudomonadota bacterium
GCTATGACGGCCGATGATGCGCGGCAGATGGACGAAATGGATCGCCGGCACGACGCCGAGGTCGATCTCGGGATAGCCGAAGGTTGCGGTCTCGCTGGCGACGATGACGTCGCAGGAGATCGCGAGCGTCATGCCGCCGCCGCGCGCCGATCCGTCGACCACCGCGATCGACGGCTTGCCGAGATGATATTGCGTGTCGGTCAGCTCGACATAAAGCTTGTCGAGGAGTCCGCGGACGCTACCCGGGTCCTGAGCGACGTTCTTCAGATCAAGGCCCGCGCTGAACCGCCCCGGCACCGTGCTGGCCAGCAGCACGGCTCGCACCCCGTCGTCCGCTGAGGCGCGCCGCAGCGCCGCGAGCAGCCCTTCGAGCAGCGGCAGGCTCAGGGCGTTGACCGGCGGACTGTGCAGGCTGATCGCGGCGATATGGTCGGTTACGCTGTAGCCGATCGTGTCGTGGGCCGTCATGTCGGTTGCCTCATGGTGGCCTTGTGGGCCGCCTTTCGCAGCTTGCGGGGTGCACGATTGTAGCCGAAGTTGCTGGACACGAACGCCTTCTGGAGGAACCGCCATGCAATTTGCCGAGTTGATGAGCCGCGCCGAACGGATCGCGCCGCTGCTCAAGGAACGGCGCGAGACCGTCGCGGTCGCCGAATCCTCGACCGGCGGGCTGATCTCCGCGGCCCTGCTCGGGGTCCGCGGCGCCTCGTCCTATTTCCTCGGCGGCGCGGTGGTCTACACGCAGACCGCGCGTCGCGCCCTGCTCGATATCCAGGATGCCGCCATGGCCGGCTTGCGCGCCTCGACCGAAGCCTATGCGCTGTTGCTCGCCCGCACGGCGCGGAGGCGCTTCTCGGCCACATGGGCGCTTGCCGAGACCGGTGCGACCGGCCCGACCGGCAACCGCTATGGCGATGCGGCCGGCCACAGCTGCATCGCGGTCGTCGGGGCGGCCGAGCGGGCGATCACGCTCGAGACCGGTAGCAACGA
Organism: uncultured Pseudomonadota bacterium; assembly: GCA_963703755.1. GTDB lineage: Bacteria > Pseudomonadota > Alphaproteobacteria > Rhizobiales > Xanthobacteraceae > JAVDCA01. The sequence continues at coordinate 991 of CAVPGG010000232.1, forward strand.
CCGCATCGCCAACATGCAGGCGTTCGCGGTGGTGGCACTCGACCTGTTGGAGGCCGCGCTGCGCCGTTGAGACACCGCCCGCGGGTCGTCGCGGCGCGTTCTTGCGGTTCGCCCGCTCTTTCGTGCAACATGCTGTTGCCGGAGGAGGGACCACGCCATGACCGCCGCAATGGCTACTGCCGGGCTGTCCGGCCCGCGCAGCCGCAAGGCAGTGATTGCCGGGGTGATCGGCAATATCCTGGAATGGTACGACTTCGCCGTCTACGGCTATCTCGCCTCGACGATTTCCGGGCTGTTTTTCCCCTCGAGCGACAAGCTCGCGTCGCTGCTGACGACCTACCTGGTTTTCGGGATCGGCTTCGTGATGCGGCCGGTCGGCTCGATCGTGTTCGGCATCTACGGCGACCGCCATGGCCGGCGCAAGGCGCTCAGCGCCGTCATCTTCCTGATGGCGATCTCGACCTTCGCGATCGGCCTCCTGCCGACCTACCAGCAGGTCGGCGTGCTGGCGCCGATCCTTCTCGTCATCTGCCGGCTGGCGCAGGGCCTCTCGGCCGGCGGCGAGTGGGGCGGATCGACCGCCTATATCGTCGAATATGCGCCCGAGGGACGGCGCGGCTTCATCGGCTCGTGGCAGCAGTTCAGCGTCGGCGGCGGATTTCTGCTCGGATCGCTCTCCGCCACGGTCATGAACTTCACGCTGTCGCCGGCGACGCTCGCCTCCGTCGGCTGGCGGGTGCCGTTCCTCCTCGGCATTCTGCTTGGCGCGCTCGGCGCCTACCTGCGCTGGCGGCTTGCCGATACGCCCAAATTCACCGAGATCGAGGAACATCATGCGGTCGCGGCGGCGCCGCTCTGCGAGGCGCTCAAGACCTATCCGCGCGAGACCTTCACGGCGTTCGGTCTCACGCTGCACAACACGGTCGCCTACTACATCTCGCTGATCTACATGGCGGGCTATCTCACCGATGTCGGCAAAATCCCCAAGCCGACCGCGCAGCTCATCGGCACCATCTGCCTGGCGATCTTCGTCGCGCTGATCCCGTTCATGGGCATGCTGTCCGACCGCTTTGGCCGTCGGCCGCAGCTCATCGCCTCCTGCATCGGCTTCGCGCTGCTCGGCTATCCGTTCTTCCTGCTCGGATCGTCCGGCCGCATCGAGCTTGCGTTCCTTGCCCAGTTTCTGATGGTGGCGTTCCTGTCGCTCTATGCCGGCGCCTGTCCGGCCGCCTATGCGGAGCTGTTTCCGACCCGGGTGCGCTACACGGCGCTGTCGATCGGCTACAACATCGCGGTCGCGATCTTCGGCGGCTTCGCGCCGTCGATCGCGACACTGCTGATCAAGCTGACCGGCAACCCGCTGTCGCCGGCGTTCTACGTCATCGCCGCCGCCGTGATCACGCTCGCGCTGCTCACGCAGATACGCGAGACCGCGTTCTCGCCGTTGAAGTAGTCACGGCCGCAGCAGCGCGGGCGGCCGCCGGGCCATCGTTTGCCGCCCGCGCTTGAAAGCGGCGAGCGGGTTGCGGATTTCGGCGATCGCCTGCTCGGGCGTCTGCGCGTCGAACACCACCACATCGGCGGGCTTGCCGACCGCGAGCCCGTAGTCGTCGAGGTTGAGCAGCCGCGCCGAGCGCTCGGTCAGCATGGCGAAGCATTCTCGGAGCTCCCGCGGATGGCGCACCTGCAGCACGTTGGCGTGCAGGTTGGCCATGCGGATGAGCGAGCAGTCGCCATAGGGCGTCGCCGGATTGAGCACGTTGTTGGTCGAGAGCGAGCAGTTGACGCCGTGGGCGACAAGCAGGTTCGCGTCCGCGACCCCGCGGCGGACATTGTGGTCCTGGTCGCGCCCCATCAGGTAGAGGTCGGTCGCGGGCAGCACCGTGACGGCGACGCCCACGTCCGCCATCCGCCGCGCCACCGCCGCGAGCGCATCCGGCCGCATGGTCGACAGCTTTGCCATGTGACCGACCACCACGCGCCCGCCGCGCTGGTATTTTTCCGTGAGATCGAGGACCTGGTGGACATAGAGATGATCGGCGGTCGGGCCGACGTCGAGGTGGATGTCGATCTCGACGTCGAACTCGCGCCCGAGCTCGAAGATGCGGTTGATCTGCGTCACGCCGTCGGTGTCGTAGCGCGGCGCGCCGCCGACCGCGCGGGCGCCGCGCCGCAGCGCCTCGACCAGGATCTCGTCCGTGCCCGGATAGTTGGTGAGCCCGTCCTGCGGAAACACGCACATCTCGATGTCGATCGCCCATTTGTAGTCGGCCATGAGCGCGGCGATCGCCTCATAGCCGCGCAGCCCGATGCCGGGATCGACCTCGACCTGCGTCCGCATGCGCGTCGCGCCGTGCAGGATGCATTCCTCCAGCGTGCGGGCCGCGCGCCGATAGGTGTCCTCGACCGTGAAAGTGTGCTTGAGCGGCGCGACGGTCTTGACCGGATTGACGTCGCGGCCCTCCTCGGGCGGGAAGCGCTCGATGATGCGCGACTTGTCGAGATGGATATGCGTCTCGATCAGGCCGGCGCAGACGAGGCCGCCGGCGGCGTCGAATTCCCGTCCCTCGGCTGCGAGCGGCGGCGCGATCGCGGCGATGCGACCCTGCGCGATGCCGATATCGACCGGTGGATCGGCGGGCCGCGTGCTCAAGCGCGCGTTGCGGATGATCAGGTCCATGGGCCCGCCCCTTTTTACGGTGGTCGCGATGGCTCGCCGCTACTGCGGAATCTCGATCTTCACCTCCGCGGTGATCTTCTGCCAGCGCGCCATCTCGGCGGCGAGCCAGGCCTTTGCGTCGTCGAGCGAGGCGGTCGGCACCCGGTTGAAGTTCTGCTTGGCGAAGGTCGCGGCGGCTACTTGCGATTGCAGCGCCTCGGTCATGGCCTTGCGCAGCTTCTCCAGAACGTCCTTCGGCGTGCCGGCGGGGGCGAACAGCGCCTGCCACGCGAGGGTGCCGACGCCGTCGAAGCCTACCTCCTGCATGGTCGGCACGTTCGGGTATTCGGGCAGCCGGGCGCGGTTGACGAGCGCGAGCGGGCGCAACTGGCCGGACCCGACCAACCCGGCGCTGCTCGCCACGTTGATGAAGGAGGCCTGCGTGCTGCCGGCCAGCATGTCGTTGAGCACGCCGGTCGGGGCGAAGGCAGCGGTCAACCTGGACATGGCGACCCCCGACCGCTCCGGCGCCCCATTCTGCTGGATGGAGGGCGGCTACGGGTAGAACAAGGCCCGCTGGCAGCGGATCCGGGACGGCGGGCACTGGGCGGAACGGCTGACCGTGAGCAACTATCAAAGCGGCGGCGCGGAGTTCCTACAGCTCTTCGACCTCGGCGAATGCGCGCTGCCGGTGCGGCCTGGCCGATCCTACGAGCTCAGCGCCTCCTACCGGGGCACGATCACCACCCAGTTCTCCGTCTACTACAGGAACGCGGCGGGCCGGTGGCAGTACTGGACAGCAATACGGTACCGGTCACAGGAACATAAC
>CAVPGG010000233.1:0-36790 GCA_963703755.1 uncultured Pseudomonadota bacterium
ACGCGCAAGGCAAAGAGCCTCCTGAAAGCCTGCGGGACGTCCATCTACGAGATTTACCTATTTCCTGAATAGTCCCGAGTGGGAAGCCGCGCGCCACCAGATATCTTAGTTAAACGATGCTCGTTCCTTTCCTCGCGCGGGTTCAAAAGAACCTTCCGCATATTATACGCTATCACATTCCATTCGCCTACTGCGCCGACCCTCCCGCATTTCCCAACAACGAAGATCTGCGCCACTTTCGCAGCTTGAACGGTCCGCGCTTATCGCCGGACGGTAAACGAGTTTTGATCCGCATTATCGATTCCACCGCCGATGGCGCCAAATCGCACCTCTGAGCTAGCCAATATGGATCGGAATGCCTGGCACAATGCTGTTCTGGCCGCGCCCGTCGCCTCCCTCCGCGCGCCCGACCCATTCTTCTGCGCGCCGACCCATCGTCTCGTTACTCGTTCGTCGTCTTGTTCCGCATGGCGTCGACTACGAGCTCAAGAAATTCTACTACAACGTCGCGCAGGTCGCGCACCCGGCCGCGCTCGCCTCGTTGGTGCGCGTGGCGCAGCCGTCGCACATCCTGTTCGGCACGGATTTTCCCTATCGTACCAGCCTCGATCACGTGAAGGGCGTGACTGCCTTCTTCACCGACGAGGCGGAGCGGCGTGGCGTGCTGCGCGACAACGCGCTTTCCCTCATGCCGCGGCTCAAATCGGCCTGACGCTTGTTGGTGCGCGCAAGCGCAAGCGCTCCGGGAGGGCTCCGGAGCGCTTGAACGCCACCACGCACTGCCGCTGACTTCGCTACGGACGCAACTCACATCGCACGCGGTCGGAGGCTACGCAGTGCCGCGTGAGGTCAGCCCTCTGCCCTCGGGTTCGGTCCGCGGGCTCGTCTACGGCTGCGGCCCGGTGCCGCTAATGCTGCGCCGGCTGCTGCGCCGGCGCGCGCTGCATCGGCGAGCTCGGCGCCGCGCCTGTGGTCGACGACGGGTGCGCCGGAACATTGGGCGCGCTCGCGGTCGGCGGCATGTTCACGCCATTGCGGGACGGACTGGGATTCGACGCGAAGACGAACAGCAATACGGCGGCCACGAACACGGCGGCCGCGATCCAGCCCCATACGGCGTTCACGTCGCCGCCCACCCGGTCGAATGCCGGCCGCTGGTAATCGCGCGGATCGCTCGTGCGCGGATCGGAAAAGCGTGAGTCGGACATGGGCTCGCTCCCTTTTGACTGCGGTCTGTCACGCCAACCCTCCCTCGCGGGCGAAGTTCCGGTCGGTGCGTGAATTTGCGAGCGGCTCACGACGGAACCGACGTTCGGTAAAAAAATAGATTGAATATCAATATGTTGCGAATTGACGCGCTTATGCCGCTGGCTCAAGGCACGGCCGCGCAGCCAGCATGGCGCCCGCTCTCGAACGTCAGAACAGCACGACGCTGCGAATGCTCTTGCCCGCATGCATGAGATCGAATGCGTTGTTGATCTCGCCGAGCGGCATCGTGTGGGTGATCATCGGATCGATCTCGATCTTCTTCTCCATGTACCAGTCGACGATGCGCGGCACGTCGGTGCGCCCGCGCGCGCCGCCGAACGCCGTGCCCTTCCACACGCGGCCGGTGACGAGCTGGAATGGCCGCGTCGCGATCTCGGCGCCCGCCGGCGCGACGCCGATGATGATCGACTGGCCCCAGCCGCGGTGACACGCCTCCAGCGCCTGGCGCATCACCGTGACGTTGCCGGTGCAGTCGAAGGTGTAGTCGGCCCCGCCGATCTGGTCGGCGCCGCGCTTCGTCAGGTTCACGAGATAGGGCACGAGATCGCCGCCGACCTCCTTCGGGTTGACGAAGTGCGTCATGCCGAAGCGCTCGCCCCACGGCTTCTTGTCGTTGTTGATGTCGACGCCGATGATCATGTCGGCGCCGGCGAGCCGCAGCCCCTGGATCACGTTGAGCCCGATGCCGCCGAGCCCGAACACCGCGGCCGTCGCGCCGGCCTCGACCTTGGCAGTATTGAGCACCGCGCCGATGCCGGTGGTGACGCCGCAGCCGATGTAGCAGACCTTGTCGAACGGCGCGTCATCTCGGATCTTCGCGACCGCGATCTCGGGCAGCACCGTGAAGTTCGCGAAGGTCGACGTGCCCATGTAGTGGTGCAATTTCTTGCCGCCGAGCGAGAAGCGCGAGGTGCCGTCCGGCATCACACCCTGGCCCTGCGTCGAGCGGATCGCGGTGCAGAGGTTCGTCTTGCGCGAGAGGCACGACGGGCACTGCCGGCACTCCGGCGTGTAGAGCGGGATGACGTGGTCGCCCTTCTTCACCGAGGTGACGCCTGGACCCACGTCGACCACGACGCCGGCGCCCTCGTGGCCGAGGATCGCCGGGAAGAGGCCCTCCGGATCGGCGCCCGACAGCGTGAACTCGTCGGTGTGGCAGATGCCGGTCGCCTTGATCTCGACCATCACCTCGCCGGCCTTCGGCCCGTCGAGCTGCACGGTCGTGATCTCGAGCGGCTTACCGGCCGCGGTCGCGACGGCGGCGCGCACGTCCATGGCGAAGGCTCCTGTCGGAGTGGCGTCCGGACGCTCGTCCGGGTCCTGGTTGTCACATCGGTCTGTCGCCTACCATAGTGCGGCGACAACGACGCGCGCAATCGAAGCATCGGTGGCACAGTGCGGCCCGCCCACCGCGCCAACGCGACAGGGAGGACAACATGCGGATCAACCTCGTTCAACTCGTGAGTGCGGCCGCGCTCGCGGCCGGCGTGCTCGCCGGCGCAGCCGCGGCCGCCGAGCGCGAGCCGCGCTTCTCGCAGCTCAAGCCGGATCAGCTCAACGACGCGCAGAAGAAGGCCGCCGAGCGCATCCTCAAGGTGTCGAGCGCGGGCCTCGGCGGACCCTACAGCATGCTGCTGCGCAGTCCGACGCTGACGGCGCGCTACCTCGGCATGACCGACTACCTGCGCTTCGAGACCTCGCTGCCGCACCGTCTCAACGAGCTCGCGATTCTGATCGAGGCGCGGCTGTGGGACGCGCAGTACGAGTGGTGGGCGCACTATCCGATCGCGCTCAAGGCCGGCGTGCCGAAGGACGTCGCCGATACGATCCGCGAGGGCCGGCGCCCCACCACGATGCAGCCCGACGAGGAGGTCGTCTACGACGTCTGCATCGAGCTCCTGCGCGAGCGGCACCTGAGCGAGGCGACCTTCCGGCGCGCCAAGGAGCTGCTCGGCGAGCAGCAGGTCGTCGACCTCGTCGCGGTCGCGGGCTTCTACGTCATGGTGTCGACCGTGATCATCGCGGGCGAGATCGACGTGCCGAACGGCGAAGCGCGGCCGCTGCCGACCCTGCTCAAGCGGTGAGGGCGGGCAACTCTGTAGCGCATGCGGGCGGACTTGTCGCGCCGTAGCTCCGCAGGAGCGAAGGCGGATGACGGACGCTCTCCGATCGCCTATACGTTCGCGCGGCGTTGCGCTCGTAGCTCAGCTGGATAGAGCATCAGACTTCGAATCTGAGGGTCGGGAGTTCGAATCTCTCCGAGCGCGCCATCCGACCGTTTTCGCCCACGCAATGCTCACTGCTCGGTACGCCGCGGTCGGCGCTCTGGCCGCTCAGGTGGCCGGCTTGCTCCTTGTTGGGGATGCTTGCGCGGCCTACTTAGCCGATCCGCTCGACCACAGCGGCCGCAACCATCCCTTCAGCGTTGCAAGGACACCCGGAGAGTTGGCCTCCTCGCGGCGCTCGCGTACGCGCACCGCCGGCCCCTGATCCGGGCCCGCCCGCATCAGGCCGGGGCCGCCCGCCGTGCGCACGCCGTGATGCGTGCTCGGGCCGGCCATGATCAGCGACCAGAAGATCTTGTATTTCAACTCCGGCGCCGGGGCCGACGCGATGCCGAAGCGCGTCACGCCGGCGCGGCGAAGGTTGGCGTCGTGGCCGGGTGAACGCTTCCAGATGTCGAGGGTCGACGCGAACGTTCGGGTGCCGGCCGCGATGTTCTCGACCGCGATGTCCGGATCGTAGCTCGCGACGCGCGCTTCGAACGGCCGGTCGACGTTGTGCTCGAGCAGATCCGCCTTCGCCATCGCGCGCGCCTGCTCGGCGGCAAGCGCCATCAGCTTGGGATCGACAGTGACCGGCGGCAGGCCGTGCTCGGCGCGGTAGCGCGAGATCGCGGCTTGCGCGGTCGCCGCAAGATCCTCGGCACCGGCCGTGCCGGCAAGCGCGATGATTGCAACGACCGCCGCCAGCGCCGACGCGTGTCTACGCATACCCCTCAAACCCCCGCCAACGCCGACAGTCTACGTCACACCATGCGGCCCGCGCCACCCGATAAGCGGACGGCGGTGTCGGGGATTCAGCCGAGCATTGCGGCTTTTTTGCCGGCCGGCCCGCTCGTCCCGGCAGGCGGGCCGGGCCCGATCATGCGGGCCGTGGTTAATCGACCCTTAATCCAGGCATGTGGCGCAGAAAATGCCGGCGGCGCGCTTTACGGTTTCTCGAGCGCCTCGTGGTTAGAGTTGGCGGCTCCCCGGGGACAGCCTGCGGCAAACGTGGACCATGGCAGATATTGCGACATTGCGCCGTGACGGCGCCTCGGTCGATCCCGACGCGGCGCCGCTCGGCCGCGTCCACGCGGTCAGCGGCTCGCGGGCGAGCATCGGCCTCCTCGGCGACTGCGGGCTCGGCCGCAGCGGCGCGACGGTGGGCAAGTTCGTCAAGATCGACACCGGGCATGCGCTGCTGATCGGCGTCATTACCGAACTCTCGGTCGAGGTCGCGTCGCGCGACCCGGGTTATTGCGGCACCGCGCGCGTCGACCTCGCCGGCGAGATCAGCGACCGCACCGGCGCGTTCCGCTTCCGCCGCGGTGTCACCGATTACCCGACGATCGGCGACCGCGTCGGCGCGCTCACCAGCGACGAGCTGCGCCTCGTGTTCGATGCACCGGGCGCCAACGTCATCAAGGTCGGCCAGCTGCTGCAGGATTCGACCATCACGGTCGGGGTCGACATCGACGAGATGTTGAGCAACCACTTCGCGGTGCTGGGCACGACCGGCGTCGGCAAGTCGAGCGCGGTCGCGCTGCTCCTGCAGCAGATCCTGCAGGCGCGGCCGAACCTGCGCATCCTCCTGCTCGACGTGCACAACGAGTACGGCCGCTGCTTCGGCGACCGCGCCTTCGTGGTCAACCCGGGCAACATGAAGCTGCCGTTCTGGCTGTTCAACTTCGAGGAGATCGTCAACGTCTTCTTCGGCGGCCGTCCTGGCCTCGAGGAGGAGATCGAGATCCTCTCGGAGGTGATCCCGCTCGCCAAGGCGACCTACACGCAATATCGCAACGCCGAGCGCCTCGCGGTCAAGCGCTTCGACCCGAAGGCGATCGGCTACACGGTCGATACGCCCGTCCCGTATCGGCTGGCCGATCTGCTGAACTCGATCGACGAGCGCATGGGCAAGCTCGAGAACCGCTCGTCGCGGCTCGTCTATCATAAGCTGATGACCCGCATCGAGACGGTCAGCAACGACCCGCGCTACGCCTTCATGTTCGAGAACGCCAATGTCGGCGGCGACACCATGTCGGAGGCGATCAGCCAGCTCTTCCGCGTGCCGATCGACGGCAAGCCGATGACGATCATGCAGCTCGCCGGCTTCCCGGCCGAGGTGACCGATGCGGTGGTGTCGGTGCTCTGCCGCATGGCGTTCGACTTCGGCCTGTGGAGCGACGGCGCCTGTCCGATGCTGTTCGTGTGCGAGGAGGCGCATCGCTACGCGGCGGCCGACCGCACCACCGGCTTCGGCCCGACCCGGCGCGCGATCTCCCGGCTTGCCAAGGAAGGCCGCAAATACGGCGTCTATCTCGGCCTCGTGACGCAGCGCCCGGCCGAGCTCGATCCCACCATCATCTCCCAGTGCAGCACGCTGTTCGCGATGCGCATGTCGAACGAGCGCGACCAGGTGCTGCTGCGCTCGGCGGTCTCCGATTCCGCCGTCAACCTGTTTGCCTTCGTGCCGGCGCTCGGCACGCGCGAGGCGCTCGCGTTCGGCGTCGGCGTCCCGCTTCCGACCCGGCTGACCTTTCCCGAGCTGCCCGCGCACTTGCTGCCCAAGAGCGACACGTTCGCCAACGACCCGAGCCTGCAGGCGAGCGGGGCGGACTTGAACTTCATCGCTTCAGTCGTCGATCGCTGGCGCAGCGCCACCATGAACCGCGCCCATGCGGATGAGCAGCGCGCCGCCGGCGACCGCCCGACGGCGCCGCGGTCACCCGTATCGCCGGTCATGCCGGCCTCGCCGTCGCCGGCAGCACCGCTATCGGCCGCATCGGCGCCTGCCGGAACCGATCCCAATCGCTTCAACATGTTGAAGAAGCCTCCGGCCGATCGACCCGATCCGCTCGCCGCGCTGCGCGCGATCCAGACCGGGACGGGGCAGCGCTAACGCGCAACGACACGGCGCGCGCCACGCGCCACGCGCCACGCGCGCCTCGGCTTTCAACCTTATTCGGACCGGGGGGCGGCCATGCGCGCCGGTGCCGGCACGCGGCCTTCGGCATGCCGACGCGGGGCTTCGGTGTTGCGCACCTGCGGATCGACACTGCGCATCGCCTGCAGGTCGTCGAGGAAGAACGGCCTGGAGAAATAAAAGCCCTGCGCCTGGCGGATGCGCGTCGCGCCCTGCAGATAGGCCAGCTCCTCGAACGTCTCGATGCCTTCCGCCACGATCGACATGCCGAGCGCGTGGCCGAGCGACTTGATCGTGCGCAGGACGCTCTGGCTGCGCGGCCGCTGGTGGATGGCGGTGATGAACGAGCGGTCGACCTTGAGCTCGTCCGCGGTGATGTCGGCAAGAACGGAAAGCGACGAATAGCCGGTGCCGAAATCGTCGATCGACACCCGCACGCCGAGCTCGCGGATCATCGGCAGCACCTCGGCCTGGAATCGGTTCTGCGCCACGAAGGCATCCTCGGTCAGCTCGAGCATCAAGCGCCGCGCGTAGCGGCTTTCGTCGATCGCCTGCAGCAACGAGCGCATGAACGGGAGATCGCCGGCCTGCTTGGCGGCGACGTTGATGCTGATCGTGGTGCCGGCGCCGAACGTCTCGTCGAGGCGCTCGATCGACGCCACGGCTTCCTCGAGGACGAAATGGGTGATCGGATCGATCAGCCCGAGCTCGATCGCGAGCCCGACGAAGGCGCTCGGCGGCTGAATCTCGCCGTCCTCGTCGCGCCAGCGCACGAGCGTCTCGAAGCCGACCACCTGCTGGGTCTGCACGTCGACCTTGGGCTGGAACGCGCAGCAGAACTTGCGGTCGCGGATGGCGAGGCGCAGCCGCTGCTCGAGCTCCATGCGGGCGGTGAGCGTCTCGCTCATCGTGGTATTGAAGTAGACGGCCGCGCCCTTGCTGCTGTTCTTCGCGCGGTACATGGCGTTGTCGGCGTTGCGCCGCAGCGCCTCGTAACTTTCGCCATGGTCGGGAAAGACGCTCACGCCGAGGGACGCCGAAGTGAAGATCTCGAACGCCTCGATGTGGAACGGGCTTTTGAGCTCGGCGAGCAACTGGTCGACGAGGGCGCGGATATACTCGTCGCTTTCAACGGGCTCGACGAGCAGCAGGAACTCGTCGCCGCTGATGCGGGCGAGCATGTCGGTCGGACGCAGGTGCTTGCCGATCCGCTCCGCGACCTTGCGCAGCAGGGCGTCGCCGATGGCGTGGCTGTAGTAGTCGTTGATGTGCTTGAAGTTGTCGAGGTCGATGAAGGCGACCGCCAAGCGCGTCAAACCGTCGTGGCGGCAAACCGCCTCCTCGACGCGACGCTCGATCACGAGACGATTGGGCAGGCCGGTCAGGTCGTCGAAATAGGCGCGCCGCGCGAGCTCGTCTTCGACCTGCTTGCGCTCGCTGATGTCGAGCGAGCTCGACATCAGGAGCCGGCGGTCGAGCACGTGCACGGGTTTGTGCGACGTGAGCCAGATGCGCTCGCCGCTCAGGTCGGCGTGGCGCTCCTCGGTCGCGACGGCCGTGCCTTGCTCCATCAATGCGATTTCCCATTCGCGCCGCTGCGCCGCCTCGTCGGGCGGCAGGAAATCGGACGGGGATGATCCGAGCAGCGTCTGCGCCGGCGTGCCGAGGTTGGCCGCGGCTACGGCGTTGACGAGCAAGAAGCGGCCGTCCTCGTCCTGCAGCGTGAGGCTCATAGGCAGGAGGTCGATGACCTCCTTGAACAGGTCGCGGTCCGCGACGACGTTGCGCTCGCGCGCGGTCAGCTCGTCGAGCAGCGCCTGCAGGCGCTGGATCTCCTGGCCGCTCCTCTGTCCGCTGCGCATCGCGAGGCCCGCGAGCGCGACGACCGAGCACAATCGCGCGCTGGTCACGATATCGGTCGAGAACGCAGGCGCTCCGACTTTCCGCCGCAGCAGCAGGGCGGCGGGGCGGTCCGCATGCGCGATGGGCAGCAGCATGGCCGGCGTTCCGGACGGCACAAGGTCGGACGGCGCGAGACGCGGTCGGCATCTGCCTCGCCGCCGAACGCGAGAACGCGGCTGCGCGCGGCGCGGATCAGCGCGTCAGCTACCGGCCATTTGCGGCCGGCGTGCTCGGCGGCATCGTCGGCGATGCACCGCAGCGCATCGCCATCCACTTCGAGCACCATCGCGTGGTCGCATCCGAACAGGTCGCGCGCGCGGCGCAGGAGCGTCGCAAGGGTCGCAGGGTCGCCCGAGATGCTCAGCAAGGCGTCGAGCACCGCAAGGAGACCGGCGCTGCTCGCATGCGCACGGTCGCCCGGCACGGCGCCGCCATCGTCTCGGGATTCAGGAACCATCATGCACGATCACGCAAGCTCATCGGTCGGCGCGGAGCATGCATTGCATTGGCAGACCTGATGCGGACGGCGCCCGGGCCGCAACCGGACGCCGCCAACGCATGGGTCTTCAAGGCGAGAATGCAGGCCCCGTCGCGCCCAATTTATGAGTCAATATGTTGGAAATCTCTTTCGACCTGCCGTCCGGCAGAGCGATTTCGCGTTAACGATTGATTCACGATTGCCTACCGGCGCAGGTCGCTCGTGCGCGGCGGTTGCTCGGTGCGTGTTGCGCTCGACATCGCGTCGAGCGGCGCGCGCAGCGTCACCACCGCATAGAGCATCGAGTTGAGCCGACGGTCGGCCGCGTCAAGCCGCTCGATCGGCGTCCCGGGGAGCGCGGACGGGCACGACGAGGCGAGCAGCCTGGAGAGCCCCGCTGACGTGGTGCGCAGGGCCTCGAGCGCCGGCCGCTGCTTCGGGTCGGGTCGCGTGCGCCCGGCCAGCATCCGCACGAGGTCCACGTTGGCCTCGTTGCAGCCGGCGGCGCGCGTTGCGGTCGGCGCGGACGGCCCATTGAGGCGGGCCTTCTGCTCGTCGCTGAGCGAATCGTAGAGCTTCGCGAGCGGCGCGCGGGTGACCAGCAGCGCCTGCCGCGCCGCCCAGATGCGGTCCTCCATGCCGTCGAGCCGCGCGGTCGGCGTCCGCGGCGGCGCCTTGGGGCAGGCCTTGTCGATGTAGTCGAGCGCGCGTCGTGCGGCGGTACGCAGGTCGTTGAGCACGGCGCGTTGCGCGTCGGTCGGCTGGATGGTCGAACTCGATGCGGCTGATCAGGCCGTCGGCGGTCTCGCCGCCCTGCTGGCCCGCGCACATCGGGACGCTGCTGGCGGCGCCGGTGGTCTGGGCGGGCACCTGCGCGCGCGATGACATGCGGGCGGTCTCGCGCGTCGCCGGACGCAACGCGCCCTCGACGATGTCGTTGTAGCCGTAGGCCCAGAAGCGGTCGTCATTGCCGGACGGCCACAGAACATAGTCGAACAGGTCGTCGGCGAGCTGTGGCCAGAACAGCGGGCCGTTCGCCGCGATCTGCCCGCCCACGGCTGAATTCGGCTCGGGGCGGGGAGCGTTCGCGTCGGCCGGTCGCTCCGGTCGTGCGGCGACGCGGCTCGCGTGGTAGCCACGGTGCCAGTGGCGGTGCGGAAGCAGGTGTCCGACGACGCCGAAGATCGGGGAGAGCAGGCCGAAGGGCGAGCGCGCGATGGCGCTGCCGGTCGGCATGGTCGAAGCAATCACGGCACTCATCAGGAGGAGGCGGGAGGGGCGCATGGCCGGGCCTCGCGGTTGGCGGGGTATAAACTGTCGAGTCCGCCTTCGGGTTCCATCGGTTTCGGCGGCGGCGCACGGCGTGCTATAGGCCGCGCGGCTTGGTTTGCAGCATGTGGACGGTCGGCATGGACGCTTCGCCGCTGGTTTCGACGCAATGGCTCGCTGCGCATGGCGATGATGCGCGCGTGCGCATCGTCGACATTCGCTCCGCGGTCGACGGCGGCGCGCGCGCCGCCTACGAGCAGGCGCATGTGCCGGGCGCGGTGCACACCGACTACGCCAAGGATGGCTGGCGCCGCACGCAGGGCATGGCGAGCGGGCTGCTGCCGCAGGCGGCAACGCTCGCGCTGCTCATCGGGCGGCTCGGCGTCACACCTGCGCACCATGCCGTGATCGTGTCAGCCGGCACCTCGGCCGGCGATTTCTCGGCGGCCGCGCGCGTCTACTGGACGTTCAAGACCGCGGGCCACCACGCGGTCTCGATCCTCGACGGCGGCATGGCGGCGTGGATCGCCGAGGGGCGCCCCGTCGAGGCGGGTGCCGGGGCGGGCCTTTCATCTTCCTCTTATCCCGTCACCGTCGCCCGGACCTGGCGCGCGGAACGCGCCGACGTCGAACGCGCAGTTGCGGATGCGAGCGCGATCCTGCTCGACACGCGCTCGACCGCGTATTTCGAGGGCCGCGACAAGAGCCCGCAGGCCCTGCGCGCCGGCCGATTGCCGGGAGCGTTGCACCTCGACCACAGCGCCGCCTTCGACAAGGCGACGCTGCGGCTCAAGCCGCTGGCCGAGCTGCACCGCATGTTTGCGGTAGTGCCGGACAAGCCGGTGATGAGCTACTGCAACACCGGTCACCAGGCGGCGACGAGCTGGTTCGTGCTCTCCGAGCTTCTGCACCGTCCCGGCGTCACGCTCTACGACGGCTCGATGTCGGAATGGACCGAGGTTCCGGCGCACGCGGTCGAGACCGGGCCGGTTGCCTGATTACCGCTCGGCCAGTGCGAGGCGCACGCCGAGCAGGATGAACATCCCGCCGATCGCGCGGTGCAGCCACCGGCGCAGTGATGCGCCGCGGCCTGCCGCCACGGCGCGCGACGCGAACCAGGCGACCGCGAGATTCCACAGCGTGCCGTTGAGGTTGAACACGAGGCCGAGCGCCGCGAACGCGAGGGCTTTCGCAGGCGCGTCGGTACGGATGAACTGCGGCAGGAACGCGAGGAAGAACAGCGCCACCTTGGGATTGAGCGCGTTGGTGAGGAAGCCCTGCCAGAACACGGTGCGTAGCGGCGTCATGTCGGCGCGCGGCGCCCGATCCGCGGGCGGCGCATCGCGCGGCGTGGTGAGCAGCATCGCGATGCCGACATAGACAAGGTAGGCGGCGCCGATCCATTTGAGCAGCGAGAATGCGAACGCCGAGGTGGCGAGCAGGGCCGAGAGGCCGAGCACGGCGGCCGCAATGTGCACGAAGCAGCCGGCGCCGATCGCGAGCGCCGCGACGGCGCCGCCGCGCCAGCCGAGCTGGGCGCTGCGCGCCACGATATAGGCGACGTCCGGACCCGGCGTGACGTTGAGCATGAGGCCGGCGGCGACGAAGAGCCAGAAGTCGTGGATGCCGAGCATAGTCGAGTCCATTCGATCGTGCCGCAACGCCACCACATGTGATGCTTTACGCTCCCCGCCACTCGCTGCGGTCGCGGGGGAAGGGGAGCGGAGACGCATGTCGTCGGCGCGCTATTTCTTCCCCGGCATGACGAGCTGGGTCTGCGTCACCATGGCGGCGAGGCGGCCGTCGGCCCGGATGATCCGCGTCTGCCACACCATGGTGGTACGGCCGCGGTGCAGCGGGGTCGTCTCCGTGGTGAGCGTCTCGCCGACTGGGACGGCAGCGAAGAAATTGGTCTTGCTCTCGATCGTCGTGGTGGCGGCGCCCTGCGGCAGGTTGAGGGAGGTCGCGGTGCCGCCGAGGTTGTCGGCGAGCGCCATGGCGACGCCCCCATGCAACACGCCGTTGCGGTTGGTGAACTCCTCGCGCACGAGGAACTCGGAGACGATGCGGTCGGGCGACGCATGGGTGATCCTCATGCCGAGCCAGCGCCCGAACGGCGGCTGGATGTCGGCGGCCTCTTGCTCGTTCATCTGCTTTCAAGTCCTGCTCGCTGCTACGTCGCATCACGGCGAGCGAGGCAGCGCACCTGGCCGGGCTGCGGCCGGGATTGCTTCGCTTCGCTCGCAATGACGCGGGGGACATATAGCAAAAGGCGCGGCCGGGGCCGCGCCTTCTCGACTTGAAGATCTGACGTTTGGTTAGCGTCGTTAAGACGTTTGGTTACTTCGGCTGCGGCACGATGCGCAGGTAGGGCCGCGGCGCCTTCCAGCCGGCCGGGAATTGCTTCTTGGCGTCGTCGTCCGATACCGAGCCGGAGATCACCACGTCCTCGCCTTGCTTCCAGTTCACCGGGGTCGCGACCCTGTGCTTGGCGGTGAGCTGCAGCGAGTCGATCACGCGCAGCACCTCGTCGAAGTTGCGCCCGGTGGTCATCGGGTAGACGAGGATGAGCTTGATCTTCTTGTCCGGGCCGATGACGAAGACGTTGCGGACGGTCTGGTTGTCGGCGGCGGTGCGTTTGGAGACGTCGCCGCTCGCGGCTGCCGGGAGCATGCCCCAGGCCTTGGAGATCGAGAGATCGGTGTCGCCGATCATCGGATAGTTCGGCGCAAAGCCCTGCGTGTCCTTGATGTCGGCGGCCCACTTGGCGTGGTTCTCGACCGGGTCGACGCTCAACCCGATGATCTTGACGCCGCGCTTGTCGAACTCGGGCTTGATCCTGGCCATGTAGCCGAGCTCGGTGGTGCAGATCGGGGTGAAGTCCTTGGGATGGGAGAACAGCACGGCCCAGGAATTGCCGAGCCAGTCGTGGAAGCGGATCTTGCCTTCGGTCGTGTTGGCTTCGAAGTCGGGAGCCGTGTCGCCAATTGCGAGTGCCATGGGTGCACCTCTTCGGGGAATCGCGTTGTTCGATGTGTTCGTTCGACGGGACGATCGGACAAATGGCCGGCTCGGGAGCCTGGCCCCGCTCGGAACGTCCTGGCGCCTATATAGACGGCCGCGCGGAACCAAGCCAGTTCAAGCCGGCATTAAAGTATTTTTCGCCAGTCCGTTGTGCGCCGGTAGAAGCCGCACCGCGCGCGGGCAGGGCGGCGAGAAATATCCTTTCTCCCCGTGTCGCCCAACACGTTGGTCGGACTTCGATTTTTGGCGTTTCGCCACCGCCCTATTGGGGCAGCAGAATGCCTTGCGGCGGACACGCGGCGGCCGTGCCGGTGCCGCGCGCACGGACGAAAAAATTGCTCCCGCGCATGAACCGAACGGGCGGCTCGCGCGACCAACACGAACAAGGGGTCCGTCTGGCTGGGCGGAGACCTCGGACGGGAAGGCGCATATGACCCAGGCTCGCTTGACGGCACCGCATATTGCCGTCGTGGACGCGACCACGACCCGGTTCGACGGCACGCCGGTCGCGCCGAGCGCGACGCTGTCGTGGCTGCCGCCCGGATACGACAGCACGGATGTCCGCGTGCTCGAATGGCTTGCGGCGCACCGGCGCAGCCGCCGGACACGCACATCACGGTCGAACCTCGCGGCCTGACGTACTCCTCTGTCCCGACCGTATCGGCCTGGCGCCGCCGATTGACTTTCCGCCACCGTGGCCGCAAGCCTTGGGCTGCCGGAGACCACCGGGGCCAGAAGCGCGCCGCATGTTCAAGCGCATCCTGATCGCCAATCGCGGCGAGATCGCCTGTCGCGTCATCAAGACCGCTCGCCGAATGGGCATCGAGACCGTCGCGGTCTATTCCGACGCCGACAAGGACGCGCTGCACGTCGAGATGGCCGACGCGGCGGTGCCGATCGGCCCGCCGCCGGCGGCGGAGAGCTACCTCGTCATCGACAAGATCGTCGCGGCCTGCAAGGCCACCGGCGCCGAGGCGGTGCATCCGGGCTACGGCTTCCTGTCGGAACGCGAGGCTTTCGCCAAGGCGCTCGCGGCGGCCGGCATCGTATTCATCGGGCCGAACCCGGGCGCGATCGCCGCCATGGGCGACAAGATCGAGAGCAAGAAGGCGGCCGCCAAGGCCAAGGTCTCGACCGTGCCGGGCCATCTCGGCGTGATCGAGGACGAGAAGCACGCGGTCCGCATCGCCGACGAGATCGGCTACCCGGTTATGATCAAGGCATCGGCCGGCGGCGGCGGCAAGGGCATGCGCATCGCGCGCGCGCGCGCCGAGGTCGCCGAAGGGTTCGCGCGCGCGAAATCCGAGGCGAAGTCGTCGTTCGGCGACGACCGCGTCTTCATCGAGAAATTCATCGTCGATCCGCGCCATGTCGAGATCCAGGTGCTGGGCGACAAGCACGGCAATGTCATCTACCTGGGCGAGCGCGAGTGCTCGATCCAGCGCCGCAACCAGAAAGTGGTCGAGGAGGCGCCGAGCCCGCTGCTCGATGCCAAGACGCGCGCCGCCATGGGCGAGCAGGCGGTCGCGCTGGCCAAGGCCGTGGGCTACGACTCGGCCGGCACCGTCGAGTTCGTCGCCGGCCAGGACAAGAGCTTCTTTTTCCTCGAGATGAACACCCGGCTGCAGGTCGAGCATCCGGTGACCGAGCTCGTCACCGGCATCGACCTGGTCGAGCAGATGATTCGCGTCGCAGCCGGCGAGAAGCTTGCGCTCAAGCAGAGCGACGTGAAGCTCGACGGCTGGGCGGTCGAGACGCGCATCTACGCGGAGGATCCGTATCGCAACTTCCTGCCGTCGATCGGCCGCCTGGTCACCTACCGGCCGCCGCCCGAGGGGCACCACGACGGCATCACGGTGCGCAACGACACCGGCGTCTACGAGGGCGGCGAGATCTCGCTCTACTACGACCCGATGATCGCCAAGCTGGTGACGCACGCGAAGACGCGCGAGGCCGCGATCGCGGCACAATCGCGCGCGCTCGACGAGTTCGCCATCTCGGGCATTCGCCACAACATTCCGTTCCTCGCTGCCCTGATGGCGCATCCGCGTTGGCAGGCGGGCAAGCTCTCGACCGGGTTCATCGCCGAGGAATTTCCCGAGGGCTTCCACCCGATCGCGGCCGAGGGCGCGCGCGCGCAGGTGATCGCCGCCGTTGCGGCCGCGATCGACCACCGGCTCGGCGCGCGCAAGCGCAAGATCTCGGGCCAGCTCACCGGTCGGCGCGTCACGCGTGCGACGCTGCGCCACGTGTGGCTCGACGGCCAGGAATACGTCCTCAAGGTGACGGGCAGCGACGCGGTGGTCGAGTTCGGCAATGGCGTCGCCGGCGCGACGCCGCCGGCCGGCGAAGACAACGTCATGGTCACGTACCGCACCGGCGCCGGCGCCGAAGGCAATCAGGTCGCGGTGCGCTCGGCCTGGATCCCGGGCTGGCCGGTGTGGCGCGGCTTGGTCGGCGAGCGGGCGATCGCCGTGCAGGTGCGGCCGGTGCCGAACGGCTTCGACCTCGCGTGGAACGGCGTGCAGGCGCGCGCTTATGTCTATACCGAGACGGAGGCCAAGGCGGCGCGCCTGATGCCCATCAAGATGCTCGCCGACAGGGGCAAGAAGCTGCTGTGCCCGATGCCGGGCCTCGTGGTGTCGATCGCGGTCGCGGTCGGGCAGGAGGTCAAGGCGGGCGAGACGCTCGCGGTCGTCGAGGCGATGAAGATGGAGAACGTGCTGCGCGCCGAGCGCGACGGGGTCGTCAAGTCGGTCCACGCCAAGAAGGGCGACAGCCTCGCGGTCGATGCGGTGATCTTGGAGTTCGAGTAGGAAGCCGTCATTGCGAGGCGCGCGCAAGCGCGCCGAAGCAACGTTCTTGTCATTGCGAGGAGCGAAGCGACGAAGCAATCTCGCTCCGCGACTAGTGCCGCGAACCCGAAGTTCGCACGATCTCCGCGGCCGGCACGGTTGCGAACTTCGGGTTCAAAAGCGGCACTAGAATCCTAAAGTTGCTAGTGTCCTTGTCGATTCCGAAGTTCGCTCAGAGGTCGCTGCACAATCTTGCGAACTTCGGAATCGGGACACTAGTTGCGCGAGATTGCTTCGCTTCGCTCGCAATGACATTTGGAAATCATGACCCTCTACTTCGCCTATGGATCGAACATGAGCCGCCCGCTGATGCGGCCGCGCTGTGCGTCGGCGCGCGAGCTTGGCGTCGCGCGGCTCGACGGCCATCGCTTCATCGTCATGGGCGACGGCTACGCGTCGATCGTGGCGGCGCCGGGCGGCATCGTGCATGGCCTCCTGTGGCGGCTCGCGCCGCGCGATCTCGCGGCGCTCAACGCCTATGAGCGGCTCGACCAGGGCCTCTATCGCGCCGCGATGCTGCCGGTGCGCAGCGGCGCGCGGCGCGTGGCGGCGCTCGTCTACATCGGTTGCTCCCGCGCCGAGGGCGTGCCGCGCCCCGGCTACATTCAGCTCGTGCTCGCGGCGGCGCGAGACGTCGGACTGCCGGCCGGCCATATCGGCGAGCTTGCGCGCTGGGCGCCATCGGGCTGGCGCGGCCCGCGCGCGCCGGAAACCGGCGAGGTCGCATGAGCGCGACGCGCGCCATCCGCCACGTGACGATCCGCGGCCACGTGCAGGGTGTCGGCTACCGCGCCTGGACCGAGCACGAGGCGCGCCGGCGCGCGCTCGAGGGCTGGGTGCGCAACCGGCGCGATGGCGGCGTCGAGGCGGTCTTTGCCGGGCCGCCCGAGACGGTCGCCGACATGATCGAGGCCTGCCGGCGCGGGCCGCCGCTCGCGCGGGTCGAAGCGGTCGATGTCGCGGAGGCGCATCTCAACGACCTCGGCCAGCGCCGGACCGGCGAGGCTTTCTCAATGCTGCCGACTGTGTGACGAATCCGCAAGAACGTTCTCGTCGTCCGTCCGGGCCGGCCGCGCCAGACACGCGCGCACCTGCGCCTGCAGGTCGATGGTGACGCACACGGCGACCAGCAGCGCCATGCCGTCGAGGTCGACCGGCAGCCCGGGATGCAAGCTCTGCAGGCGCGCGAGCAGCAGGACCAGCACGAGATAGACGGCGCCGACGATCGCGACGCGCGAGATGATGTGGTCGAGCGCGGTCGCGGTCGCCTCGCCGGGCGCGATGCCGGGCAGCGTGCCGCCGTTCCGGCGCAGGTCGTCGGCCATGCGGTCGGGATCGAACAGGAACGCCGTGTAGACGAGCACCGCCACGACGACGAACAGCACGGTGCCGGCGGTCGCGAGCGCGCCGCCGGCCTGGAGCGCCGACAGCTGCCCGAACGAGTCGAGGAGCATTGCCGGTAGGAGGCCGCCCGGATTGAGCTTGAGCGCAAGGTCGACCGATTGGGCCGGCAGCGTGCGGCCGCCGACCTCGCGCGCCGGAAAGTCGACGCGGACCGGCCGGCGCGCAAGCTCGACCGCGACCACCGCGATGGTCGCCGCCACGACCAGCAGCACGAGCCGCATCACGGCCGTGTTGGCGACCTCCCCGGTCTGCACCAACTGGTGGAGAACATCGGCATTGATCGTCCACTCAGCCGCGACCTTCGCGAGGAAGAGGAGCGCGATCCCGTTGCCGATGCCACGCACCGTGATCTGGTCCGCGAGCCACACCAGAAACAGCATGCCGGCCGTGAGCGTCGCGATGCTCGACGGCACGAACAGCCAGGCCGGCAGCGTGACGGCGCCCTCGATGCCCTTGAGCGCGTAGGCGATGCCGAGACCCTGGAGGGCCGCGAACGCGATCGCGACCAGGCGGGTGCGGCGCTCGAGGATGCGGCGTCCGCGCTCGCCATCCGCGCGCAGTGCCCGCAGGCGGCGCGACACGAGGACGGCGAGCTGCATGAACAGGGCGGCCGCCACGTAGGGCGTGATCGACAGGGCGAGAATGCTGACGCGCGCGGTGCCGCCCCCGTGCAGCAGATCGGCGCTGATGCCGGGCAGCGGGATCGCCATGCCGATCCGCGTCACGACCAGCGCGCCGAGCGTGAAGGCAATTCGTCGCCAAAGCTCCCGATGCATGTCCATCCGGCCTCGCAAAGATCCGATCTACAGTAGTCGGTCCTGGCGGCGCGCCGGTTCGACCGACGAGGTCGCGACTTGCAACGGGTCAGCCGCCGCCGCGACGGTCGCGCCGAACAACTCCTCGAACGTCGTGCGCAGCGCGCGGTCGACCTCGGCCATGGTGACGCGCTGGCCGAGATCGGCGAGGCTGGTGACGCCGTAGCGCGGATCGGCGACGCCGCACGGCACGATGCCGGCGAAATGGGCGAGGTCGGGCGCGACATTGAGCGCGATGCCGTGCAGGCTGACCCAGCGGCGGATGCGGATGCCGATGGCGGCGATCTTGTCCTCGTGGCGCCCGCCCTTGTCGGGCCGGCGCACCCAGACGCCGATACGGTCCTCGCGCCGCTCGCCCGCGACGCCGAAGGCCGCGAGCGTCGCGATGATCCATTCCTCCAGCGTCGCGACGTAGCGGCGCACGTCGGGCGCGCGCCGCTTCAGATCGAGCATCGCGTAT
Source organism: uncultured Pseudomonadota bacterium (assembly GCA_963703755.1). Classification (GTDB taxonomy): domain Bacteria; phylum Pseudomonadota; class Alphaproteobacteria; order Rhizobiales; family Xanthobacteraceae; genus JAVDCA01. Next base: position 18,664 of record CAVPGG010000233.1, read on the forward strand.
GCGACCCGTTGTCCCGGGCCGTGATACGTGAACTGCCCGCCGCGCCCGCTGGCGAAGACCGGGAAGCGCAACTCGATCAGATCGGCCGGCTGGGCGCTGGTGCCCGAGGTGTAGAGCGGCGGGTGCTCGATGAGCCACACGAGCTCGGGTGCGCGTCCGTCCGCGATCGCGGCGGCGCGCGCGTCCATGACGGCGAGCGCCTCGGCATAGCCGACCGGCCGCGCGCTCACGGCCCATTCGGCCGGGGCGAGGGCGTCTGCCGGCTTGAGGCCGCCGGCAAGCGAAGCGCGTGCGTTAACCACCCGTTCACCATCCCGTGGTCATCTCGGCCTGCCCCCGCTCACACAGGAATCCCAGGATCCGAATGGCCACCCTCGACAAGGTTTCGCTCAACATCGCGGTCGTGCTCGGCTCAACGTCGATGCCGGTGCACCAGGTGCTTCGCCTCGGCCGCGGCGCCGTGATCGAGCTCGACGCCGGCGAAAACGACGAGGTACGGATTCTGGCAAACGACTTCCCGGTCGCCAAGGGCGCCGTGGTGGTCAGCGGCAACAAGATCGCGGTCGAAGTCAAGCGCATGCTGCCGCGGACGCCGGATATGCGGTGAGGCGAGGGGGCGGGTAGGCCCCCGCTTGCCTTGCAAATTTCGGTCATGGCCGGCACAAGGCTGGACAAGCCCGGGCATGACGGTAGTCGCCTTGCAAGGCCGCCCTTGTCCCGCCCGACCCGATTTGTTACATGCACCGCCGTTGCGCCGGGCTCGCCCGGCCATCGTCTCCCCATGCGGTCGTGGCGGAATTGGTAGACGCACTAGCTTGAGGTGCTAGCGGGGCAACCCGTGGAGGTTCGAGTCCTCTCGACCGCACCATTAACCTTCGCCACGTTTGTTTTCCCTCAGCTTATTGGCGGTGCTGCACTTTTCCCATTCTCAATGCTACACACTTCGCCCATACTCGCTTGGCGAAAGGTGCAGCCATGCCCTGGGAATCCGAGTACAGCGGCCTCCTCGAAACGCGCCGCGGCGGCAAGGTCGCGCGCAAGCGCATCCCGCCCGACGTGCGCGACGAATACGTGCGCCTTTACGGCGGCGCGCCCACAGAGGCGCGCAAGCAGTTCAAGCCGCAGCCCGCGACGCTCATGCGCGCGGAGTGGCGCGAGTGGCTGAGCGAAATCGAGCAGCGCATTGAGAACATCCGGGCGACGCGCCGCGGTGAAGGCCGCGGCCTCACGCCGAAGGAAGCTCGCGCGCTCTCCGGCGAGTGGTACGCGTGGTGGTCGGCTATTATGGGGACCGCGAAGTGGCCGCTGAGCGTGTGGGAGGACTATCAAACCCGGATGCTCGACGGCTTGCACGCCGCGGCGACGGCCGCCGGGATGCTCTCCGGCGACGCGCTCGACCACCTCGCGCGTGATGACGGGATGAAGGCGCATTGCCGCCCGGTGATCGCAGACGAGGCCAAGACCGCTCAGTTCCTCGCCGCCAAAAGCCTCACGCTCGACGCCGCGAGTCGTGACCTGTTCCTCGATTGCGTGGCGCTCGATTTCTTCGCGGCCGTCGCGCTGATGGTGCGCCGCGCTCGCGGCGACTTCACAGAGGACGACTACGCGAAGCGCTTCCCGGCGGCTGGCATGGCCGACGCGGGCTTGACCCCGTGGAAGCTATTCGAGGAGTGGATCGCGAGCGCGAAGCCCGCCACCTCGACCGTCGATCGCTGGCGCGCGTGCTTCCTGAAACTGCAAGCCGACTTCCCCACGACGCCCGCCGCAGCGCTGTTGCCTGAGCAAGCGCATGCATGGGCCGAAGGGCTCGTGACCGCGGAGCGCAGCGCGGTCACCGTGCGCGACGTGTGGGTCATCTCGTGCCGCACCGTGTGGGCGTGGGCGATCAGCAAACGGAAGGTCACGCGCAATCCGTTCACCGGCTGGCGCATCACAGTCCCGAAGCGCAAGACGACACGCGAGAGCAAGGCGTTCACGCCCGATGAGGCCAACACGATCTTGTCAGCCGCCGCGGCCATCGTGGTGCAGTCGAAAGCGAGCGCCGCAAAAAGATGGATGCCATGGCTTGCCGGGTACACTGGCGCGAGAATGGGAGAGATTGCGCAGCTACGCGGCGTCGATGTTGTGACGGTCGATGGAGTCCCGGCCATTCGAATCTCGCCGGAGGCGGGCACGACAAAGACGGGCACGACGCGCACCGTTTCGTTGCACGAGCACGTCGTCGCGCAAGGCTTTCTGGCCTTCGCGAAGTCGGCCGGCAAGGGGCCGCTGTTCTTCAACGCGCCTTCCACTCGATGGCCTACGCGCTGATGTGCGCGCTGCGCCGCATCGGCCTCCACGGCACCGAGCTCGCCGACGCGACCTGCGGCACCATCCGTCTCAAGCTGCTCAAGATCGGCGCGCTCGTGCGCATCAGCGTGCGCCGCATCAGGATCGCCATGGCGGCAGCCTGTCCGGCCGCGCAGGTCTGGGGAATCGCCGCCGTGCGGCTCGCACTCGCCCAACTGGCGCGCGCCTCGCCGAACTGACGCGCGCCGCCGCACGCGTCACAACCGCGGCATCATCCCACGGCCCATCGAGATCACGCGCCGCTGCTCTCGCAGCTCATGAAAATTCCAGATCGGTTCGCGTCCACCGACGCCACGACCGGCTTTGTGCCTGAAAAAATCTCGTCGCCTCTCGCCCAATGTTCGGCAATCAGGCAAAGATTGTGTGAGAAATCCGGGCTAGCGGCTCAGAGCGGCGCGAAGGATGTCACTGAGGTGTTCAGGCCCCGCGTAGTAGATTGCGACGCGCAGGTTTGAGTACGCCTTGCGAGCGGCGCGCAGAGCACGTGACGAGGACCATACAGCACCTACGACGCGGAAGCCGCCCCTGCGGCAGCTTGCGGTAAGGTTGGTGTCGGCGGCGACAAGCTCGGCATGAGCTTCCCTGAGAGCCGAAACGGCTGATATCACGGCTGGATTGTCGCGACCATATTTAGCAGCTTCGTTGTAGAGCTTCTCAAATCCTTAAATCATTTCTTGCAGGTCTGCGGCTCGTTCCGCTTCATCGTGGGCCGTGATGTCCATAGGGGTGTCTCCCGTGGTTTGGATTTCGGAGCCACAGAGGATACCATGAGCGAATAAAAGGCGGATTGACCGGCCACGAAGTTTTGAGCGGTCGGTTTAAGGATTCCGAAAGAGTTGCATGCCCGATCGATTGCAATAGTCCCACCGATCAGTCGGCCTCATCACTCCGCCTCGCGCCGCTTCACGCGCTGCAAGATGACCGCAATGCCCTCCGGCGTCGCGACGGCGGATTTGACTTCCCATCCATCAGCGGAGGCCGCGGTCAATTCCGCTGACGCCTCGTCATTCCGCGTGAGGATGACGCGCACCTCGTATGCTGGCCGCATTCGCGCGATCGTGCCGCGGAAAAGTGGTTCGGCCATTGTCAGCTTCGCAAAGCGGCATCGCGCGCGGCGATGATGCTTCGCTTGATCCGATAGTGCGGGTGGCCGTGAAAATTCATGCCGCCCATATCACAGTCGCACGGCTCCAGCTTGTCGTCAGGCTCTTGTGTCCAAGCTCGGAAGCCATTCACGCCAAGCCTTTTTTGCGAGCGGACGTGATTGTGAACCAGCACCTCGCCGGGCCGCAGCTTGCGCGGGATCGCGGCAATATAGTGCATGGCCTTTTCTTTGGCCTGCTGACCGGACAGGAGTTGCTGCGCGGCGCGGCTGTAATCCTTGACCGGAGACGACGGGACATCGCTCTTGTCAGGAACGCCCTCGACGCCGCTTTGGTGCGTTGGTCGCTTCGTCATCTTGTCCTCCTCTGTTGAGCGGGCCGCATCCGCCTCCGCCAAGGCTTCGGCGGGACAGGGCGGCGCGGCGCACGAATGAAACCTAGTCAAGAGGAGGGGAAGCGCAACAGTTTTTCGTGGTTAATAAATCCAACCTTATTAGGTCGGGTCGGATCGAAAATTTCTTTTTCGGCGGTGAGGGGTCGCAAGCTCGATCGGCGCGGGCGAGTGCCAGATTCAAGGCTCGCGCAAAGCTTTCGCCACTTCGCGGATGTACGGGTCAGCTTCCCATTGCCTAAGTCTCTCCATATATCGCTCGTCTCGCCGCGCGTCCGCGTCTCGGCCTAACTCGTCAAGATGCGCCTGCGCGGCTTGGCGTCGCTCGGCTTCAGCCCGCTTCGCGGCGCGCTCCGCTAGGATTTTTTCCTCCCGTGGCGTCGGGGTCACGAGCGCGTCATGCTGTGTTGAGGCCCTAGGCGTCACGATGGCCACGACGACCACGCTGACGAATAGAATGACGGCAGGGGCAAAAAACGCGGCGAGGCAGATCAGGATTTTGGTTTTGATCTTGCTCATGGGGTTGGCTCTGTTGTCCGGCCGGAATTATAGGCGCGACGGAAGTTGAAAGTTTTTCTTTTTCGTCTAAAAATTTAGTCGGGATTTTGATCGGCGCGGGCGAGCACAACAGGGTAATGCCACTGGTTGGGTTAACCCCTCCAATTGCAGACATGCCGCCTAGCTCGTGTTAACCCTAACAACCCCGATCCCTGATTTGCCCCGCCCATTAACGTGAACGAATAACCAAAATGCGCCGTTCACCTCAAATGTTATACCTAAAAGACTATTACCTGAATGTAATAGCGAGGTTTCATCTTTCGTGTTCACCAGTTGTGAATCACAATAGCAGAGTTGAGACTTGTAACAGCACCGTTTGCGCGATGGTTGATTCGCGTTTACGCTAGAAGTGCCTGTGCCGCAGCGCCCAGATATACCTAAAAAGTGGTGACCACCCATTCGCATAACTCCCGTTACGGAGCATTTTGCGATCTCGGTACTTGGTGAACGGCAGAGTTACCTTAGAAAATCATGTTAACGGCCAGTGACCTTCGCATGAGCCGCCGTGATGGTTCATCAAAGGTTAAGAAACATGGTTAACAGCCGGTGTTGATGCTCGAAAGCTCCGAGAGCAGGGCGGCCGTGCGGCGCTCACTGGCGCGTCGGCGGCGCGGGCTCGGTGAGGTGGTCGCGCGATCGAGCGCGCACCAGGGGCGCGGCCATTCCAGGATGCCGCGGCCGATCGGCGGCGGGGGCTCTGCGGCCATTCCAGCCGGAGCCCGGCGCGGCGGCGTTAACGGATCAAATCCATACAGACAGCAAGTGATTGAGATTCGGCCCGAAGAGCCGGTCTCGGAAATCTGCACAGGGCGATAAGTGGAATTTCTGCCTGACGGCGGGCACGCTGTGTCCCGCGAATCAGGAGAGACCATGAGCAGACGAATCCGCCGGAACCACACACCGGCCTTCAAGGCGAAGGTGGCGCTTGCCGCCGTCAAGGGCGATCGAACGCTGGCGCAGGTCGCCGAGCAGTTCGACGTTCATCCCAATCAGGTCACCGCCTGGAAGGCGCAGCTCGAAGGCGGGGCTGCCGATGTGTTCGGTCCGGGGAGCGGCGGCGCAGCGAGCCCGCCAGCGATCGACGTGAAGGCGCTGCATGCCAAGATCGGCGAGCTGACGCTGGAGAACGATTTTTTAGAGGGCGCGCTCAAATGACCCAATTCCCCCATGCGATCGCTGGCGTCCTTGGCTTCGTCTTCTTCATCGCGAGCTTCCTGTGGCAGCAGCGCGGCGCTTCGCGCCCGCGCCGGCCTGGCGCCGGCGGCATGAACACGGCGGCGTTGGTCTCGCTGCTGTTCTTCGGCGTGGGCTTCGCGATCGGGCTGGCAATCGAGGCCGTCTGGCCGCGGATTTGACAGGCGGGCCGGCGTGAATTCGCCGTGTCTCATTTCGCCAATCAAACGGTTTGCCGCCACGGAACAAGAACGACCGACAGAACGATCGGCATAAAGAATGTCCTTTGCAAACCGTGTCGTTCGCTCGCGGCCAATGCGCATTCCGTTGCGAGAACGACAACGCGGTCTCGGCGTTGATCTCGCTGCCGCTCTTCGGTGGGCTTCGCGATCGGGCTGGCGGCCAAGGGCTCATTACAGCGTGCAGGCCATCACGGTTTGGCTGACGTGATGCCGTCGCGGTGGGGCGCGTCGGCCCCGGGTATCGCGAGGAGAGCAACGGAGGCTCGATCAACAGACCGCAAGCGCTAGGCCGCCGACGCGCGGGGTCGCGCCAGACGCGCCGCGGCGCGGTCGATGACCAGATAGAGCGCTGGCATCACCAGCAAGACCAGTGGCAGCTGCACCGCAAGGCCGGCGATGATCGCGACGGCGAGCGGCTGTTGCATGGCTGAGCCCTGGCCGATGGCGAGCGCGAGCGGCAGCAGGGTCAAGATCGCCGCGATCGTGGTCATCGCGATCGGTCGCATGCGGTTGCGGCCCGCGGCCGTGAAGCGCGTCCAGGCTCGGCATGCCCGAAGCGCGCAGATCGTCGAATTCGGAGAAGAAGAAAATCGCGACCTCCGTCACGATGCCGATGATCATGGTCATGCCCATCATGGCCGTAATATTGAGCTCGATGGCGGTGAGCCACAGACCGATGAACACCGCGCTAAGTCGTCGAGCAGGGGCATGGCCAGGATCGACGATCGCGACCGAGAGCCGCTCGTAGAGAAACAGCAGCAGCACGAACACGGCGCCGGCCGCCGCCGCAAAGACAAGCAGCAACCCATGAAACGCGATCTGCTGCTGCTGATAGAGCCCGCCGAGCTCGTAGCGAACCGAGGCGGGGAGAAATCCTGCCTGGTCGAGCAGGCGCGTGACATCGGCTGCGCCCGAGCCGAGGTCGCGCCCTTCGAGTTCGCGCGGTCACTGCCACCATGTGCTGGAGGTTTTCGCGGGTGATCTGCGGTTGACCGCTTACCGCCGTGATGCTGGCGATCCGTTGCAACGGAAAAATATGGCCGTCGGGCGCGCGGATCGGCAGGTTGGCGAGATCGAGCCGGGTGGCACGGACATTCGGCGGCGACCACACGCGCACGCCGATCTGTTTGAGCGATGTCGGAATTTTCGTCACAACCTCGCCGCGCAGATAGATGTCGGCCACGCGAGTGGCTTCGGCGGGCGCTATGCCTTCGAATGCGGCCTTGACGCGATCGATGCGGATGTCGAGCGCATCGCCCGCCGGATTGATGCCGTTGCGCACCTCGACGACGCCATGGATCTTGGCGATGCCGTCCGCGACCTTGCGTGCGGCCGCGAGCAGCACGTCGGGCTGGTCGCCGAAGAGTTTGACCTCGATCGGCTGCGGAACCGCGGTCAGGTCGCCGATCAGGTCCTCCATCAGTTGCGCCATCTCGACGTTGAGACCAGGCACGTCAGTCTCGATGCGGCCGCGCAGGTCGCTCATCACGTCGAAGATCGGTCGCCGTGCTCCCGATTTGAGCTTGACGAAGAAATCGCCCTTGTTCGCCTCGTTGAGATCGCCGCCGAGGCCGAGGCCGGTACGGCGCGACCAGGTCGCGACCTCGGGCATCGACTTGAGTATCGCTTCGACCTGCCGCAACAGGCGATCCGTTTCCGACAGCGCCGTGCCGGGCGCCGTGTGGTAGTCGACGATGAAGCCGCCTTCGTCCATCACGGGCATGAAACCCGTGCCGACCGCGCCGAACGCGAGACAACCAAGGACGATCAATGGGACCACGAAGGCCAGCGCGACGACGCCCGGCCGGCGCAGCAATCGAGCCGCGAACCAACCGTAGCCGCGATCGAGCCAGCGGCGCAGGCGGCCCGCATCCTCGCGCTCGGCGTCGCGCGCGCCAAGGAGCCACTCGGCCGCGAGCGGCACCGCGAGCAAGGTGATCACGAACGAGAAAACCAGGCTTGCCGCCATGGTCAGCGACAGCGCCTTGAAGAACGCGCCGGTAACACCGCTCAAGAGGGCAAGCGGCATGAATACCACGACCGTAGCGGCGCTCGACCCCGCGAGGGGCCGGGTGAATTCGGCGGCGGCGCGCAGCACGCTGCCGCGCGGCCGCGCGACCGTATCCGCCTCGGCGGGTGCGCCGCGGCGTTCGCGGACGCGCCGGACAATGTGCTCGATCATGACGATGGCGTCGTCGATGACGAGGCCGACCGCGGCCGCCATGCCGCCGAGGGTCATGATGTTGAAGCTCATGTCCATGACCCGGAGCAGAACGATGGTGGCCGAAAGGGCCGCCGGCACCACCAGCATGGCGATGACCGTCATGCGCCAGCTGCGCAGAAAAACCAGGAGAACCAACGCGGCGAGGACGGTCCCGACGACAATCGCGTCGCGTACGCTCGCGGCCGACGCGGTAACGAGTTCGCTCTGGTCGTACCAGTTCGCGACCTCGATCCCGGCCGGCAGTCGGGCGCGAAAATCGTTCAGGCGCGCGCGCACCTCGCGTGCGATCGCGACGCTGTTGCCGCCGGACTGTTCGTAGATGTTGAGCAGGATCGCGTCGCGGCCGCCGGCGGTGACGCGCGTCCACTGCGGCACGGTCGAAAGCTCGATGGTGGCGACGTCACCGACCGTGATCGCGCCGTCCGCAGTGGTGCGGACCGCGATGTTGCGCAGCGCGTCCACGCCGTGCAGCGTATCGTCCGAGATGACGAGGTAGAGCTTGTAGCGGTCCTCGACCCGCCCGATCGCCTTGAGCACGTTGCTCGCGCCGACCGCCTTGGCGACCTCGTCGACGCTCACGCCGGTCGCCCGCAGTTTGTCGGGATCGACAAGCACGTGATATTCCTGATCGCCGCCGCCGGACACGCCGACACTGGCGACGCCGGGAATCCCGGCGAGCAGCGGCCGCACCTGGTAGAGCGCAATATCGCGCATCTGCGTCAGCGGCACCGTAGGCGACGTCATGCTGTAGCTGATGATGGGAAATACGGTGGGGTCCATGCGCCGCGTCTGCATCGCGGTGCCGGGTGGGAGCTGTGGGAGAATCCGGGCGACCGCGGCGTTCACCTGCAGCGTTGCGGCGACCATGTCGGTGCCCCAGTCGAAAAAGATCGAGACTTCGGCGCTACCGCGGCTCGTGGTCGAGCGCACGTCGGTGACGTGCTGAACGCTGTGCACCGCCTGCTCGATCGGCGCGGTCACCTGCAGAACCATCTGCTCGGCCGGGCGATCGCCCGCGTCGATGTTGAGCCGCACGCGCGGGAAGCTGACATTGGGAAAAAGCGTGACCGGCAGCGAAAAGCTGGCCGCCAGGCCGGCGAGAACCGGCAGCAGCAGCAGAAAGAGCAGCGACCGTCGATGGGCGGCGATCCAGGCCGTGAACATGACGGGCCTAGCGTCGAGCCACCGGGCGGACCGCCATTCCGTCGCGCAGCTCGTAGTTTCCCGCGACCACGACCGGACGCGAAGGATCGAACCGGCCGGAGATCTCGGTGAGCTGATCCGTCTCGATGCCGGCTTGCACCTCGATGCGCTGCGCGTGGCCGTCGACCACTTGAAAGACGTAGCTGCCCGTGTCGTCGCGCAGGACCGCGTTTCGCGGCGCCACCCAACCTCGATGCTGCGATACGACGATCGCGACCGTGACGGCGGTGCCGGGCACGAGAGCGGGCGAGCGCGCCACCCCGATCCAGGCGTCGATCAGGTGGGAGGTGGCATTCACCGTGCCGCTGATCTCTCGCACGGTTGCGACGATCGGCGGCGCATTGCGCGACAGGATCGGCGAAATCTCGGCCTTCATCCCGGCTGCGACGCGCGCCGCATCATCGGGCTTGAGGCCCGCAGTGATCCGCAGGCCGCGATCGGTGCGGGCAAGGCTCATGATCGCCGCATTGGCCTGCAGCCGGTCGCCCGGCGCCGCCATGATCTTGGCCACATAGCCGTCGGAGGGCGCGGTTGCGGTCTTGGTCGGCTCGTCGTTGCCGAGCTTGCGCTCCGTCTCAAGCGCCACATTGGCGTCGGCAACGGTCTTCAGCGCCACCGCAACCTGGGCGTTGGTGGCGAGGTGCTGGCTGCGCAAGGTCTGCTGCCGGGCCAGCTCCTGCTTAGCGAACGTCAGCGTTGCGACCGCCTTCTCATAGCTCTGCAGCACCGCCGGGTCGGCCGTTATGGTGACCAGCGCGTCGCCGGCGCGCACCTGCTCGCCGGCGCGAACGAGCAGCGCCGTGATCTGTCCGGGATGCGGAAAGCCGATGTCGATCATCAACTCTTCGCTCGCCGCGACGGTGCCAAAGGCGATGACCGTGTCGCGCAGATCCTGCTGCCGCAAGGCCGCGGTCGCGACCTGCACCGAAGGAGCACCGGCGCCGAGCGCACGAACGGCGAACACGGCCACGCCGATCGCGGCGGCCAGGCGGCCAATGCGCATCCGCATCACGGCATTCTCCGGAGGTGTTGGGGGAGATCTGGCAATCGGCTACCGATTAGGGTCTGCAGGAGGACGCGCTGCTGCAGAATGCTCTGCTCCAGCTTGGCGGTCGCGAGCTCCTTCGCAAGCAGCGAGGTCTGCAGATCAACGAAGCTGCGCTCGTCCAGGTTCCCGGCACGGAATGCGGGCTCCGCCTCGCGGACTGCGTCGCGCAGCCGGTGCACGCTCGCCACGCTAGCGCGATACTGGGTTTCCATGAGCCGCAACTCGCTCACCAGCCGCTTCGCTTCGCCATAGGCAGCGTCGAGGCGCGCCTGGTACTCCGCCCGCAGCTGCCCGCGCGTCGCCTCCTGGATTGCGATATTGCCCTGATTTCGGTCGAAGAGGGGCAGGCTGATCGTCGCGGCGATCGATTGGGTGCGGACGTTCGAGGTGTCGCGCGCAAAATTCGATCCGATGCTCAACTTCGGGAACTGCTCGATGATCGCCTGGCGGACCTTCTGCTCCTGCGCCTCGTAGCCGACGCGTAGCGCAAGGAGATCGGGACGGCGCGATGCGAGGTCGGCCAGGGCCGGCGCAAGGTGCGCGGCATCGATCGCCGGCAGCGGGATGTTGTCGTCGAGGCGCAGACGCGCGTCGGGCACGAGGCCGAGTAGCGCGCTGAGATCATGCCTGTTCTTCAGGATCAGCTGCTCGAGGTCGTAGAGCTGCGTTTCGGCCGCATTCAAGGCGACGAGGTCGCTCGTGACCGTCGGCAGCGTCTCGTCGCCGCGCTGCATCGCGGCGGCGGTGTGTTGGTAGCGCGCCTTGAGCAACTGGTAGGTCTCGTCGACGAAACGATGCTGGCGCGCAAGCGAAACCGCGTCGACGAATAGCGTTCGCGCGCGGCTCACGATCTGCCATTCGATCCAAGCCATCGTCAGCTGGACGCTGGCCGCGTTGGCACGCGCGGCGTCGCGTCGACTAGACAAGGTGAGGAGCGGGACCACATCCTGCGCGAGCCCGGCCATCAGCGAGTTGGTGGTGCCCGGGCCGCCGGTCAGGAGACCGTAGTCGAAGCTGAATTGCGGGTTCGGCAGGATGCCGGCCGCGAAAACCTGAGCCTCCGCAACGCCGACGCGCAGCCGTGCCGCCTTGACATCGGGGTTGTGCGCAACCGCGATCATCGCGACGTCATCGATGCCCAACGGCCGCCGCAGATCAAACCGGTGAGATCCCGATCTGGCGCAGCGGCAGACGGTCGGCCGCCACTGTGAGCTGAGTGACGCTCTGTCGCAGGTCGGGCCGGTCCGGAAGCGGCGCGGGCGCGTAGATCGCGCAGCCACCAAGGAGTGCCGCAGGGGTAAGGACGACCACGCCGATCCGCGCTCCCATTCGACGCATGGGCCGCCCTACTCGAACGATCATTTGCTCGACATCTGCACTCGTCGGATTGGTATCGCACGCGTGTTGATTTGACCAGACACACACGCAGCCCCGGCCCGAGGTGTCACGAGGGGAGCAACCCCGGGCTCGATCACCGATCTCAAGCGTGGCCGCTCAACCGGTCCATGACGGCGACAAGATCGGCGAGCGCCTTCTTGCAGGTGGCTTGGTCCGGTGTGCCGGCACGCAACGCCGCAAGTGCCACGTCGATGGCCTTGTCAACGGTGTGCCAATCCGCGGCGGCGCGTGGCTTGAGCCCGGCTTCCGCTTCGTCCCAGGCCTCTTCCAGGTTCTTGATGCGCGCCTTCGCGGCGGGCAGATCGCCTTTGTCGACCAGCGCCTGCGTGTCGACGACGATGGTCCGGAACTTGGCAAGGTCGCCGAGCCGCGATGGCGCCGCCGCCGCCGCCGTCGCGGGCACGACGGCGCCGGCCGCCACGATGGCGACCGGCGCCGCGACCGTCGCCGCCGCCAGAACCAGGGATCCTCAGCTTGTCTCGAATTCGACATCGATCATTCTCCTTCGCCTGTTGTCCGCATCGGCCTTGCGCGCATGCGATCCAGAGTTTCACGCCCTTTCGCGCAGCAAAGATGGATTCACGGCGCCGTTCGCCCTGATGCTGATCAGCCCCACGAGGGCGACGATGACGGCGAGGAACGCGACGCTGGTAAGGACGGTGCCGAAGCCGAGGCCGCCGTATTCGCGCGCCTGCGACAGCAGATCGCCGAGCGATGCGCCGAGCGGCCGCGTGAGGATGTAGGCGAGCCAGAAGGTGAGGACCGCGTTGGCGCCGATCGAGTAAGCGGCCGCGGCGAGGGCGATGAGTGCGCCGAATACGATGACGCCGACATTGAAGCCGAGGCCGAGCGCTTCCGTCGCGAGGTCGCCGGCGGCGGTCCCCAGCGCGAAGGTGAACAGGATCGCCCACCAATAGAACTGCTCGCGGCGCGACGTGACGATCGTCTGGATGGAGAGCGTTCGTTCGACCGCGTACCAGACCGCGAAGATCGCCGCCAACGCCGCGGCAAACGCGGCCGTGCTGACGTAGAGGCTCACACCGAGACCGTCGGTCAATGCGTCGGTGATCTGGGTTCCGACGACGCTGACCAGCACCACGGTCAACCAGTAGATCCAGGGAACGTAGCGCCGCATCCGCATCTGCACCAACAGCGCCGCAGCGAGAAGGGACGCCATGACGGCGTCGGTGACGGCGGTGCCGAGGCCCACGTGGACCGCCAGATAGTCGGCCCCGGTTTCACCGACGGTCGTCGACATGATTTTGATGATCCAGAACCCCAGCGTGACCTGCGGAACCCGGTTCAGCATGCCGGTGATGCGGTCGTCGGCGATGTGGTCGCTTGCAAGCACGCTCACTGCGGATATCCATTTCCGGCGGCCGAGGTTCCGAACCGTGCGGAGGCCCGGCCGAATCGCGCAACGGCACGACCCTCGCGGCCTTGCCTTAGCGGACACTTAGAGCGTCCCGATGGTATCGAGCGAGCCGGCCCCGCCCGGTTCCGGGCTAAGTCGTTGCTAAGTGTCCAAGCGATAGGGACAGGAGCGGCGATACGGCTCGGCGGAGAGTAAGAGTTCGGGTCTTGTGCAAGGTGCGGCGGCCGGCACCCATCGCAAAGGGGCGCCCACGGGAGCGCGGATGCGCATATTGCTGGTTGAGGATGACCGCATGATCGGCGCCGCCGTGACGCAAGCGCTGAAAGACGCCGCCTATGCGGTCGATTGGGTGATGGACGGCGAGACCGCGCTCGAAGCCGCCAAGGCCGAGCTGTACGATCTCGCGCTCCTCGACCTCGGCCTGCCCGGGCCGGACGGTCTCGAGGTGCTGCGTCGGCTCCGCACGTCGCGGCGTCAGCTTCCCGTGATCATCGTGACAGCGCGGAACGGCGTCGACGATCGGATCGACGGCCTCGATCTCGGCGCCGACGACTATCTGGTCAAGCCTTTCGCGGTGCGCGAGCTCTTGGCGCGGATGCGCGCCATCCTGCGACGGCAGGGCGGCGGCGGTTCGCCGATTCTGAGCAACGGGACGATCAGCCTCAATCCTGCGACCTTCGAGGCGAGCCATGGCAACAACACCTGCCGCCTGACCGCGCGGGAGTTCGCGCTGCTACGTGCGCTGCTCAGCCGCCCGGGCACCATCCTGTCGCGCGGCGACCTCGAGCGGCACATCTACGGCTGGAACGAGGAGGTCGAGAGCAACGCGGTCGAATTCCTGATCCACACCATTCGCCGCAAGATCGGCGCGACCGCGATACGCAACGTCAGGGGAGTCGGCTGGATGGTCGACCGACCCGCGTGATGCGCTCGTTGCGCGCGCGCCTGTTCGTCGGGCTCGCGGCCTTCGTCCTGATGGCCGGGCTCGCCGCCGGCGTCGTCACGTTCCGCTGGGCGTTCGCCGAGGCGATCGAGCTGCAGGACGCCATACTGCTGCAGGTGGGCACATTGGCCGCCGCCAATCGCCTGCAAACCGACCTTCCGCCACAGAGCGGCGTCGACGCCGAGGCGCGCGTCGTGATCGAGGAACTGCACCCGCCGCAGGCGGCGGCCGCGGCCGCCGGCCGTGCGCTGCTTCCGTTGCCGCCTGATATTTCCGACGGCCTACAGACGATCGGCCGCGGGCGCGACCAGTGGCGCGTCCTCGTTCGCTCCCGCCGCGACGGCAGCCGGGTGGCGGTCGGCCAGCTCACCGCCTACCGCGACGAGATCGCGCGCGGCAGCGCGCTGCGCGCCGTCCTGCCGTTCGTGGTGCTCATCCCCTGCCTCATGCTGGTGATCGGCGGCGTGATCACCTACAGCTTTCGCCCGGTCTCACGGCTCGCGGCGCGGTTGGATGCCAAGGACTCCGATCACGCGGCGGAGCTCCCGCTGGACGGCATGCCGGAGGAGCTGCGCCCTTTCATCGCGTCGATCAATCGCCTGCTCCGGCGCATCGCCACGCTGTTCGATCAGCAGCGCCGTTTCATTGCCGACGCGGCGCACGAGTTGCGCACCCCGATCACTGCGTTGAGCGTGCAGGCCGAGAATCTCGATCGCGCCGAGCTGCCGCCGGACAGCCGCGACCGGCTGCTGTCGTTGCAGACCGGGATACGCCGCACCGCGCATCTGCTGGAACAGCTTCTCGCGCTCGCCAAGTACGAATCCCCCGGCGCGCCGGAGGCGCCAGTCACCGCACTCGATCGCGTCGTCCGCGACGTCGTCGCGGATCTGCTGCCGTCCGCGCAGCACCGCTGCGTCGATCTCGGATTTGAGCGAATCGACAGCGTCGCGGTGCGCGCCGACGCCACCGCTCTCGCGGTTCTGATCCGCAACCTGGTCGACAATGCGCTGCGCCACACCCCGCACGACGGCCGGGTCGATATCCACGTGCTTGCCGACGGCGCGCATGCGGTTCTGCGCGTCGAGGACACCGGTCCCGGCATATCCGAGGCGGAGCTTGCGCGCGTGTTCGAGCCGTTCTACCGCGGTCGACGCAGCAAAGGCGACGGCACCGGGCTCGGCCTGCCGATCGTGCGCCGCATCGTCGACAGTCTCGCGGGCACGATCACGCTGGAAAACATCGCGCCGGCGGGGGGAGCCGGCTTGCGGGTCGTCGTCACGCTTCCGATCGCAGGCGGAGCCGGGCACATGCACCAGAAAAGTTGATGGATTTTTCTGACAACGTCACGGGCAAGGAAAGAATCCACGCGCTCCCTCGGCGCAGCGGCAATCGGCGCGCCAAGTCCTCGATCGCCACGTGTCCTGACGCACGCCGGCGGCCCCGAAGGTGGAAGCATCGTTCCGAGGCGGCGGCGCCCGGGCTTCGCTGCGCTCAACCCGGGTTGCGGCCTCGTCGCCGATCAATCAAGCAATCTTATTGACGCCGGACTTCGGCGCAAAACCGCCATTGAGTTTCTCGGCCCGCTTCGCAGCGTTGGTCTCGGCGGCTTCTTGCGCCTGGGTGTCCCCATCGGGCGCGCGCTTCGCCGTAGACGGAGTGGACTGTTGAACCGCAGGCACGGCGGCAGGAGGCCGGACGCTCGAAACGCTACTCATCATGTGCTCCTTGTTTGGTGACGCGGCAGATTAGCATCCAATCGTTAACGGCCTTGGTCAGTGGCGGCGACGGGGCGCGGCGCGCTCGCCCCGCCCAAGCGCCGGCGGCATGGACAGGGCGGCCAACATCTCGCTGCTGTTCTTCGGCGCGGGCTTCTCGATCGGGCTGGCGATCGAAGCCGTTTGGCCGCGGATTTGACCGCTGCCGGCCGGGCCGCCCGGCGCATCCGGCCGCGATCGCCCGCATACGTTGAAAATATTCGACATTGGCGATATTTGCGCGGAACCTTTTCTGACCGCCGGACTTTACCAGCGGATTTCCGGGAATCCGCAGCATTTGCCGGAGGGTGGACCTTGCCTCGCCAAGGCGGCCAATTGCGGCGCGAAGTCGGAGCGGCGGGCGAGAGCGAAGATGGCCGAGGACAACATCTACTGGTTGCCGCGGGTCTGCGGTCCCGACCTGCGCAGGTTCTATGACGACCTGCTGAAGCAGCCGCTCCCCGAGCGCCATACGAAGCTGCTGGCGGAAATGGCCGCCGCCGAGGCCAAGGGCTTGGCCGCGGCGTGCGCCGGGCGCGAGGCGGCCGCGCCGCCGCAAGAGCGCGAGCCGGAACCATCGGAGTGAATGGGCTTCGTCGCTGCGTTCCAAACGGCTTGCTCGGAGCAAGCGGCGCCCCCCACCCCTAACCCTCCCCACCACTCGCTTCGCTCGCGGGGAGAGGGGAACCCGCATGAGCAAGCCTCATCCTGCGAGCGGGCCGCCGGCGGCCTTCCAGGCCGCGATACCGCCTTTGAGGTGGCAGGCGCCCGTAAGCCCGCGGTCCTGCGCGGCCTGCACCGCCATGGCGGAGCGCTCGCCGAACGCGCAGTAGAACACGAGCCGCTTCGACGTCGCCCTGGCGAGATCGTACAGCAGGCCGCCGGGCTCGATGTTCTCCTTGAGCTTGGCGTAAGGCGCGTGCAGCGAGCCCGGGATGAGGCCGTGGCGTTCGCGCTCGGCGCTCTCGCGCAGGTCGACCAGGGCGGCATCGGGCGCGCCGAGGAGCGCCATCGCCTGCGCGGCGGTGAGCGACCAGCCGCGCGCCTCGATCGCGTCCTGGGCGAGCCCGACCTTCATGTTGGCAGGCACCGCCACGTCCATCATCTTCGGGTTAGGCAGGTGCAGCTTGCCCATCAGGTCGACGTACTCGTCGATCGACTTCACCCGCAGGCGCGGATTGAACGCCTTCTCCTCGCCGATGGTCGACACCGTGTCGCCCTTGTAGTCGTGCGCCGGGTAGACCAGCGTCTCGTCCGGCAGCCGCAGCAGCTTGCCGAACAGCGACTGGTACTGCATGCGCGGGTCGCCGTTCTGGAAATCGGTGCGCCCGGTGCCGCGAATGAGCAGCGTGTCGCCCGTGAACACGCGGTCGCCCATCACGAAGCTGTAGGAATCGTCAGTGTGGCCGGGCGTGTAGAGCACGTCGAGCGCGAGCCCCTCGATGGTGAGCGCATCGCCTTCGGCGACGCGCATCGACACCACGTCGGCCTTGGTGTTCTCGCCCATCACGGTGACGCAATGCGTGCGGTCGCGCAGCGCGCCGATGCCGGTGATGTGGTCGGCGTGCAGATGGGTGTCGACCGCCTTGACGAGATCGAGGTCGAGCTCCGCGATGAGCTGCAGGTAGCGCTCGACCTTCTCGATCACGGGATCGATGATCAGCGCCTCGCCGCCGCGGCGCGAGGCCATCAGATACGTATAGGTGCCCGAGACACTGTCGTAGAGCTGGCGAAAGATCATGTCCGATCTCCGGCTGATCGGCGCAGGCCGCTTCGCGGCACTTGCGTCAGGTCTTGTCGATCGCGCCGCCGCTTTCGGCCCAGTCCTTGAAGCCACCGAGATTGTAGACCCGCTCGTAGCCCAGATCCTTGAGCATCTTGCCGGCGAGCGCCGCGCGGCCGCCCAAGCCGCAGTAGAGGATGACGCTCTTGTCCTTGGCAAAGCTCTTGTCGTGCGAGGGCAGGTCGGGATCGGCGCGGAACTCGAGCATGCCGCGCGAGACGTGCACGGCGCCCGCGACCTTGCCGCTCGCCGCCACCTCGGGCGCGTCGCGCACGTCGACGACGAGCGTATTGCCCTTGGCGATCATGTCGCGCGCCTCGGCCGGCGTGATCTTCGGCACCGCCGCGTTGGCGGCGGCGAGCATGTCCTTGACGGTGGTGGGCATGGGTTCCTCCTGCGATCTGCTTCGCACGGCGTTGCGGCGACCATATATCGGAATTGGGCGGAACGCATCGTGGCGCCGACGATGGTATCCTCCATGGCCGAGGACGTGCCGATGTACGAGATCACCAACCAGCCGCCGCCGCTCGAGCCCTATGATCTCTTCGCCAGCGACACGGTGCTGCGCGAGGCGGTGGCGCGC
>CAVPGG010000234.1:0-22500 GCA_963703755.1 uncultured Pseudomonadota bacterium
TTTCTGTAATTGAAGATTCTGCTGTACGCACAAAACTCGCCGTCTGCGCTCGCGCGGAGATTCGCCAACCGTTCGCCTGCCGATGGGTTTGTTCCGTCGATTTCGAGGCTTCACTCGGATCAACACTTGGTCGCTTCGTTTATGTCAAAGCCAAAATGGAAATCCTTTGTTTTCAGGTACTTGGTGGGTTCGTTTCAAGATTATTCACTTCATGAAGGTTCGGTGATAAAATGGCTGAATGGCGAATGAAACATGGTCGGCTAAGAAAACGGCTGAGTATGATCTATTCACACGGGTCGTCGAATTGTTGGGGCGCACTACCCGTCTCAACCGACTTGCGGTCTCTAGAATCCGGGCTGTAACGCCCGCAATTTTCAAAACTATACCATCGTCAACACTGACGATTTTGGTGAGGCATATGGCACACGCTGTTAAAACCCAGAAAGTCCTTACTCATAAACACGCAAAATTAGCCACGCTCGGAAAAGAAGATTTCGAGCCGTTGGCTCATCGGATGATTGCCGCCTTTGAGACTATCGAAAAAGAATATGAGGCAGTTATCGCGGAGATCGATGAGATTCTAGCTAGTCGGAAACGAGCGAAGGGACACCCCGCATCACGAAAACCCAAAAAATAGCGCGGCTATTCCGAATGGCGAAAACTCCTTAGAGGCACGCATCGAATCGCTCGGAACTGATCGCCGTCAGGGCCGGGCATTCCTTGGTTAGATAACACTTCGGCTTTCCAGTTTTCGCATTCAATCTCGCTGCGCCACGTTGCGTCGCCATGGCGTATCCAGCTTGAGGTTGGCGCATCGGTGAAAGCGACGGCATGATCCTTTACCCAAATGAGAGGTGGCTTTATCGCGATCCAAGTAACGAGCACTATTGGGCCTAGCTTGCGAATTTCGCCCATTAGCTATGCGCTCGCCTCCTGAGGCTCATCGCGCGTCAATTCCTTGAACTTCATCGACGGCGTATTTACCAAGCAGCGTAAGGTTTCGAGAAAGAGCGTATCGCTATGTTCGTGGCGTTTGTTGAACCTCCACGACATTTCATCCAAATAGGACTGCAAATGTTTTTCGGACAAGTGGTGATACGAGCCAACTACCGACCGCTTAAAGAGACTCCAAACCGATTCGATGGAATTTGAATGCACGTCGCCAACTACCCATTGCTTTCGCGAGTGATCGACGGTCTTGTGCTCTGCGGTTCCGAAATTCACGCCGCGATAAACGCGGTCGTCGTCGGTGTAGATTTTCTTTGCGTCTGGCGCGACATTCGCGGCGAGAAACGCATCAACGCCTTTGCGAGTGACGGATCGTTTCTCTACCTTCAAGCGAATAGGTCCGCCACGCTCGATAGCACCCATGATCGAGGTTTTGTTTTCGACGTGGCCGCGCCCTTTCCTTTCGCAACGCCACCATGCCACGTCGAATCAAATTCAACCGTACCTTTCAACGGTTCGGGGTTTACTTCCTGCATCGCCTTTCGGATGCGATGGCAGAGGTACCATGCGGTTTTGTAGGAACCGATTCCCAACGTGCGCTGAATCTGACAGGCACTCATTCCCTTCTTGCTTTGCGTGATCAGATGAACCGCGAGAAACCATGTTTCGAGCGATAGGTGCGTATCGTGAAAAATTGTGTTCGCGGTAACGCTAAATTGATAGCGGCATTTCGCGCATTCGTATTTCTCTTGGGCGTTAAGCCAACAGACTGTGCTATGCTGGCAACGAACGCAGCGCACGCCCTGAGGCCAACGCATCCTACGAAGTAGCTCGCGGCATCGCTCTTTGGTCGAATATTCGTGGCTGAGTGTACGGAGATTCATATGGCTACCCCCAAGAAGCGCGAGAAAGAAACGATAGAATCGGTTCCGACTCGCGAACTGGTCAGGTCACTACGCAAGGATTTGGACGCAGAAGCGGAGAGGCGACAGAAGGAATGGGAAGCGAAGCATCCCGCTAAAAAGCCCAAGAAGTAGAGTGTCCCGACCATGCATAAACTCTACTCCCATCCCGTACCTTCGTCAAGTGAATAATCTTGGTTCGTTTATGTAATTTGGACCCTTTATCGATGCCTCCCCAAAATGACCGCGGCGCCCATTTTGGGCGCCGCACTAATGACCGTAGCACAGTTCGGCTGACCATGCTCGGGCGCCGCCGCCCTCGATCGGTCAGGACGCCTCTCGCTTGCGAGGCGTCAAGTCGGGTTGCCTGGCGGTTGGCTCGATTTCGGACCTTCCGAATGCGCCGGCAGGACCTCACCGCATGCCTCGATAGCGTTGAACACGCCGTCTGCGAGGCGCCCGAATTTTACCGCGGCCACGAACTCATCCACGATTCGGTTCCAGGTCCCGGCCGGCGCGAGTGCGTGGGTTGCGTGATCGGCGATGATCTCCACGTATCGTTCCGCCAACGAAACAAATAGCAGGATCCGCATCCGATGCGGTCCGTCGCCCATCAGATGGGCCGCGAACTCGCGATGCGCGAGGTTGCGTGCACTCGCTTGTTTGATCCGGGCTGGTACGACCTTGAGACGAATAGGCAGGAAGTCCAGGGCGACCGTCAACACCACCAGCGCACACAATTCGACAAAAATCAGCGTGCGACCAGTGAGGGCCGGGCGCGCAGAAACCGCGACCCCACCAGCGGTCAATGCGACAATCGCCGCCATCGCAACGGTGTAAAGCGTGTAACGATCGCTCGCGCGGGTTATCACGATTGCGATTTTGTATCCCGTGCGCTCCTCGATCCTCGCGGCAGCTTCGTGGATATGGCGATGATCCTCGGTGGTCAGCGGATTTCGCATCGTCACCAACTCCCTGACGCTCCACCGCCGCCGAATGATCCGCCGCCACCAGAGAAACCACCTCCATCTGAAGATCCGCCGCCGAAGCCGCCCCCTCCATAGAATGGACCGCCGCGACGCATCAGGTAGGGACTGCGGCTGCGTCGGAGAAAGACGAGCAACATTATCGCGATGAACAACCAGAAGATGAACGGCGACCATATCGCCTGATTGTTGTCACTGACCTGCGTAGCTTGTTTGCCCTGCGATTCCGGATGTATGGCGGCGGCCGCATCGTCGCCGAGCGTGTGAAGGATCGACGCGGTGCCTTCGAGGACACCCGCATTGAAATCGCCGCTGCGAAACTGCGGCAGGATTTTACTATCGATGATGACACGGCTCTGCGCGTCGGTGAGTCTTCCCTCCATCCCATAGCCGACCTCGATCCTGACCTTTCGCTCGTGCGGCGCGATAATCAGAATGACGCCGGTGTTCTTGCCCTTCTGTCCGATGCCCCAAAAGCGCCCGAGCTGATAGCCGTAATCCTCGATCGAATGGCCTTGCAGAGAATCGAGCGTGACCACGACGATTTGTTCGCCGGTCGTGCGCTCATGCTGCGCAAGCATTTCATTGAGCTGGCCGACGGTCGACGCGCTGAGGATGCCGGAATCGTCAACGACCCGGCCGGTGAGGGGCGGAAATTTTAAATCCGCGGCGAATGCGCTAGCGGCTAGCGTCATGAAACCTGCCAACAGCGCGCGCCGTACAAAATGCGTATCGCAACGCGAGCCCGCTGGCCGCGCTACCATTAGAAGTGGACCTGCGGTACCTGCTGCGCCTGCTCCGAGACGGTGAAGGTCTCGCGGACTTTCAAATCGGGATACATCCAACCGGCGATCCATTTTCCCGGATAGGTTCTCAAATAGGTATTGTATTGCTGCACCGCCAGAATGTAGTCGCGACGGGCCACCGCGATACGATTTTCGGTACCCTCGAGCTGGGACTGGAGCGCGAGAAAATTCTCATTCGATTTGAGGTCGGGATACTTCTCGCTAACCGCCAAAAGCCGCCCCAACGCGCCGGTGAGTGCGCCCTGATTCTGCTCGAACTGATGAAACTTTTCCGGATTGGAAAGGATATCAGGCGGCAACTGCATCTGCGTCGCCTTCGCGCGCGCCTCGGTCACTTCGGTCAGCACCTGCTGCTCCTGATGCGCATAGCCTTTGACTGTCTCAACCAGGTTGGGAATCAGGTCGGACCGGCGCTGATATTGATTCAGCACTTCGCTCCACGCGGCCTTCACTTGCTCGTCGAGAGTCGGCAGCCGGTTGATGTCGCATCCCGACGCGCCACCGAGCACAATCATCAGCGCCATCGTCAGGAGGAAGGAGCGCGGATGTCTCAATCGCATAGCAGCAGACTCGTTTCTCACGTCAATCGCGGCGCGATGCCCACAGCTCGATCGTGGAGCCGTCGGGATCGAGGACCCATAGTTGCGCGAACGGCATCCCTTCCGGCGCCGCAATATACTTGATGCCTTGCTCTTCGAGCGCATGCCGCGCCTGATGCTCGAGGTCTTCGACTTCGATCGCGATATGCGGCCCGAAGGGATTGATCGCGCCCGATGCCGGCGGCGCAGCAATCAAATGAAGCTGTCCACCATCGGGAGCCTCGACCCATAGTCCTCCTGTCGGCGCGGGAATGCCGGCCGCGTCCCGGAGTCTGGCGCCAAAGTCGCGCGCGGTGTCGTCCATTCGCGGAAACGGGACGACCTTCAGTCCCAGCACTTTGGTGTAGAAGTCCTGGGACCGTTTCGGGTCGGTGATTTTGAGCGCGGTGTGATTTATCGCGCGTGCCTTGATCATTATGACGACTCCTGACGCGAGCTCGCTTGGCGTCTGTGAGAATGGCCGTAGCCCAACTCCAACTCATAGCGCAAGCGTCTTATGGAAACCCCGCAGGAGGCCGCGCCATCATCGCTCCAGCCCCTCGAATGTAATCCTGAATATGTCGTCCGCCAGTTCCGTCGCGCGCAATGCTCCCTCACGCCGATACCACTCCGTCACCGAATTCAGCATCCCGAATAAAAGCCGCGTCGCCAGGCGCGCATCGAGGTCATTGCGAATGCCTTTTTCTTTTTGCGCCTCGGCAAATAACTGCGCCATCAGATGATCGAACTCGCGCCGTCGCTCGAGGATTTTCGCTCGACCCTCGTATTGCCGCGCACCCGCAATAGCAACGCAACTTCCGGGGTCATCTCGGCGGTGATTTCCACCGTTCGGCGAATCACATGACTGCAGCCGATCCACAGCCGCACCCTTCGCTTGCGGCTCCTCGAGCGCCGTGAACAGCGCGTCGAAGGCGCGCCCTACCCCGCGCATCAGCAGTTCCTCCTTGCTGCGCGCGTGATAGTAGATGCTGGCCTTGGTGATGCCGGCGGCGCGCGCCACGTTGTCGAGCGAGGCGCCGTCATAGCCGCGCTCGAGAACACGCGCACCGCGATATCGAGCAGAGCGTCGAAACTGTAGGGCTTGCGCGATCTTTCGCCGCTGGTCGCCCCACCCTGATTTTCCACTGCTGGATTTGGGTTTTTCCGCGAAGTTTCCATTACACTGTCACGGTTCGCGCGCCATATCTATCCACTACATTAAGAGCCGTGTATGAAGTACGGAATTGCTATACGAAATATGGGTCCGCAATCGAACCGCAACACGATTCGCGAATGCGCCCGCATCGCGGAGAGGCGCGAATTTCGACGCGCTGTTCGTGTCGGATCATTTATGCATTCCACCCGATCAGACTGAAGGATCGGGCGGCCGCTATCTCGACGTCCTCGCAACGCTCGCGTTTCTCGCCGGCGCCACCGATCGGATTCGTCTCGGCGTGTCGGTGCTGGTGCTTCCCTATCGGCCTGCGGTGCTGACGGCGAAACAGATCGCGACGATCCAGGAACTATCCGGCGACCGAATGATCCTCGGCGTCGGCGTGGGATGGATGAAGCCGGAGTTTGATGCGCTCGGCGTCGATCTCAAAAAGCGCGGCGCTATTTCCACCGAGACTCTCGCCGTCTTCGGATCATCTGTGGGATAGCCAAGCCTCGTCCATAGGGGGCAACCTGGTCAATTTTCCCGCGTTCGTTTTCTGCCGCGGCCGATACGTCCGCCGATTTGGATCGGCGGCCATAGTGCGGCGGCGCGGATCGAGTGGTGAAGTTTGGCGACGGATGGCATCCGATGTTGAGAACCGCGGAGTTAAAGCCTGCGGTTGAAGCGTTGAACGTGAAAGTGAAGGCGGCGGGAAAGCCAGCGCCGGAAATTATCGTCAGGCGTGGACTAAGCTGATGACTCGGCGGCGGCGCGCGAAAAAATCAAAGCGGAATCCGATGCGGGCGCGACCTACTTCATCCTCGATTTGGGGCGCTACCAGGACGAGCTGGCGTTCGGCCGCGCGGTGGACATCTTCATGAATCAGGTCGCCATTCGATAAGCATCATCCTTAGGCTTGATCCACGCGCATCGGGCGGCGTACAACAGATAATAGACTGACTGGTCGGTCTAGAGACGCCTCGCGCGCCAAAATCCATCCTGGAGAGCTCCCATGTCTTCAACTCAGGCCCCTACCCTTCGCCCATCCGACTTCGATGAAACTGCTGCACAGCCCGAACTGCGCGTTGCGCCTCGCAGTGGACGCGTCGCGCCGGGTCCGCGTGGACCGCTCAGTGGACTCGGCCTGATTCGCGATCCACTTCCATTCCTCGAAAAAGCATTTCGCCAGTATGGCGACATCGTGCATTTTCGAATGATGAATCTGCAAATTTATGCGGTCGCGCATCCCGACGGCATCAAGCGCGTGCTGCAGGACAATCATCGCAACTACACCAAGTCATTCGACTACCAGATTATCGGCGCGCCTGCTCGGCAACGGACTGGTGACCAGCGAAGGATCGCTGTGGCTGAGGCAGCGCCGATTGATGCAGCCCATGTTTCATCGCCAGAAAGTCGCGGCGTTCGGCACCATGATGACCGACTGCGCGAATACAGGTCGAGCGATGGCGCGGTCGCGCGGAAAATCGCGAGGCCTTGGATGTGCTGCCTGAGATGATGCGCGTCACGCTGCAAATCGTCGGTCGCGCGTTGCTGACGATGGATCTCACTGGACAAGCTGATGAGATTTCGCACTCGATGACGATCGCGAACGAGAAATTCGGCGGCTTCGATCTCGGAATGTCGGCGCCACGTTCCCTACCCCGGCAACCTGCGTTTCAAGAAAGCCGTTCGGGATTTGCGCGGCATCGTCCTCGATATCATCGCGAATCGGCGTCGCGAACGCCGCGACTACGGTGACCTACTGATTGATGCTGCTCGCAGTGCGCGACGAGGAAACCGGCGAGGGCATGGACGACGAGCAATTGCGCGACGAGGTTCTGACTCTAATTCTCGCCGGCCACGAAACCACCGCCAACGCGCTCGCATGGACCTGGTACCTGCTCGGGCAGCATCCGGAAGTCGAGCGCAACCTGCACGCGGAACTCGACGAGGTTCTCGGCGACGCGCTCCCACCATGGCCGATCTCGGCAATCTAAACTACACGGGAATGATCATCGATGAGGCGATGCGCTTGCGTCCGCCGGTGTGGTGATCGTGCGCGCGGCGATCGAAGACGACGAAATCTTGGGCTATCCGATTCCAAAGGGCAGCAATGTGATGCTGAGTCAGTGGTTCGCGCATCGCCATCCTTCGTTCTGGGAAAACCCGGAACGCTTCGAGCCCGAACGTTTTCTGCTGAGCGCGCTGCAGGAAGACCTCGCTACGCATACTTCCCATTCGGCGGAGGCCCGCGCCTACGCATCGGCAACATGTTCGCGCTGATGGAGGCGCAACTCGTGCCGCCTCGGCGGCGCAACGCTATCGGCTGCGGCTGGTGCCGAATCATCCGGTTGAATTGCAGCCGCTGATCACGTTGCGGCCGCGTCACGGTATCAAAGTGACGCTGGAATCCCGCGGCAGCTAATGCCTCCGCGTCCCGATGTAAGCGAGGAGCGCCGCGGCCAAATCCTCGATGCGGCCGCCGCGGTGTTCGCGCGCTCGGAGTTGCAATCGGGATGGACGACATCGTTCAGCAGCAGGGTGATTTCGAGCAGGTCGGTCACCCTGGATTCGAAGAAGGACGATTCCGGCGCCGCCGATATCGATCCAGCACGCCGATCGGCGGCCTGCTCGAGGAAGAAATTTCGCCGATCCGCCGAACCCATGACGGTTTCGGTATCGTCGATCCCATGGCGATTGCACGCGACGGGCCCTTGGAGTGGTCCTGATCGACGAGTCGTTTCGGACCCTCCGGGACATGCTGCGTGGCGCGCGCGCCGGCAAGCTCGACCCCAACCGGGTGATCGAATCGTCGGTAGAGATCGTGGTCGCCAGCGTCACCGAAGGTCGCGAGCACTGGCGTTTCATCGGACGCGAACGCTCCAGCCGTGTTACGGTTCTGCGGTATGCCATCCGCACCGAATTCCGGCTGCTGACGTCGGAACTGGCCACCGACCTGGCCCGGTTTCCGGGTCTGAACGCGTGGAGCACCGACGACCTCAACGTGCTGGCGAGTCTGTTCGTCAACTCGATGATCGTCATCGCCGAGGCGCTCGAAGGTGTTCAGGGCGCCGACGCGATCGAGGAGATCCGCATAACCGCGGTCAAGCAGCTGCGGATGATCGTCATCGGCGTCACCGGCTGGCGCAGCAGCCCCTAAGCATCTTCGACGTTCTCCGGTCGGCAGCGTGTTCCACTGCATGATGACCGCGGCCCCGAGGCAACGAAGAACCTGCTCCTCGTCTTCCGCGAGGGTCGGACCGTCGCGACCGTCTTTGCCTGTCCGAGAGAGGGCCGGACTGTCGCTTTCATCCTTGGCCATGGGATGCACGGTCTTGTCGAGATTGCTCGCGCACCAATCCTCGTTGTCGGCGAGTTCGGTGAAGGTGCGTTCCTGCCGCTGCAACTCGCGGATCGCGTCAGGATGATGCTCGCCTTTGACCAATTCTCCGAATTCGGCCGCTCTCGCGCGGAATTTCGCGGACGTTCAGGGGCGCTTCGCTCATCGCAGTCTCCATTTTCAAGTGCGCGCGAAAACACGAGGGGCCGGATCCCTTGACCGCGTGTTTTTCCGTGGGGCTAGTGCCGAAAAAATTCAGCTTACGACAGGATCGCCGGGTTGGATGTGCAATTTCGCACAGCCCTTGATGCTGCATGCGGCCAAGCTGATGAGCTAGGTGTCGGTTCGCGGAGGAAGACCGGCTGCGTTCGCGATGATCGTGTCCGCTTCAAGGCGCCGGCGAGGAATCCCCCGCCACGTATTTTATCTTAGCTGAGCGATGGAACGATCGAGAACATCGGTCGTTGCCTCTGACCACCCCCCAACAGCAAGGAGACACCATGTCCAAGGAAATGCATCAGAAAGCGGCCGAACATCATGAGCAAGCCGCGAAGGCTCATCGGGCAGCGGCTGAGCAGCACGGCAGCAACAATCACGCCGCCGCAAAGCAGCAGTCGGCCCAAGCAGTCGAGAAGTCCAAATCAGCTCACGAGCATTCGACCCAGGCGCACACCAAGAGCCAGCAGCAGACCTGATTTTGCCGGCCTTGCGTAACAACGGCCTCGACCAGCTCTCTGGTCGAGGCTTTTTTTACTCTCGATGGCATGAACTCAATAAGTGACCTGCGAATGTCACAGCTTCCTGACGCGAGCCGTCATCTACCGCGGATCGTGCCCGCGGGAGGCGTTCGTCGAAAACCGCTGCAGTTGCCAATTATCGACGTGCTGCCGGCGACCTGCCGGTGACGCCAAATTCGCTCGATTTGGTACTGGAGTTCGCGACCGTAAAGCCTTCGGCCGCAAGTCCTCGCTTCAGCAACTCGCGTACGGCCGCGGCGCGGCTGGGCATACGCCTCTTGAAGCGGAAATCGTCGAGGACAATCAGCTCTTCGGGAGCGAGCATGATCTGAAGACGTTCATCGCGCGATCGCTGCGGCATCGCCGTGCTTCCAGCTGGAAATGACCGCTCAAAACTAGCATATGCCGCCGTGTTAGTCCATGTCTACATCCAAGCAACCTATGCACATTTAGCCATCGTATTCGTGTCCCAATAGTCGTCAGATGCATGAAATTAGGATGATGACTGACAAGTGTTAATGTGCGAAATCTAAGTATATTAGGCGTCATATAAAGTATAGATTGACAATCGCGGGGGCAGTATTATCGTTCATTCATGAACAAGACGAATTCGAGCCGGGCCGACTGCCCCGATTGTGATCGCTGCGGCGGCGGGATGAGGCTGTACGGGGTCGAGGCCCACCCGACGGTCGACGGCACCAAGGTGCACACCTACGTGTGCGCACGGTGCGACGCGGTACAAACCGAAGATCGACCCGCTCCGACGTCCCTCGCGTCGGCGACAACGCCGCCGGCCCTGCCGCAACTCGTCCCCTTCGCGGAGACGTCCTTCGATAGCGAGACAACCCACCTCTTGGCCTCGGCTTTCGACGCCGCATGGCAAGCGGTGCAGGCATCGGACCGCGCGCCCACCGACGCGTCCCATGGCGCTGCGATCCGCGAACGGCTCGCCAAACACATTGTCGCGGTGGGCCAGCGCGGCGAGCGAGACCACCAGCGGATCGTCGCGAACGCATTAGCTCATTTGGCAAAATCGACTTGATTCCCCTGCAACCCGGATATCGCGTCAGAGGCCGGACATCGCGTCAAACGAAGGTGAAGGCCGAGCAGTCTCGCACCACCTTCGCCGAGAAGAACGGGAATGCGGCATGCGAAAGAAGATCAAGACTTCGTTCGATCCAAAAAAGTTTCTCGCCAGCGTGGGCGAAGGAAAGACCATAACCAAATATCAGAAAGGGCAAGCCGTCTTCTCGCAGGGCGATGTCGCGGATGCGGTTTTCTACCTCCAGAAAGGCGAGCTCAAGCTCAGCGTCGTTTCCGAGCAAGGCAAGGAAGCGGTCGTCGCGATTCTGGGCCCCGGCAGTTTTTTTGGCGAAGGATGCCTGAACGGGCATTCGCTGCGCATTGCGACGACCACCACGATGGGTGAGTGCCTGATCACGCAAATAGCCAAGACGATCATGATCGCCACCATGCACAACGAACCGAATTTTTCCGAGCTGTTCATGGCGTATCTATTGGAGCGCAACGGCCGCATCGAGGAGGACTTGATCGACCAGTTGTTCAATTCGAGCGAGAAGCGCCTCGCCCGGCTTCTCCTGCTTCTCGCAAATTTCGGCAAAGACGGCAGCCCGACGCCGATCGTGGGAAAGATCAGTCAGGAAACGCTGGCGGAAATGATCGGCACCACCCGCGCGCGCGTCAGCTTTTTCATGAACAAATTCCGCAAATTGGGCTTCATCGAATACAACGGAAAGCTGGAAATCCACAATTCCTTGTTGAACGTGGTTTTGTACGACAAGCCCGAGATCGAGACGAAAAGCGAAGGCAGGACACGCCGTTGAGATTTGGTGCCTCAATTCTTTCGCATAGGCACCGCGATCGCGGCCTCAGCCTGGATATGGAACGTTTCCGCGTTCTGCGCGTCGTCCAGCGCCCCACGATCACCCAACCATGCGGTGACACAGGCTGACGACAATCGAGGGGCATTTCGTGACACCCAAGATCGTCGGTATGCGCCTGTTGTTGAATCCGTTCGCGGTCTTTCTGTGCTTGGCGTTCTGGACGTGGCTGTGGGGGCCGGTCGGGGCTTTCCTTTCGGTGCCGATCCTCATTGTCGGGCTGGTGATCAGCAACCACCTCATCGCCGAGCCCCAGACCGAGCTGCCGGGCTGATCGGGCGCAACCTTTTCCTTCGCAACCTTTTCCGTCCTGGCACGTTGTATTTCGCTGGTTTCCCCCAGCAAAATCTGGAGCGTGCGATGGCATCCGCGAAAGAGGCAGCGAGAACGGTCGCGGACGTGAACGTTGATCTGCGGACGTTGCGCGACGATCTGGCGCAGCTGACGAAGCAGGTGGCACGGCTGTTGAGTGCCTCCGGCGAGGAGGCGATCGGCGAGGCGAAAACCCGCATGCGCCAGATGCGCGACGATATCGGCGAAAGGGTGTCGGCCGCCGGCGATCGCGGACGCGTAGCGTTGAGCGGCATCTCGAAAAACGTCGGCGAGGCGCTGGAAGGTTCGCTGCGGGAGCATCCGTTCACGAGTGTCGGGCTCGCGCTCGGGCTCGGATTTCTGTTCGGGGCGTGGCATCGCTGACGCGGGGAACCAAACATTGATGAAGTCGTTATCTCTTCGAAGCGAGATGATTTATCTTCGAATTGTCATTCCGCTGTGGCTTATTCTCGCAGCATGATCTTTTCCGAAAATCGGTATCCGCTCGGATCAAAGTCCGAGTGGAGCTTTCTCGGGATCATGCAATTATGACCCACCAACGCAAGGACACCACATGGACAAGGATCGCATCAAAGGCTCGGCTGAGCAGCTCAAGGGCTCCGCGAAGGAAACTGTCGGAAAGCTTCTCGGCGACAAGAAGCTCGAAACCGAAGGCAAGACCGACAAGGCTGCCGGCAAGATGCAGAACGCGATCGGCGGGTTGAAGGACACGCTGCGCGGAAAATAAGGTCTCCAGATAAGGTCGCACGGTCTACCGCAGCAGCCCGGCAGAAACCTGCCGGGTTTTTTTCAGCTCTCGTTCAAGCGGTCAACCGCGCCAGATCCCGTCCGCCCCGCGGCCCGGTCTATTTCATCCGGCGACCGTGGAAGTAGCCCTTGTTGGTCGTATTCTGCTTGATGTTCGCGGTCTCTCCCTGCTCGGAGACGTTTTGCGGTTGCGGCTTTCTGATTGAATCGGCCTGCGCGGGCTGTGCGTCACCGCCGGTTCCTTTCTTGCTGCGATTGGCGGGTGGCACCGGCGGCATGTGGGCTGACATTGCGATTTCTCCAATCAATGACTCGGCTGATTGGCCCAGCTCATCCGCGACGGGCCGATTGTCTCGAAACTCGCCTTCTTGCTCGCCGACTGGACCGGCCTATTGCAACGTGAACAGAACGGAATCGGTGTAGCCGCACGTCCGGCATTTGAACGAACGCTTCTCGACGCTGGGAGCGATCGGCTCGATCAAGGTGAGCACGAACTTCCCGCCACAATCCGGGCAAGGCGGCCGCACGAGTTGCGGCTGTAGCGACGGTCGTGCATGCGGTCGTACATATTGTGTCAGCGACATCTCATTCCCCTGTTTTTACAGGCGAAAGTACGATCAATCTCTCGCGATCTCTCGGTCACCGGCGCCTGGAAACGGGTCCGGCGGACTCCGCGACGGAGCGGTTTTACGGGATTGGTGCCGGCAAGACTGTGCAAAAGAGAACACCGAGCCGGCTAAATCGGCGTGACCCGATCAGCGGAAAAAACCGACTGAGTCAACGCGAAATCAACGCCCGCAAAGCAGCGGCGATCCACACGGCTCGCTATCCGCAACCGCTCCTTTGCCCCCTTCTCGGCCCCCGCGGCTTCGGCCGCCCGCCGGACCGGGTGTGCAATTTGGAACATCCCACGGCGGGGGATGGGACTAGGCTCGGCAAAAATCAGGACAGGGATCAGCGCGGGAATCAAACACCATGACCACTTGGCAGGACAGAACGTCGGGCACGGGCAGGGACAATGTGGCGCGCCTGGACTATTCTCACTGGACCGCGCGACGCGCGGCCGAATTGCAACGCGAGCGAATGGCGGCGGTCACCCTCAAGCTGAAGGGCGCGCTTGCGCGCGAGGGCGCACTGCTGCGCGAGAAGGACGAGATCCTGCAACGGCAGGTCCTGCTGACCCAGGAGTTCGAGCACAGGCTCGTCAATAGCCTGCAACTGATCGTCAGTCTTTTGTCGCTGCAGAGTCGAAAGACGGAAAGCCCCGAAGCAGCCGAGCAATTGACGATCGCCGCCGAGCGCGTCGGTGCGTTCGGGCGCATACACCGCCAGCTGCATCTCCTCGATCTCCTCGATACCGTCGAGCTCAAGCGATACCTCGAGCAGCTTTGCGCGGACATCTCCGGGATGCTGTCCGATGGCAATGCCGCCTATCGTGTCGTGGTCGAAGGCGCCGAAATCGACATCCCGACCAGGCTCGGCATTCCGCTCGGCTTCATCGTCAACGAGTTGATCACCAACGCGGCGAAGCACGCCAAGGGCCACATCACCGTGCGATTGGCGACGACGCCGGAGCTCGGCCACTGCCTGTCGGTGTCGGACGACGGGCCCGGCCTGCCGGATGGATTCCACCCGGCCAACAACAAGGGACTAGGACTGAGGATCATCCAGTCTCTCGTCAGGCAGATCGGCGGACGGCTTGAGACCGGAAGGAGCGCGGGACCGCACGGCGCCTGCTTCCAGGTGTTCTTCCCATCGGCGGCTTCGGCGTGATCTTGTAACTGCGCCTGCGCTGCGCCGGCGCAACTATCATCGAGGAGCCGGCGACCGGCAAATTCGGTGGGCGCACTGGCATCCGGCACGCAGACCTTTCGACTCGCAAGCAGCGGGCCGATCACGATCAACTCTAGAGATTGTAAAGGATGACTGTCATGTCGGGTGAAAATCTTGTCATTATTCTCCTGGTCGGCCTCGTCGCGGGATGGCTGGCCGGGCAGATCGTGCGCGGCACCGGGTTCGGGATCGTCGGCGATCTTCTCATCGGCGTCCTCGGATTTTTCATCGGCGCGTGGTTGCTGCCTCAGCTCGGCATCCACATCGGCTTCGGCCTCGTCGGGGCGATCATCAACGCCACGATCGGCGCGCTGCTGCTCCTGCTGATCGTCAGGTTCGTGCGCAACCGAGGCCGCTGGGGCGGCGGATGGTGGGGCCGTTGGAGCAGGCGCTGGTAACCGCGGCCTGGGACTTGCCGGTCGATCCGGGTGAGCAATATGGTACAGACTCCGGATTGCGCACCGGCCTAGGCTCATGGATCGATGGGGCCTCTTTCGGCCCCGCGATGCTTCCATCGCGCTTGCGCAATGCCTGTTGAGAGCGCCATCGGGGCAGTTTTCGCGACCATAATTATTTCATTCGTTGCAATATTACTGGAACAGACATAGAAGATCGTCGTTATCACCTCGATAGAAAACGCAATATTACGGAGATTTACCATGACCAAGACTACTCTGATGATCAGCGCATCCGTCGCGGCGCTCCTCGCCGCCGGCGGCTGGGCATTCGCGCAAGGCGGCGCGAACGAGCCGCGGGAAAAAGCCGGTGTCGCAGCGCCGGTACCGGGTAGCAAGTCCGATCGCCCGAAGGCCGATGCTCCGCGCAAGACCGAGGCGGCCAAGCCCGGCCCGAGCGTGCAGCAGCTGCCGGCAAAGCCGACCCACACCAAATCCGAGACTTTCGGAGAGGGAATGCCCGCCCCGCGCAACGCGGCCGCGCAGAAGGATCCCGTTGCTCCGAAGCTCCAGGAAAGGGTTGACGAGAAGCACGCCGTCGCGGCGCCCTTGTCGGCCGAGCACCACGTGAAATTCTGGGAAGCGATCCGCGGCGAGAAGACCGCGCGCTTCACGGGCGAGAAATTCTCGATGACAGTCGGCGGGCTCGTGCCGACAGCCGTCCATCTCAATCGGCTGCCGGTTCAAATCATGGAATATGCGCCGCAATACCGCGGCTACGAGTACATCCAGGTGGGCGATGAGATCCTCATCGTCGATCCCCGCACGCACAGAATCATGGCGGTCATCGCCGCGTAATCGTGCCGACAAAGGGTGGCACGTCTATGCCGGCGTGCCACCGCCCTACCGCCGCTATTGTGTCAATCGCGTGCGTCGGTGACGTTTTGCTGCGCCCGCGGCGCCGTGGCATTCGAATCAACGGATGGACGGCGCGCAGGGCCGCGAACCGGGTCAAGCGCGCAGGGCCGTGCAGAGGCAGAATGTCTCGAAATCGACGCAAAGGTCTTCTCGCCGGCCGGCTGGCGCTGCCATTGGCGGCGATGCTCGGTGCCGCCGTGCCGGCGATGGCGGCTCCGATCTACGACGGCCTGTGGAGCGTCGTCATCGTTACCGAGACCGGCACCTGCGACCGCGCCTATCGCTACCCGATCCGCATCTCCAACGGGGCCTTGGTCAATGCCGGCAACAGCGCGATGAGCATCACGGGCAGCGTGCGCGACAACGGCTCGATCATCGCGACGCTGAGCAACGGCAGCAACGACGCGACCGCCTTCGGCCGTTTGTCCGGTATGACGGGCGCTGGCTCATGGCATGGGGGCGATTGTGCCGGCACCTGGGAAGCCGAGCGGCGCGGCAGCTGACCCGCGCAACGTGGCTCATCCGAGCCGGTCTTCATTCGGTGGAAATGCTCATGGGCACCTTTCATACCTTGCGCCCGACCAGGCTTGTTTCCGGTCTTGCGTTTCTCGGCTTGTCGGTATGCGTCTTCATGATCGGCGCGACACCGGTCCACGCGGTGGACTGCAACAACGTCCGCGCGCTGACCCAGGTCGAACAGAATTATTGGGCAAAGCGCTTGCACCTGACGCCGGGACAACGTCATCGCATCTGGCTCGCGTGCTACGGCCGCCCTGATGCCAGAGAAACGAAGGCAGATCGCCTCGATGCGGTGGTCGGGCAGCACTGAGCGCGGAGGCGTGCGGGCCGCCTTTGCCCACCGGACGCGAGCAGCCTCAGTTCAGCGGAATCGTGAAGCCGGCCTCGGCGTCCGCCTCGTCCTCGTCCGCATCGCCGGTCGCGGCCCATGGCGCGGCGCTCAATGTGGCGAGCGTGATCTTGGAGCGATGCTGGCCCGGCAGGCGCTGCGGCGCCGGCGGCGCCTCGCGCGACTGGGCGTACAGGGTCTGGCCGAGCGCGGTCCCCCAGGTCTGCACCAGCACGTTCTCGTCGCAGGTCGCCGCGATGGCGAGGCCGATGCGGTGCAGGTGGGACTTGCGGTAGCAGAACATCGCCAGATACGCGCGGTCCTGCAGCGACAGCTCGGGCAGGAGGTCGAACACGGAGCTTTCGCTCGCGCGGTAGAGACGACCGATCAGATCATCAGAGACCGCCTGATCGTCATCGATCTTCGGGGCCGGTCCGGCAGCAGGCAGCGTCTTCATGGCTTTGCCTCATGCGTTCCACCGCATATCAATGTTTACCCAGGAGGTTAACGGCCTGTTAATTTTCCCTTACGGAGGGTTACTCATTTTTTGCGAGTCGGACTGATCGCCACAACCGATGCGCGATGCCGCGACGCTACCGCCGCACCGCGCTGACTTTGCACAATCGCATGATTGCTCAGTCGCCGGATTGTGACAGCTGGTTCAGCCGCGTGCGCCGATTGGACTGCCGTGATAGGAGAGCCGGCGATCAACTTGTACCAATTCGGTACTCTTGCGATGCCGCCGGCCGAGCCCATCGAGCCCATGCCGACAGAAAGCTTGTCTCCCGTTGCGGTGGTGGGCGCCGGCGCACTCGGCTGCCTCTTCGGCGCCATGCTGGCCCGCGCCGGGCATCGCGTGACCCTGATCGGACGCGCCGCCCATGTGGCGGCGATCCGGCGCGACGGACTCGTGTTCGAGAGCGGCGGGGCGCGGCAGTCGATCGCGCTTGCGGCGAGCGAGGACGTCGCGGCCGTGGCCGGCGCCGGACTGGTGCTGTTCTGCGTGAAGAGCGCCGACACCGACGAGGCGGCGCGCGCCATGGCGCCGCATCTTGCGTCCGGCGCGGTGGTGCTCAGCCTGCAGAACGGCGTCGACAACGTGGAGCGCATCGCGGCGCAGACCCGCAACGAGGTGCTGCCCGCGCTCGTCTACGCGGCGGCCGAGATGGCGGCGCCCGGGCACGTGCGCCACACCGGCGGCGGCAACCTGGTGATCGGACGACTCAAGGCGTTCTCGGGCGCGGACCGCGCGCGGCTCGAGGCGATCGCGACCGTGTTCGGGGCCGCCGGCATATCGGTGCGCATCTCGGACGAGATCGAAGTCGAGCTGTGGACCAAGCTGGTGTTGAACTGCGCCTACAACGCGATCTCGGCGCTCGCCGGCGCGCGCTACGGCGAGATGGTGGCGCTGGCGGAGATCCGCGCCGTCATGAGCGATGCGGTGCGCGAGGTCGTCGCCGTCGCGGCGACGAAGGGCGTGCGCCTGCCGGACAACATCGTCGAGAGCGCCATCAAGCTCGCCGACGGCATGCCGGTCACCATCTCGTCGACCGCGCAGGACATCCGACGCGGGCGGCGCACCGAAATCGATCATCTCAACGGTTACGTCGTGCGCGCGGGCGAAGCGGCGAGAATTCCGGTACCCGTCAACCGCACGCTCAATGCGCTGATGAAGCTGCTCGAGCGTCGATCGACGCCAGTCTGATCCACGGCACGCCGCGCAGCACGAACACAACAATGAAACGTAAACGGCGATGACGCGCGTCAGCGCGAGTTCCGTCCGTCCGTTACGACCGCAAGCGCGCGATTAACGCGATAATAAGAACCTCACGAAATGATCGGCGGGTGCGTGATTGGGGATCGCGCCGCCTCGCCGCGGCCGATGAAGCGGAACGTCGGACAGAGGCACGCTGTCTGTAACCTGCGTGGGACGGGGTATGCGAGGGGGTCTCGCCGCCAAATCGGCTGATCGGTTGTCGGGCGTCGTGTTGATGATCACGGCGCTCGTCGCGACCGTGCTCGTGTTCGGCGTCACGCTGCCGCTCGCCATGTCGAGCCCGTTCCCGACGCCGCATCAAGGCGACTGGGTCATCCAGAACGTGGTCGCGCCGGCCAACCTCGCGCAGGCGCCCGCGCCGGTCGCGCCCGTCACCGAGACCACCATCGTCAAGACCGCGGTGCCGACGCGCTCGCTCGCCGTCGCGGCGCTGCCGCCGAAGCCGGCGCCGGTGCGCACGCGGCGCGCGGTCGACTTCGCGGCGCGCTGGAAGCGCACCGGCATCCCGGCGAGCGACGACGACAACCCGACGACCGGCACCGTGCGCCTCGCGCTCGCCGACGAGGGCACGCCCGTCGTGGCTGCGCCAAAGCCTGCACTCAAGCCCGCGCCGATCGCGGTCCCGGCCGAGGCGGCGCGCATCACGCCGGCCGAGAAGAAGGCCGAGGCGCCGCCGGTGAAGAAGCGCAACGTCAACCCGATGGACGTGGTCGACAACTACCTGTGGGACGTCTACGAGCGCGAGCCGATCAAGAAGGACAATTCGGGCGATTTCACCTGGAAGGACCCGGCGGCCGCCAAGCGCATGCACATCTCGCTCAAGGACTACGTGATCCGCGGCATGGATCCGGATTTCCGCGAGCAGCTCTATCACGCGGGCCGCGCCATGGACGCGGCGGGGCTGCGCTGGTCGATGCTCAGCGCCTTCCGCGACGACTATCGCCAGGCGCTCGCCGCGGGCTTCAAGGCGCGGCCGGGCAACTCGCTGCACGGCGGCAGCCGCGCGGTCGGCGGCTACGGGCACGGCCGCGCGATCGACATCAAGAACACCGAGGGCGACGAAGAGGCCGTGTGGCACTGGATCGACCGGTACGGCGCCAGGTACGGCCTGCGCCGGCCGATGCCGGGCTACGACCCGGCGCACATCCAGTCGGGCGGCAACTGGCACGAGATCGCCCAGGCGATGCGCGCCGAGCGCACGCGCCTGGCGGAGACGAAGAAGCCGGACGCGCAGGCCGCGGCGGTGCGGCCGCGCCACGGCCGGACCGCGATGTAGTCGCCGGCAGCGTAGCCGTCATTGCGAGCGGCGCTCCCATCCACCGCCGTCATCGTCCGCGAACGCGGACGATCCAGTACTCCTTAGCGGATGCTTGAGGCATTGCCGGCGTTCCATTCACCGCTAGCGATTACTGGATTGCCCGCTTTCGCGGGCAACGACGCCGTAGAATAATAGACGCGAGACGGCTCGCCTCACCCAGCCCCCTCGACGATGAACTGCCGCGAGCTCGACTCGCGCAGGCGCACCGTGACGATCTTGGTGTAGGCGGGCGAGTAGCGCCAATCGCGCGCGGCCTCGAAGCTCGGGAACTCGCTGATGACGATGCGCGACTTGGGCGGATCGCCCTCGGTGCCGAGCACGCGGCCGCCGCGCGCCAGATAACGGCCGCCGAACGGCTCGACCGTCGCGGCGGCATGCGCCGCGTAGTCGCGCTGGTAGGCCTCGCGGTCGCCGGTGATCTCGACCTCGGTGACGATATAGCCCTTGGGCGCCGTCTTGCCCTGCAGGCCGCGCGCGGCCGCCGCGCCCGCGGCGGCCCCGAGGATCGCGGCGGCGGCGACGGCGTAGGTTGAGAACAGCATGGTTTCCTCCTTGCTCTGCGTCTCGGCTCCCCTCCCCCCGCGAGCAAAGCGAGTGGCGGGGAGGGGTCGGGGGTGGGGGGCGCCACACGCACTGAGCTAGCGCTGTCACCCCACCCCGACCACCGTCGCTTCGCGACGATGGTCGACCCTCCCCCTTCAGGGGAGGGTAAAGAGAGAAATCAATCGCACCTTGCCGTCATGCCGCCGTCGACGACGATCTCGGCGCCGGTGACGAAGCGCGCTTCGTCGGAGGCGAGGTAGAGCGCCGCGTAGGCGGTGTCGCGGCCATCGCCCATGAAGCCGAGCGGGATGCGCGAGACGCGCGTCTTGAGCAGCGCATCGACGTCGCCGCCGCTGCGCTGCTTGGCGAGCCGCACCTCGACCATCGGCGTGTGCAGCTGGCCCGGCACCACCGTGTTCACGCGCACGCCCTTGTCGGCATACTGCACGGCGGTGACGCGCGAGAGCTGGAGCACGCCGGCCTTCGAGGCCGCGTAACCGACCTGCGCGGCGCCGCTCCAGCGGATGCCGGAGGCCGACGCAATGTTGACGATGGCGCCTCCGCCCTGCGCGACCATGACGGGGATGGCGTGCTTGCAGCCGAGAAAGACGGTCTTGAGGTTGTAGTCCATCTGCGCGTCGAAACCTTCTTCGCTCAGCTCCGCGACGCCGCCCGCGGCCGAGCCGCCCACGTTGTTGACCAATATGTCGACGCGGCCGTGGCGCGCGCGGCACGCCTCCACCATCCTGGCGACCTGCGCGCCGTCGGTCGCGTCGCATGCGTGCGCCGCGATCTCGCCGCCGAAGTCGCGCACGCGCGCGATCGTCTCGGTCATGGCGTCGAGGTTCTTGTCCGCCGCGAGGACTTTTGCGCCTTCCTGCGCGAAGATCACCGCCATGGCGCGGCCGTTGCCCCAACCCGGCCCGACACAACCGGCGCCGCTCACGATCGCAACCTTGCCCTGAAGTCGTCCGGCCATGTCCCCTCCCCGGCTTGCGCTCGCCCGGCGCGGCCCCTCTAATGCGCCGCCAACCTACACGAAGACGATGCGCGAGACAGCCGTGACGCACGGACGAAAACGATCCGGGAGGAACGACCAATGCAGAAACGCGCAGGCGCCCTCGCGCTGCTCGGAGCGATCGCGATGACGACTCCCGCGGCCGCGCAGATGACCAACTTCAGGATCGGCATTTCCGAGCGCGTCAACACCGTGCTCGCCATGTGGATGGCGGACGCGGCCGGCCTGTATCGGGCGCAGGGCCTCAACGTCGAGATCATCAACATGAACGGCGGCAGCCACGGCGCGCAGGAGCTCGCGGCCGGCAACATCGAGGTGATGCATGTGGGGCTGTCCTCGGTGGTGCGGCTCAACCGCGGCGGCGCCAACCTGCGCTTCATCGCCTCGCTCAGCAACGTGATCCGCTTCACGTTCTTCTCGGCGCCGGACGTGCGGACGGCGGCGCAGCTCAAGGGCGGCGCGGTCGGCGTGAGCACCTTCGGCTCGGAGAGCGACGCGACCGTCACGCTGGCGCTCGCGCGGCTCGGCCTCACGCGCGCCGACGTGACGCTCAAGGAATACGGCGGCGGCATCAAGCGCATCGAGGCGGTGCAGTCGGACGCCATCCGGGCGACCGCCGTGAACGAGCCGGTCACCAGCATCGCGCGCGAGCGCGGGCTCCATCCGCTGGTCGACCTCGCGGCCGAGAACATCCCGTGGCTGTTCAGCGGCATCGTGGTGAAAAAGGACTATCTCGACACCCATCGCGACGGGCTGCTCCGCTTCGTGCGCGCGACCGTCGAGGGCAACTACATCGCGCTCACCGACGCCAAGCGCGCCCGCGAGGTGCTGGCCAAGGGTGCGCACATCCAGACGACGAAAATCGAAGACATCAGTTACGCGGACTTCAAGCAGCAGTCGCCGCCCGACCTCGTGCCGGTGCGCGCGGGCGCCGACAACATCATCGCGCAGTTTCCGGCCGACGTGAGCCGCAAGGTCGAGGACTATGTCGACACCTCGCTGCTCGACGAGCTCAAGAGGGACGGCACGCTGGCGGCGCTGCACAAGAAGTATGGCGGGCACTGACCATGGCCGACGCCGCGGAATTCGCGCCCGGCAACTACCGCTTCATTCCCGCCGTCTTCCAGTATTCGGGCGGCATCGCGGCGAGCGACGGCTACGCGATCGAGCGCGTGCGCTTCCGCGACCCGGTGCCGCTGGCGGAAGGCTTCGCCCGCATCGAGCGCATGATCGGCGCTGCGGGGCGGCCGCTCACCGCGTTCTGCGCCTGCGAGCTGCGCTCGCCCGCGCCCTTCACCGAGGACGGCTTTCGCGCCTTCAACCAGATTTATGTGGTGACGCTGCGCAAATGGGGCCTGTTCGACGGCACCATCAATCCGGTGGCGCGCAGCAACGTGTGCCCCGAGATCGCGCCGCC
>CAVPGG010000235.1:0-37106 GCA_963703755.1 uncultured Pseudomonadota bacterium
GCGGCCCATTCGGCATAACGCGACCAGGCGAATTCGGTCCGCCATCCGAGCCGGCGTACCACCGGCTGCAATTGCTGCTCGATGAAGCGCCGCATGCCGGCATCGGCGCTGACCCGGCTCAGCAGGATGATTTCGCCGCCGGGCCACGGATGCCGCGCGAATTCGTTCAGCGCCGAGTTTCCGGATTGGGCACCGCCGTGACGACGTATTGCGCCATCACCACATCGAACGAATGGTCGGGAAATTCGAGTTTTTCCGCATCCATCACCGCGAGCCCCTCGACATTGCCAAGCCGCAGATCAGCGACCCGCGCCCGCGCCTTGCGCAGCATCGCCGCCGAGATATCGGTGCCAAAGATGCGCAGGTTCGGGCCGTATTGCGGCAACGAGAATCCCGGTCCCGACGCCGACCTCCAGCACGCGTCCGCCGACCGCCCAAGCTGCGCAAGGTGTCGACGGCCGATCTTTTTGTCCGGGATGGATCACGCTGTGAAAGGCCAGGACGGCATGGATGCAACGTCGCCGGCCATCTCGGTGCTGATTCCGGTCTGGCATGCGGTTCGCTTCCTTCCCGCCGCGCTCGAGAGCGTATTGACCCAGACTTTTGCCGATTTCGAGCTGATCGCGATCGACGACGGGACGCGCGACGGCAGCGCGGAGGTGCTCGCGGCGTTCGCGGCGCGCGACCCTCGAGTGCGCGTGGTGCGACAGGAGAACCAGGGGATCGTCGCGAGCCTCAACCGTGCCTTGGGGATGGCGCGCGCGCCGTTCGTCGCGCGCATGGACCACGACGACGTGTCGCGGCCCGATCGGTTCGCCAAGCAGATTGCCTATCTGCGGCAGCGTCCCGACGTCGCCCTCATCTCCGGCGCGATGGACGTGATCGACCAGGACGGTACCTACTTGCGCACCGAGGCGGCTCCGTCGCTGCCCGCCGCTGTCGAGAGCGAGCTGCTCTATCGCAACTGCATCTGCCATCCGGCCGTCATGGCGCGCACCGCGGCGCTGCGGAAGGTCGGCGGCTATCGCAAGAACGCGCAGTTCGCCGAGGACTATGATCTGTGGCTGCGGCTGTCGGAGGTCGGCCAGGTTGCCAACCTGCCGGACGTGCTGCTGTCCTACCGGCTGCACCCGGTCAGGATGTCGACGCGAAATTACATTGCGCAGGAGCTGGCGGTGCTCGCCGCACGAGGAGCGGCGCGGCAGCGACGGCGCGGCAACCCCGATCCGCTCGCATCGCCTGATGCCGACTTTCCCCTCGGGTACCGGGACGTGCAACGGATGTTCGAGGGCGCGATCCCGCGGGCCGAGTTTGCGTTTTCCTTTTTCCAGACGGTGCTCGGCAAGACCGCAGAGGTCGGATCGACCCGTGAATGGGCACGGCTCTATCTGCGCCACGGCCTGGGGATCTCGACGGCTACGGCGCCGCCATGATGCTGATGCTGCTCGGGCACGTCATGCGCCGGCGGCGTCGCGCGGGTGCGCGGCTGGTCGCGCTCGCTCCCTATCCGTTCTGGGCGATGGTGACCGCCCTCCGTCATCCTGTGGCGGCGTTCAACGTCGCGTTCAGATTGCAGCACTGGCTCCAGCTCGCGCGCGCGGGGCTGCTGCAGCCGACGGCGTCGACGATCTGATCCGCCCGTTACGAGCTGGTGTGCTTTCGGGCCTCCACGACCTCGCCATAGAGCGCCTCGTATTGGTCGACGATCTTGTCCCAGGTATAGCGCTCAAGCACGGTCTTGCGTCCGCGCGCCCCCATCGCGCGCCGCCGATCGGGATCACGAAACAGCTCCTCGACCATGCGAGCGGCTTTGGCCACGTCGACGAAGGTATATCCCGTCTCGTGCATGCTGCCCGGCGCGATCAGGCCCGCGCCCGTCCATTCGGCGATCTCGCGCGCATTGCCAACGTCGCTCGAGATGAACGGCGTTCCGGCGGCCAACGTCTCGAACAGGACCAGCGGGGAGCACTCGATGAGCGAGGGAAAGAGAAAGAGGTCGGCGGCAAAGAAGGCCTGCACAACCTCGCTGCGCGGCAGCTCGCGGCAGATCACCGTCTTGGCGCCGCCGGAATGCCGGGACAGCTGGGCGATCGGTTTTGCCAGGACCTCCTCGACGGGGCGCGGGTCGATGAAGTTCTTCCCGACGAGCAGGACGGTCGTGCGGCCGATATCGGCCCGCTCGATGATCTCGAGCAGCTTGTCCTGGCCCTTGCCGCCGGTGTAGTTGGCGACGGTGAGGACGAGAAACGCGTCGTCCGGGATGCCGTGGCGCGCACGGAAACCGGGCGCCGGGCTCGCTGCGAATTCCTCCGCCCGCACCGCATTGGGAATGACCGTCGTGTTCTTCAGGTCATGCGCTTTCGCGTAGTCGGCATCGCGATAGCTGGCGGAATGGAAGATCAACCGATCGAAATGGCGCAAATGGAAGTGGAGGTAGCGGAAGTAGCTTTCGAAGGCGGGCATGTGCAGGCCGGAGAGCCCGCACGTGGTCATGACTTTCCCGTAGCGCAACTCCGGCGCGACCAGCAGCGCGAGGTCGGCGGTCCATTCCTGCAGCGCGTAGTTCATCATCAAGTCGACATTGGCGGTGCGCAGGAAATCGAGATAGGCGTTGATGTCGCCGCGAAATCCGCCGGCCAGATTCCCAGAAATCGGAAATTCGACGATCCGCACCCCGGCATGCTCGCGGCTTGACCGCTCCGGCAGCGTGCTGGTAGCGACGGTGACCTCGTGGCCGCGCGCCGCGAGCCGCTCCGAGACTTCGCGCACGACCTCGCCCGAGCCGCCCATGTGCGGCCAGTAGAGTTCAGACGTATGCAGGATATGCAAGGACGTTCACCCGATTGCCTGTCCCTATCTGCGTACTCGGAAGGTTCGATGCAAGCGGAAATTTGCCTGCAATTCCGGCGACATGATTGGCGACTCGTCGTCGCGCCGCCGCCATGGATCGCGCCGTGACGGCGACGGAGCCCGATGCCTCGCACGGCATGTCGCCGCCCGACGCGCCCGGGAGTCTTTCGGCGCTGACGCGCGTCGCCGCTTTCGTCATCGCGCTCGCGCTCGGACCTTGCGCGGT
Organism: uncultured Pseudomonadota bacterium; assembly: GCA_963703755.1. Taxonomy (GTDB): domain Bacteria; phylum Pseudomonadota; class Alphaproteobacteria; order Rhizobiales; family Xanthobacteraceae; genus JAVDCA01. The sequence goes on from CAVPGG010000235.1 coordinate 3,077, forward strand.
CTGGTCGCTGTTCGCGGGCGAACACGAGGACTTCGCGGCGGCCGGGCTCGGCGTCAACACGACCGTGCATGAGGACTCGCTGCATTACGGCAGCCGGCGCGTCGCCTGCTTCAGCCTCGAGGATCTAGACCAATGCCTGTCGGCGCTGCCGCCGTCGCCGACGCGCAAGCGCGTGCTGTGGCTCGGCTGGTCGCAGCTCTATGCGATGAACGATTTTCACCCGGGTGATCGCACGGCGCCGTCGCTGTTGGCGGAACAGCTCGATCGTGCCGGCATCGACCTCGTCGCGATCGCGATGCCGAACATCAACCCGCGCGAGGAACTGCTCGTCTACGAATACGTGCGGCGGCGCATCGCACTGAACGGCGTGATCGTGCCGGCGTGGCTGCAGGGGATGAAGCAGGAGGGCATCCGTCCGACTTGGGCTGCCGCGCTCGCCGATCCGGCGGTGCGCGCCGGATTGGCGTCGCTGCGGTCAGGCCCCTCGATGCTAGCGGCGACGGCCGAGGAGGTGAAATCCGCGCAGGAGATCGCGCAAAAGCCGACGCAAGCGCAGACCCAGACGACGCAGCAGCGCGTCGAGGGCTGGCTGACCGGGCGGCTCGACAAGCTCTTTCCGCTTTGGCAGCTGCGCGGGGTGGCGCAGGGCCGCATCAAGCTTGCGCTGCTCGACGGCAAGGAGCAGGTGCTGCGCCTGCGCAATCTGCTGCTTGGCACGCGGGCAAAGAACTGGGTCAACGTCATCCCGCCGGCGCGGCAGGCGATCAACATGCAGGCGCTGACCGACCTCGTCGGCGCGGCGCGCCATGACGGGTTGCCGGTTCTGCTTTACGTGCCGCCGCGGCCGCGTGTCGAATTCCCGTTCGATCCGGCGGTCTATGCGGCGTTCAAGGCCGACTGCGAGCGCCTGGCGCGCGTCTCGGGCGCAAGCTTTGCCAATATCGAGGACAGCGTCGCCGACGGCGTGTGGGGCAGGATCGACAACGGGGCCGGCGAGCTCGTGACCGACTTCAGCCATTTCACCGCGGCCGGGCACCGGCAGATGGCCGGCGCGATGCACGATGCGCTGGCCGCGACACTCCTGCCGCAATTGCGATGATCTTCAATTCGTTCACATATCTGTTCTTTCTCGCGATCGTCGTGATCGTCTACTGGCTGCTGCCGCGACGGCCGCGTCAGCTCTTCCTGTTCGCCGCGAGCATCATGTTCTACGGCTTCTGGCGCTTCGACTATGTCTTCATCATGCTGGCGTCGGCGTTCACGGACTTCTTCGCCGCGATCAACATCCACGACGCGAAGGAGCCGGCGCGACGCAGGCTCTGGCTGGCGCTGAGCCTCGCGGTCAATTTCGGACTGCTGTTCTATTTCAAGTATGCGAGGTTCATCGTCGGCAACGTCAACGGCTTCGCCCATCTCATCGGGCGCGAGGATCTGCTGGCGACCTGGAGCGTCGTGCTGCCGGTCGGCATCAGCTTCTACACGTTCCAGACCGTGAGCTACACGGTCAACGTCTATCGCGGCCGCATCGCGCCGATCCGCGAGCCGCTGCTCTACGGCCTGTTCGTCACCTTCTTCGTCCACCTCGTCGCCGGCCCGATCCTGCGCGCCGCCGAGGTGATCCCCCAGCTCGACCGCCGCAAGCCGTTCAACGTCGAGTTCCTCGCCTCCGGCCTGTGGCTGATCCTCAACGGACTGTTTCTCAAATGCGTGCTCGCCGACAACATCGGCGGCTATGTCGACGAAGGGTTCGCCGCCAACCCGGCGACGCTGTCGGCGACCGACGTCTGGGTGCTGTCGGTGCTGTTCGGCTTCCAGATCTATTTCGACTTCGCGGCCTACAGCCAGATCGCGATCGGCTCGGCGCGGCTGATGGGCGTGATCTTTCCGCCCAACTTCTACTTTCCGTTCGTTGCCACCTCGCCGCGCGATTTCTGGCGGCGCTGGCACATCTCGCTGTCGAGCTGGATCAGGGACTATCTCTATCTGCCGCTGTGCGGCGTGCGCCCGCACGACGAGTTGCGCGGCGGCCTGGTGCCGGTCGGCGATCGGGTCGGCGCGGCGCGGCGCAATACGGCGCTCATCGCCACCTGGTTCATCATGGGGTTGTGGCACGGCGCCGGCTGGACGTTCGCGCTGTGGGGCCTGTGGCACGCGATGCTGATCCTGGTGCAACGCGCGATCGCGAGCCTCGGCCTGCTGCGCCGGCACACGCGGCTGCGCGGCGCGCTCGGCTGGGGGCTCACCTTTCCGGCCGTGATGCTGGGCTGGGTGTTGTTTCGCGCGCAAAACCTCGAGCAGGCGTGGGCGATGCTGCAGAAGGTGGTGCAGCCGGGGAAATACCTGCTGCTCGACCGCCTGCATTCCGGCTACGTCTGGTCGGCGTTGCCGATCGGCATCGATCCGGTCGGCTACCTGATCGCCGCGATCCTGCCGGTCGCGACGCTGGTCGCGTATTTCATCTATCGCGATGTCTGGCCGCGCTGGTCGCAGCGCGCGCTCGTCGCATTGCCGGTCGCGGTCGGCTACGGCACCGTTGTGGCGGCCCTCGTGTTCGTCTACCTGCGGCCGGTGCGGCAATTCATCTACTTCCAGTTCTGACCCGCTTTGCCTTGACGTTCATCGCGTGAACGCGGTAGAAAAATGCACCTCACGGGGGGCGGCAATGTAGCCGCAAGTCACCTGGAGTGCGGTAGCGTTGGTCGCGGTGAGATGGTGTCCGCATCGAGCCGTTGCCGCTTTCACTCGACGGCGTCGTGTTCGAGCGTGTGACCGCCAGCGATCGGCTCCGGGGACCATATTAGTAATGCGCTCGTTGGATGGTCGGTTGGCGGTCGTGACCGGTGCGACACGCGGCATTGGTTTGGCCATCGCCGAACGGCTTCTGTCGGATGGTGCGAAAGTCATCGCAACTGGTCGAGCAGGTGACGCGAGGGGGCCAGCCGGCAGCCGTTACATGGCGGTGGACTTCGATGATACGGACGCCGTCGAAAATTTCGCGCGATCGCTCGAAGAGCTCGGACCCAACGTCCTCATCAACAACGCCGGCATCAACAAGGTATCGCCATTTGCGGCGATCGAGCGCGCTGATTTCGATCGGATCCATCGCGTCAACCTCGCGGTGCCGTTTCGCCTGTGTCAGGCCGTTTTGCCCGGCATGCGCAGCAAAGGATGGGGGCGTATCGTTTCCATCAGCTCGGTATGGGGCAAGGTGAGTCGCGCGGGTCGCGCGAGCTATTCGGCCAGCAAGTTCGGGCTGGACGGCATGACCGCTGCACTGTCGGCGGAGGTCGCGGGCGACGGTATACTGGTCAACTGTGTCGCGCCGGGATTTACCGATACCGAGCTGACGCGCCGGGTTCTCACCGAGGCCGATATCGAGGCGATCCTGGCGCAGGTGCCGGCTCGACGGTTGGCTCGACCTGAGGAAATCGCGAGCTTCGTCGCATGGCTGGCCGGTCCTGAGAACACTTATATCAGCGGCCAAAACATCGCGATCGATGGAGGATTTACCCGTGTCTGAGACATTCTCGATCCGCTCGCACGCCGGTGCATATAGCGTCACGTTCAGCGATCAAGCCGTCGCCCTTGCGGCCGCATTCGACAATCTTCACGTGATCGTCGACCGAAGGGTCGCGCAACTCCATGCAGCAGAACTTGAACCGTTGCTTGTCGGAGCCTCTGTGTTGGAACTCGACGCGACCGAGGCGAACAAGTCGTTGTCGCTGATGCCCGACTACGTCAGTCATCTGCTTGCGCACGGCATAAGACGCGACCACCGATTGCTCGCGATCGGGGGCGGGATCATCCAGGACATCACCTGTTTCCTGGCGGCGATTCTCCTGCGCGGCGTCGACTGGCTGTTCTTGCCGACGACCCTATTGGCGCAGGCTGATTCCTGCGTCGGATCCAAGAGCTCGGTCAACTGCGGTGACGTTAAGAACATCGTGGGCACCTTCACTCCGCCGAAGCAAGTGTGGCTCTCCAGCCGCTTTCTGCGCTCACTCGACGAACGTGATGTGCGGTCTGGTGTGGGCGAAATGCTGAAAGTTCATGCGATTGAGGGACCTGAGTCCTTCGATCGGATCGCGGCCGATTACGATCGCCTCTTCACCGATAGTATGGTGATGAGCGCGTACATCCGACAGTCTCTCGCGATCAAGAAGCCCTATGTTGAGGTCGATGAGTTTGATCGCGGCGCACGCAACGTGTTCAATTTCGGCCACAGCTTCGGACATGCCATTGAAGCAGCCACCGACTTTGCGGTGCCACACGGAATCGCCGTGACAATTGGTATGGACGTCGCTCTTGAAGTAGCCCAGGGCCTTGGGCTCATCGGCGACGACACGGTGACAAGAATGCGCCCGGTGCTGCGCCGAAATGCGCGCGGCTTTTTGGAAACACACGTGCCCATGGATAGATTTTTCTCCGCGTTGGCAAAGGACAAGAAGAACCGCGGCGGCGGAACTGTGACGCTGATCTTGCCGGGTCGCGATGGACGAGTTGCGCCTTTGACCCAAGCAATGGATGAGAGGTTCCGTCGACTATGCGAACGTTATTTCGCGAGCGTGGCGCAATCGCGTGCCGTGTACGCAAGTTGACCGGGTTATTCGAAGCGCGCGGAGATCGCTGGCAAGTCGGCAATTCTCGCAAGCCATTTCCGACGGGCGGCCGCCGCCAATTCGGCCTTGTGCGCCGCCAAAGGAGCCTGACTTGCTGCGCCGCACCCTGCGCGTGATCCGCCGACCGCTGCCCGCACAGCGGCGATGGAGGATTTATGTCTTCTGGATACGTGCCTGGCCGCGTTTTTGCGGCACCATCGGCTATCTCGCGCTCAAGCACTGGTTCGGCATAGAGCACATTGCGCTGCCGCGCGTCTTCGGCACGCCGCAACTGGCGAAAACGCCGGGCGCGAAGATCGTTATCGGGCGCGACGTCGTGCTCGTCTCCTCCTCGATGCGGGCGACGGGCGCGACGCTGCACGGCGCCGTGCGTCTGCACGCGCTTTCCGAGAGCGCTGCAATCTTCATTGGCAACGATGTCGGCCTCAACGGAACATCGATCACGGCACGGTCGCGCACGATCCGGATCGGCGACCATACGATGTTCGCTCCCAATGTCGTGGTCGTCGATTCCGATTTTCATTCGATCTGGCCGGCCGAGAATCGCCCCTATTCGCCGGATTCGAGCACGATGCCGACGTGACGATCGGGCGCAATGTCTGGATCGGAATGCGCGCGATCGTGCTCAAAGGGGCGACCATCGGCGATGGCGCCGTCATCGCGGCCGGCAGCGTCGTGACTGGCGACATTCCGGGCAATGTGCTGGCGGGCGGCGTGCCCGCCCGGGTCATCCGGCCTCTCAGCGGCGAAAGTCCGACCGGGGAAGCATCATGACGGCGGCGGTGATGAGGGTCGGTATCGCGGGCTACGGCGTCGTCGGCAAGCGTCGGCGCGAGTTCATCGACCGCCATCCGGCGCTGCGCGTCGTCGCGGTCTGCGACCGCAGCCTCGGCGGCAGCGGCGATTTACCCGACGGGGTTCCCTATTTCGCGACTTATCGCGAGCTGCTCGAGCAGGACCTCGATATCCTGTTCATCTGCATGACGAACGACATTGCCCCGGAGGTCACGATCGCGGGGCTGCGGCGCGGCCTGCATGTCTTCTGCGAGAAGCCGCCCGGCCGCACGGTCGCGGACGTGCGCACCGTGAAAGCCGAGTCGGAACGGCATCCGGGACTGCGGCTCAAATACGGGTTCAATCACCGCTATCACGACTCGGTGCGCGACGCGATCGCGCTCATGAGCTCGGGCAAGCTCGGGCGCGTGCTCAATCTGCGCGGCGTGTACGGCAAGTCGCAGTTCATCTCCTACGGCAGCAAGTCGATCTGGCGGACCCAGCGTGACGTCGCGGGCGGCGGCATCCTGCTCGACCAGGGCATTCACATGGTCGACCTGATGCGTCTGTTCGGTGGCGAGTTCGATGAGGTCCATAGCTGCATCGGCAACGATTTCTGGGGCTACAACGTCGAGGATAGTGCCGCCGCGCTGATGCGCAGCAGGAGCGGCGTCGTCGCCATGCTGCATTCGACCGCGACGCAATGGCGCCACCGCTTCAGTCTCGACGTGACGCTGGAGAAGGGCGCGCTGATCCTCTCCGGCATCCTGTCGGGCTCGAAGAGCTACGGCGCCGAGACACTCACGGTCGTGTGGGCCGCGGCGGACGACCAGGGAGACCCGATGGAGCAGGTGACCCGTTACAATCGCGACCCCTCGTGGGAGGAAGAGATTCGCGAGTTCGTCGAATGCATCGTTGACCGCAAGTCCGTGATCGACGGTTCGGTGGACGACGCATTGCGGACGATGGAGCTGGTGTACCGGATCTATGCGGCCGACAAGGCGTGGAGCGCACGCTGGGGAATCTCGTCGCCATGAAGGAAGCCGACATTCGGCCGAAGCAGCTATTCGACCGCTATCTCGATCTGACGGAAAGAGACGCGTCCGTGCTGCTTGCCGATCGTGCGAGCTTCGTCGCGGTGGCATGTCCTGCCTGCGGCGGTGAGGGCTTGGCGAGCTTCATCAAGCACGGCTACCAGTATGCCGAGTGCCGCGCATGCGGGAGCCTCTTTCTCAATCCGCGCCCGACCGCCGCGCGAATGGATCGGTTCTACGTGGAAGCCGAGTCCGTGCGGTTCTGGAGCAGCGAGTTCTACCGTGTTACGGCCGAGAGCCGGCGCGCCGCGATCTTTCGCCCGCGCGCCAAGATGATCGTCGAGATGGCCGATCGTTTTGGGCTGCCGCGCGGCGCATGCCTCGTCGATGTCGGCGCCGGATACGGTCTGTTTCTCGAGGAGGCGCACGCCATCGGTCGGTTCGGCAAAGCGGTGGCGCTCGAGCCCGCCGAGTCACTTGCGGTGGTGTGCCGCGAGAAGGGTTTCGACGTGATGCCGAAGATGGCCGAGGCCGTCGCGCCCGGCGAGCTTGCGGCCGACATGGTCACGGCGTTCGAGGTGCTGGAGCATGTGCACGATCCCGTCACGTTTCTCGCCGCGATCGCGCGCCTCACGGCGCCGCGCGGCGTTGCGGTCCTCACCACGCTGACGGCGAGTGGTTTCGACGTCCAGGTGCTGTGGGATGCGGCAAAGTCCATTCATCCCCCGCATCACATCAACCTGATGACCACGCAAGGGTTGGAGCGTCTGGTGGCGCGCGCCGGCTTGGAGCTGGTCGAGCTGACAACCCCGGGCCGCCTTGACGTCGATATCGTTATCAATACCCTCGCGGACCGGCCGGACCTGCCGATCGGTCGGTTCGTGTCGCGGCTCCTCGCCGCGCCTCCGCCGACGCTGGCGGAATTCCAGAGCTTCCTGGCTGCCAACCGCCTCAGCTCGCATGTCTGCATCGTGGTGCGGAGACCCGAATGACGAGCCTCAAGGACAAGCTCGTGAAGCGGCAGTTGACCGTCGGGTCGTGGCTGAGCATCGCGTCGACCGAGACCGCCGAGATCATGCTCGGTGGCGGCTTCGACTGGCTCGCCATCGACACGGAGCACACCGCGATCGGCACCGAGGCGATGGCGAAGATGATCCAGACGGTGGCGCTCGGCGGCCTACCGGTGCTGGTGCGGGTCGGCGTCAACGACGCGCTGCTGATCAAGCGGGCGATGGACGCGGGCGCGACCGGTGTGATCGTGCCGATGATCAACAGCGCCGACGACGCGCGGCGCGCCGTCGAGGCGCTGTACTATCCGCCGCGTGGCAAGCGCGGCGTCGGCCTCGCGCGCGCGCAGGGCTATGGCCGCAGCTTCGAGACCTATCGGGCGTGGGCGGACCGCGAGTCGGTCTTCATCGCCCAGGTCGAGCATCACGAGGGCGTGCGCAATCTCGACGCGATCCTCGCGGTCGACGGCGTCGATGGCTTCATGATCGGCCCTTACGATCTGTCTGGCTCGCTCGGCCGGCCAGGCGATTTCGACAGCCCGGCCGTCGCCGATGCACTCGCGCAGGTGCGCGCCGTGATGGCGCGCTCGGCCAAGCCCGGCGGGCTGCACATCGTGCATCCGGATGCCGCGACGCTGCGCGCGCGCGCCGCCGAGGGCTATCGCTTCATCGCATACGGCGTCGACGAGATCTTCCTCACCATGGCGGTCGACCGCGACCGCGCGGAGGTGGTCGCGCTCAATGGCGGGAAAACCGCATGAGAAGCATCTGCGTCATCCCGGCCCGCATGGCGTCGAGCCGGCTTCCCGGCAAGCCGTTGAAACCGCTGCTCGGCATGCCGCTCATCCAGCACATCTATCTGCGCAGCCGCCTGTTCGCCGATTTCGAGCGCGTGATCGTCGCCACCTGCGATATCGAGATCGCCGACGCGATCCGCGCGATCGGCGGCGAGGCCGTGATGACCGCGGACACGCATGAGCGCTGCACCGACCGCGTGCAGGAGGCGGTCGAGGGGCTCGCGCTCGGTCTGACCGACGATGATCTCGTATTGATGGTGCAGGGCGACGAGATACTAGTGTCGCCCGACATGCTGGCGCAGACCGCCGCGCGCTATGCGCAGACGCGGGCCGCGGTGGTCAACCTGGTGAGCCGGCTCTATGCGGCGCAAGACCAGGACGATGTCAATGCCGTGAAGGCCGTGATGGCGCCGGACGACCGCATTCTCTACTTTTCGCGCTCCGGCATCCCCTCGCGCTCGCGTGCCGGCAAGGATCTCAAGGTCTATCAGCAGACCGGCGTCATCGGTTTCAAGCCGTCGCTGCTCGCGACCTTCTCGAGCCTGCCGCAGACGCCGCTCGAGCGGGCGGAGTCATGCGACATGCTGCGCCTCCTGGAGCATCACATGCCGATCTATGCGGTGCGCACCGAGATCGAGACCATCGGGGTGGATACGCCGGCGGATCATGCCCGCGCCGAGAAGGCGCTCGCCGCCGATCCGGTGACGGCGCGGTATCTCAAGCCATGACGCGCTCGCCCGTCCGCGTCGCCGTCACGTCGCGCTCGTTCTCGCGGCACCCGAAGCTGCGCGCCGAGCTGCAGGCGCGCTACGCCCACGTCACGTTCAACGACAAGGGGCTCTTGCTGTCGGGCGAGGCGCTGATCGCGTTCCTGCGCGGCCACGAGCGCGCGATCACGGCACTGGACAAGCTCGACGACCGCGTTTTCGCGGCGCTGCCGGAGCTGAAGGTGATCGGCAAGTTCGGCGTCGGCCTCAACTCGATCGATCTCGAGGCCATGACGCGGCACGGCCGCAAGCTCGGCTGGCGCGGCGGGGTCAACAGGCGCTCGGTCGCCGAGCTGGTCATCGCGTTCGCGATCTCGTGCCTGCGCCTCGTGCCGCAGGCCAACAGCTTGCTGCGCGGCGGAAAATGGCAGCAGCTCGCCGGCCGCCAGCTCACCGGTCGCACCGTCGGGATCATCGGCTGCGGCCATGTCGGCAAGGATCTGGCGACGCTGCTGCGCGCCTTCGATTGCGAGGTGCTGACGCACGACATCCGCGACTTCCCGGAATTCTACGCGCAGTGGCGCGTGCGTCCGGTCGGGCTCGAGCGGCTGCTCGCCGAATCCGAGATCGTGACGCTGCATGTGCCGCTCGACCACGCCACCGCCAACATGCTGTCGGCCGAGCGCCTCGCCTTGATGCGGCCCGACGCCGTGCTGATCAACGCGGCGCGCGGTGGGCTCGTCGACGAGACCGCGCTGGCCTCGATGCTCAGGGACGGCCGGCTCGCGGCCGCGGCGTTCGAACGTCTTTTCCACCGAGCCGCCGCAGAACGACGAGCTGCTGACGCTGCCCAACTTCCTGGCGACGCCGCATATCGGCGGCAGCTCGGAGGAGGCGATCATGGCAATGGGCATGGCGGCGATCGACGGGCTCGAGGCGGCGGGAGATCCGTGGACCGTGGCGGCGGGATGATCGGGTAGGTCGGTCAGTCCGACGCAGCAACGCGGGGGGCAGGGATTTGTGACGAGTTTGCAACGATGAGAATTGCGCCTTGGTATTTTACCACTCGTTGACGACCGCAATGGGATGATAAATGGGGGCGCAGCGGGATTGAATTCGGCGATGCCCTGGCCAAGGTCGCTCGGTTTCACCGTGACGTATCACGCGGCGGGCAGGCCCGCCGCGTCGCGAAACTGCTCGCCGTGGACGGCTTCGCCGTCAAAATTGCCACATTCCCGGAGTCCCTGGGAGGTGGGTGGAATATTCGGCCTGCGGCATTGCTGGCGTTCTGCGGCCGGCCCGTCGCGCCAACATGTTTCCGGACCTCTTGGCGAGAGAGGGCTGCGGCAGTTGCATCGACATGCGAGTTCCGCGCCGAACGGCGCGGCGATCACGGTTCTCGTAGATGCTGCATAAGATTCCAAACGGCGACGGCACGTTCACGATCGTCGACGAAGGCGACGCCGATGATTTGCCCGCCTCGTTGCGGCCGCCGGCGAGCTCGGGTGCGATCGGCCGCGGGGCGACACCAAGTGGGACCGCGGCAAGTGGGACCTCGGCGAGCGCGGGCGGCACGTCGACGGGTGGGGCCGCGCTCGCCTCGGAAACCATCACCCATTCGGGCGGCGGCCTCGTGTTCAACAACACGTACGGGTCGGGGGTGACGACGACGTTCCGCAACGAAATCGTCGCCGCGGAGAGCTATCTCCAGAGTCAGTTCACCAACAGCGTCACGGTCAATTGCAGCTTCGACCTGCAATCGCTCAACCCTTCGTTCAGCGGCGAAAACAGCTTCAATGTAGTCTCCGTCTCCTATGCGACGTTGGTGAACGCACTGGCGAGCCACGTGACGTCGACCGAGCAGGCGGCGGCCGTTGCGTCGCTCCAGCACCTGTCTGATCCGAGCCACGGCGCAGGTTTCATCATTCCCGACGGCGAGGCGAGGATTCTCGGTCTGGCCGGCGGTCCGAGCGGCGGCACGATCGACGATGCGGTCGTGCTCAACAGCGTCTACTGGACGTCGTCCGCATTGCAAAACAACCCGGGCGATGCCGAGGGCGTGCTTGAGCACGAGCTCTCGGAAGGCGCCATGGGCCGCATCGGGAGCCTTGGCATCGCCAACTCGTCGTGGGCGCCGATGGATTTGTTCCGCTTCACGGCGTCGGGCCAGCGCGATTTCACCGGCGGCCACGACGGGCAGCCGACCTATTTCTCCGCCGACGGAACCAACATCAACACGGGCCTGCAGTACCACAGCTCGGTGAACACGTCGGGACAGTTCGACGGGTTTGACTTCGCCGACTGGGATCAGGTCGGCCAGGATGCCAATGCGCGTGATCCGTTCGGACCGGGCGGCCCCGGCGCCGGCGATCCCGGCACACTGTCGGCGACCGATCTGCAGATCATGAACGTGCTGGGGTGGAACACGTCGTCGCAGGTTCAGGCTCCGGTCGTGACGTCCAACAACCAATCGGTGGCGACCGGGGCGCAGGTCGCGCTGTCGAATCTCTTCAACATCACGGGCAGCGGGATCACGCAGTACAAGGTGTGGTTCAGCTACCCGGAGGGCGGGGCGCCGGCGCTCGGCACGCTGACCAACGGCGGCACGTCGATCGCGCTCGACCAGCCGGTGACGCTGTCGAGCCTGAACGGGTGGGTCTACACCGGCCCTGCGGCGCACGGGACGGACAAGATCTGGCTCGATGCCTACAACGGCAGCTGGAGCAACGGCGGCAACTGGGTCGAGACGGACATCGCCGATCCGGGCTCGTCCGTCTCCGCGCCGGTGGTGACGTCGAACAACCAGTCGGTCGCGACCGGGGCGCAGGTCGCGCTGTCGAATCTCTTCAACATCACGGGCAGCGGGATCACGCAGTACAAGGTGTGGTTCAGCTACCCGGAGGGCGGGGCGCCGGCGCTCGGCACGCTGACCAACGGCGGCACGTCGATTGCGCTCGACCAGCCGGTGACGCTGTCGAGCCTGAACGGGTGGGTCTACACCGGCCCTGCGGCGCACGGGACGGACAAGATCTGGCTCGATGCCTACAACGGCAGCTGGAGCAACGGCGGCAACTGGGTCGAGACGGACATCGCCGATCCGGGCAACGTGGTCTGCGCGCCGGTGGTGACGTCGAACAACCAGTCGGTGGCGACCGGGGTGCAGGTCGCGCTGTCGAATCTCTTCAACATCACGGGCAGCGGGATCACGCAGTACAAGGTGTGGTTCAGCTACCCGGAGGGCGGGGCGCCGGCGCTCGGCACGCTGACGAATGGCGGCACGTCGATCGCGCTCGACCAGCCGGTGACGCTGTCGAGCCTGAACGGGTGGGTCTACACCGGCCCTGCGGCGCACGGGACGGACAAGATCTGGCTCGATGCCTACAACGGCAGCTGGAGCAACGGCGGCAACTGGGTCGAGACGGACATCGCCGATCCGGGCTCGTCCGTCTCCGCGCCGGTGGTGACGTCGAACAATCAGTCGGTCGCGACCGGGGTGCAGGTCGCGCTGTCGAATCTCTTCAACATCACGGGCAGCGGGATCACGCAGTACAAGGTGTGGTTCAGCTACCCGGAGGGCGGGGCGCCGGCGCTCGGCACGCTGACGAATGGCGGCACGTCGATCGCGCTCGACCAGCCGGTGACGCTGTCGAGCCTGAACGGGTGGGTCTACACCGGCCCTGCGGCGCACGGGACGGACAAGATCTGGCTCGATGCCTACAACGGCAGCTGGAGCAACGGCGGCAACTGGGTCGAGACGGACATCGCCGATCCGGGCTCGTCCGTCCCCGCGCCGGTGGTGACGTCACACAATCAGACCGTCGGGGCTGGGCAGTCGGTCGCGCTGTCTAGTCTGTTCAACATCAGTGGCAGCGGAATTACGCAGTACAAGGTGTGGTTCAGCTACCCGGAGGGCGGGGCGCCGGCGCACGGCACGCTGACCAACGGCGGCACGTCGATTGCGCTCGACCAGCCGGTGACGCTGTCGAGCCTGAACGGATGGGTCTACACCGGACCGGCAACGACGGGCACGGACAAGATCTGGCTGGAAGCCTACAACGGCAGCTGGAGCAATGGCGGCAACTGGGTCGAGACGGATATCAACGGTTCGGGCGCTGCGACCTTTGCGTCACTCGGTGATGACAGCGCCTCCCTCGCGCCGGGCGGGGGCCAATTGGTCTTCAGCGATACGGCGAGCCAGGGCGCGGGATCTGTCGTGATCGCGGCTGGCAGCTCGGTCGAGCTTACTTACTCGGCGGCCCCCGTTTCCTTCATCGCCTCGACCGGAACGCTGCAAATCGACAATTCGGCGCGATTTACCGGCCAAATTTCGGGTTTTGCGGGTCAGGACCAGATCGATCTACGCGACATCGTGTTCAACCCGCAGACAACGCTTGGCTACGCGGCGAACTCCGGCAATACCGGTGGAACATTGATGGTGAGCAATGGCCGCGACAGCGCCGGCATCGCGCTGCTTGGAGGCTACACGGCCGCGCAATTTGTGGTGTCGAGCGACGATCATGGAGGCACGCTGGTGACGGCCCAGCAAACGTCGCCGATCGCGCAGACGTCGCTGGGGACGCCGCACGCGCGAACTTAATGATCTCCGCCGCACGTCGTACGCTGCGCAACGCGGTAGCCTCCGCGCTTCGCGCCGGATTGAAAGTTTCCGGCGGGCGCGTCCGTCGGTTGCTGTCCGACGCCCTCAAGACCGAGGACCAATCCATTCCGCTGGCGATCGAGACGGTCGTCACGTCCCGCGGGCCGATCAAGTTCTATTGTCTCGGTGCGCTGCCGCTGTGGCGCGTTCGCACCCTGTTCACCAAGGAGCCGGAAACGATCGAATGGATCGACAGCTTCGCGGAAGGTGATGTCTTCTGGGATATTGGCGCGAATGTCGGGATCTATTCGCTTTATGCGGCGGCTCATCGCGGCATCCGCGTGATCGCGTTCGAGCCCGCCGCCGGCAACTACTACCTGCTCAATCGCAACATCGAATTGAATGGGATCGATGATCGCGTGGCGGCCTATTGTATCGCTCTTTCCGACGAATCGGGCATCCGCGCACTGAACATGCAAATGACGGAGCTCGGCGGCGCCTTGTCGAGCTTCGGCGAGCCTATCGACAATTTTGGCAAGAGGTTCACGCCGGGCTTTCGGCAGGGCATGATCGGCTACACGGTCGACGCATTCGTCGCCGCGTTCCATCCACCCTTTCCAAATCACATCAAGATCGACGTGGACGGCATCGAAGATCGCATCATCGCGGGAGCGGCAAAGGCGCTGGCCGACCCGCGCGTGAAATCATTGTCGATCGAATTGGATTCGGCCCGCGAATCCGAGACGGGGGAGATCGTTGCCCGCATTGAAGGCTGCGGACTGAAGCTCGCGGCGCGGCGACAAAGCGAGATGGTGGCGAGCGGCGAGTACCGAACGATCTTCAATTATCAATTCCGGCGCCCGGACGCTTGAGGTGTGGAGGGGCGCGTTTCGTCAGGTTCTTGACAGGAAGGTTTCCGCATCAACGTCCGCCAGACAGGTTCTGAGCCGGCTGATGCGCTCCGCTCGATCAACCGGGGCTGTCCTGTCGAGCCAGCTCTGCAGCGCCGCAGTGATCTCGTCGACACTGCGGCAGTGCGTTGCCCAGCCGGGCGGTAGCTTGTCGTAGTCGAGCGCGCAGTCACGGCCGACGAAGATCAGCTCGCAGCCGGCCGCAAATGCTTCATAGGCCGCATTGGTGTCGCTGTAGAGAACCACGCCGGCCGCTGCTATCAGATCGCGCACGCCAAGGTCGCTGAAGTCGATTGCGGCGGCCTTGCTCTCCGGTAGCCGATCGAGGACGAATTTCTTGACGGCTGCTTTCAGGGCGGCCGGCGCTTGGGGATTGAAGTTCACCACAAGCCGCAAGGCCGGGAAGCGCGTGACGGCTTGTGCGGCCTTGTCGGCAAGCTCGAGACTCTCGTGCCAGTCGATGCCGGTGCAGCAGAGCACGTCGCCCCCGGGCCCGCCCTCCCCGAGATGGCGTGTCGCCGCGAACCGCAAGGCGCCGCCGACGGCCAATCGGTCCTTCGGGAACCCCAAGCTGCCGAGGTACTCCGCGATGCTCGGCCCCAGGACGACGAGGCTGTCGGGTATCTCGCCCTTGGCTATTTCACCTGCGCTGGGGATGAAGTTGAGAAAGAGCGGCGGAAACGGCATGTGCTGGACGGCGACCACGCGGGTCGCCGGCAGCGCGCGGCGGATGCTCGCGCGCAGCGTGCGTTCCCATGGCTGGCCCTCGTACAAATGCACCACGGTGCGCGGGTTCATTCCGAGGCGCCGCACGAGCGGCCCGACGCCCGATTGAAGATGCGCGAGGGTCGGGGCGCCGCGACGAACCTCGCGCCACAGAGCGGCGCGGACCGCTGGCGTCAGGTCCGCGCCGTCGCGACTTTGCAGGCGGAGCGGTCGGGCTGGCGGACGAAACGCGGCCATTGCGGCGCGCAGAACGTCGGCGATCGTGTAGGCATCCTCGATCATCAGCACGGGCTCGCCGGAGGCGAGCGCGTTGGCTGCGATACCTTCATACGCCTCCGTCCAGTCGAGGGGCTCGATCAAGTAGGCGAGACGCCGCCCGGCGTTTCGCAGCAGGGCGGGAAGCTCGCCGAACCAGCCGTCGCTGACTTGGCGGTCATGCGACGAAAAGGTTGTCGAGCGTCCCCAAAGCACAATGACGGTGTCGGCCTGTCGGAGGGCGTCGAGGTCGAGATGATGGCGGCGCCGCAGCCGTCGCAATTGCAGCCGCCGGCGGCCGTAGTGGCGAATGCTCGTCATGCGTTCGCGAACCGCGCGGACGAATTGCACGATGACGCTCGGCCACCGCCGCCGGCGTGCGCCGGGGCGCGTCCAGCCGACCGTCCAACCGCGCGCCCGCGCCGAGTCGTACATGGCCCCGCCAAGGTCGTCGTCGCCAATCACGAAGACATGGCGTCCGCCCGCCTCCATGGCCTCGACGAATGCGGCCAGGCAGCAGACGAAGGTCACGACCGGAGTATCGAAGCGACCGCGGCTGCCGATGCCGCTCGCGCCCCAGGCGAGCGGATCGCGGATCGCCATCGTGGCATCCAGATTGCGCAGCGGTTCCGCCAGTTCCTTCGCCCAGCGATTGACGATATCGCCCACCGGCGCCAGGCGATGTCCGGCTGCCTGCCAGTCGTGCAGCTTGATCCAGAGCGAGTATGAATCGCCGAAGTACCAGATGGTTGCCGGTTCCCGGCTGCTCCAGCCGGCGACATACCGCTCAGGCAAGATGACGGCTTCCCGGATCACAGTCTGTCTCTGCTCCAAGTCATCGCCCGTGCGCTGGAGTAATCTTGCCGAATTTTTCGACCTTGCGCGGCGCTGCCCACCGCGTCAAGTCTTCCCGCCGGTCAGTTGAAGGTCGATGTCCCGTATGGTTTTGTTCTCGAATTTCCCGGCGACAAGCGGCGATTTGCCGAGCTGCTGGGTCAGCCGGACACGACCGTCATCGCGCTCACGCCACAGACAGTATTCAAGCGCGTGCCGCGGCGCCGCTACCTTCGATACGCGACAAGCGAAAGCGTGTGCGCGCCCGGCCGATCCACGAACTCGGTCCGAAAGCCGCGCGCGGCAAAGATCTGGCCGTACTCGCGTCGGATATAGGCGTGATCGCCGAGAACCGGATCAGGAGGGAAGATATCCCGCGAGCGCGCAACGAGGCTGCGCGGCGCGCCATAGGGGCTGTACAGAAAGCTGCGGCGGAAAGTGGTGGGCAGGAAACGATAGGCGAAATAGCGAATCGCGTGAAGCAGATCGTGCCGGAAAGCCCAATCGACTGCGTCCTCGCCGAGAACGATGATGACGCCGTCGGGCTTGAGCACCTTGGCGATCTGCTCGAGCAGTTGATCCGGCTGATCGGCATGGTGAAAGGCTTGGCAAAGCACCGCGAAATCCATGCTGCCGGAGGGGGCCTTGATGTCGTAGAACGATCCCAGCGCCAACGTGACCTTCGCGAGCGGGACCCGGTTCTTCTTCAGCACTTCCGGCCCGTGTTTCAGCAGCCGATGAGCGGAATACTCCACACAGGTGACATGGTCCGGATTGACGATGCGGAAGAGCGACGGCAGCAGCCACAACACGCCGGCAGCAACGTCGATGCCGGCGCCGCCCACGAATTTGCCGCGCGCACGCAGTCGGCCGACGCACGCCGTCAAGTCTTCGACGAATCCCGTCGACGCGACGTACTCGTCCATTTTCTCGAAGCCGTTCGCGATCACGTGCCACGGCTTCTGCCGCTCGATGTCTTCGTCGTTCCAGAACCGGGAATATGCAACCGACCGAATCGACGCGGAGTCGAGCCATACCTCTCCCTTCAATTCGGGCGGCAGTCCGTGAATGAGGTCATCGACAGTGCTTGTTGACATGCGTCGTGGGCCCGCGCGGCCGTTCGCCGGCAGCGTAGCGCCGGTCACGGCGATACGCATAGCGGATCGGCAAATCGCGGGTCAAATTCATCATGGCTGATGCACCATCGGTCTCGGTGATCATCCCCACCTGGAACCGCGCCGCGACCGTCGTGGCAGCGATCGAGAGTGCGTTGCGTCAGACGCACGCGCCACTCGAAGTACTGGTGTGCGACGACGCCTCGACCGACGATACGGAGGAGCGGGTGCGGCGGATGTCCGATCCGCGCATTCGCTGGCTCCCGGGTCCACGCGGCGGGCGTCCGGCCATTCCGCGCAATCGCGGCACTGTGGCGGCGCGCGGCGAATGGCTCGCGTTTCTCGACAGCGACGACGAGTGGCTGCCGGACAAGCTCGAGGCACAATTGCAGGCCGTCGGCAGGTCGGGCCGATTGGCGGCGTGCACCAATGCGTGGCGCATCGTCGCGGGCCAGCGTCAGGCGGAGCCGCTGCTCGACCGGCCGCCGCCAGTCCTCGGATTCGACACGATGCTCGCCGGCAACATCGTCGTGTGCAGTTCGGCGCTGATCCATCGCTCGGTCGTGCCTGCGGTCGAGGGGTTTCCCGAGGCCAAGCTCTTCACGGCGATCGAGGATTACGCCATGTGGCTGCGTGTGAGCACCGTTACGGAGTTCGACTGTCTGACGACGCCGTACGTGCTCTATCGCGATGATCCGGCCGCCAGCCTGCGCGCCGATGGGATCGACGGGCAGCGCCAGCAGGTGGAGCTCCTGATCGACTTCCTCGCCTGGTCCCGGCGGCATCCGTCCCTGCGCACGTGGCGCGCGGCCCTCGCGGCGCGCCGCTTTCGCTTCAAATACAAGCTCTGGCGCGAGCAGGAGGCGCCGATGGCGGAGCGGGTTCGTCGCCGGCTCGCCGCCGTGTGGCACGGGCGGCGATAGCCGGCGGCCCATCCCGAAGTGGCCGAATGGTAAATTCGGTCGAGCCGAAAATTCAAATGATTTCAAATAGTCACATCCGTTCACATCGTGAACGGAGGTCTTGACGTTCACCGCGTGAACAGCGTATAGAACGGCCGGGGAGTTGTGCGTGGCGACCATTATTCACGAGCCCGAGGCCGACAAGGACAAGATCCTGCTGGGGTTGCTCGAGTCGGTCGAGCGCGACGGCGGGCAGTCGCAGCGTCGCCTCGCTTCCGAACTCGGCATCGCGCTCGGCCTCGTCAACGCCTACCTCAAGCGCTGCATCAAGAAGGGGCTCGTCAAGGTCTCCGAGGTGCCGCGCCGGCGCTATGCCTACTACCTCACCCCGCAGGGATTTGCGGAAAAGTCGCGCCTGACGATCGAGTATCTTACGTGGTCTTTCTCGTTCTTCCGCCAGGCGCGGGCGGACTGCGCCAAGACGCTGGCGCTCGCGCACGAGAAGGGCTGGAGCCGCATCGCGCTCGCCGGCCTCTCCGATCTCGCCGAGATCGCGGCGATCTGCGCCTTCGAACGCGCGACCACCATCGTCGCCGTGGTCGATCGCGACGCCACGGCGACCGCCTTCATGGGCGCGCCGGTCGTGCCCGCGTTCGACGCGCTGCCCGGCACGGTCGACGCGATCCTCATCACCGACCTGCGCACGGCGCGCGAGACATTCGCCGCAGCCGTCGCGCGGTTCGGGCGCGAGCGCGTGCTCGTGCCGACCCTGCTTGGCGTGCGCACCCAGCCGATCGAGGAGGCCGCGTCGTGACGCCCGCCGCGCCCCGCTGGTACGTGGTGCAGACGCAGCCGCACGGCGAGAGCAAGGCCGTCTGGCATCTCGGCCGGCAAGGCTTCGCGACTTACCTGCCGCGCTATGAAAAACGCCGGCGCCACGCGCGCCGCGTCGAGACGGTCGCGGCGCCGCTGTTTCCCCGCTACCTGTTCGTCGCGATCGACATGGCGGCGCAGCGCTGGCGATCGATCCAATCGACCATCGGCGTGAGCCGCCTCGTGTGCAACGGCGACGATCCGGCGTCCGTGGCCGGCAGCGTGGTTGACGGACTGCGTCGCCGCGAGGACGGGCATGGATTCGTCACGTTCGAGCGGCGGCCTCGCTTCACGATGGGCGAGCAGGTGCGCATCGTTGACGGAATTTTCGCAAGCAGCCTCGGCTTGTTCGACGGAGTGTCCGACGGCGAGCGCGTCGCCGTGCTCCTCGACCTGCTGGGGCGCAAGATCCGGGTCGTCTTCGACGACCTGTCGGTGGCGGCGGCCTGACCTGCGGCCGCTGCCCTGTCCGGCCTTGGCCGGCACGTTCCGTGTGACCGCTGAGTCACCCGGCGTGCGGTAGCATTGGTGCGATTGGTTGTACGACCCGTGAGCTCAGACCCCATCACCGAGCGAATGATCGCTATCTACGAGGCGCATCAAGGCGCGCCCACGGCAAATGCGCGCGTGATGTTCGACGATCCGCAGAAGCAGCACTATCGATTCGGCGAGCTCCTCGAGTTCATCGACTTCAACAGCGACGGCGGCGCCTCGATCCTGGACGCGGGCTGCGGCAACGGCGAGCTCTACCAGTATCTCGTCGCCCGCGGCTATTTCGGAAGATATTGCGGGACCGACATCAACCGTGCGCTGCTCGACGAGGCGAAAGCGCGTTATCCGCAGGCATCGTTCGCGCATGTCGACGAGGTTGCGCCGGGGCCGTACGACTACGTGCTGATGAGCGGGCTGTTCGGCGCCAATGCGGGGCAGACCGAGGAATGGGTGTATGGGCTCCTCGATCGCTATTTCGCGCGTTGCGGCAAGGCGCTCGTCTTCAACGCGATCTCGGGTTACGTGAACTGGCGCGACGCCCACTTGTTCTATCTGCCGCTGACCGGCGTCGTCGATTTCGTCGCGCGCAAGCTTTCGCCCGTGTTCGAGATCCGGCACGGTTTCGTGCCCTTCAACTATACGGTCTGCGTCCGCAAGCGGTCGAATTGGCGCTCGCTTGCGGAGATGTCCGAAAGCGCCCGGACGACGTGAGCGACGGCATTCTCCGCCCATGCGCGGATCATCTCGAGTGGGATTTCGCTGCTCGCTGCCTCGGCGCAGCACAATGCGTTCTGCTGCAGCGATTTTCTCGCCGCGATGCCACAGCCGCCCGCCCTGTGGATACTCGAGCGCAAGGGTATGCCCGCCGCCGGCGCGATCGTGTTCGCCGACGGCAATCGAGCGTTGCCGGCCCCGCGTCCGCTCACCTGCTACCAGGGCGTTTTCCTGCTGCCGCCGCGCGCCGAAACCCATTCCAGAATCCGCTGGCAGCTCGAGACGCTCGGATCGCTGCTCGAAGCGCTCAGCTCGCGCTACCGGTCACTGTCGTTCAGCCTGCATCCCTCGATCGACGACATCCGGGCCTTTCAATGGTTCAACTATCACGCGCCGGATCGGGGCCGCTTCGCGGTGGACGTCGCCTATACGGGGATTGTCGATCTGTCGGGAAACACGGACTTCGATACCTATCGGGCGGGCATCAGGATGAATCGGCGCAGAGACGTGGAAAGGTCGATCAACGAAGGCATGACGGCCGTCGAATTCGACCGACGTTGACACGTTCGATCGCCTGCACGAGGCAACGTTCGCTCGCCAGGGACTGACGCGATCGCCCGACGAGCGAGAGTTCATTCGCGCCGCGTTGGCGCCGCTCCTGCGGTCGCGCCGCTCTCGCATGCTCATGGCAACGGCGTCCACCGGCGAGCCGGTGGCCGCCACCGTTTCGCCTCCGTGACAAGACGACGGCCTACTATCATTTTGGCGCCTGCGATCCGGCATGGCGCCGCTCGGGCGTTTCGACATTCCTGATGCTGGAAAGCATTCGCCATGCTTGGCACGACGGCCTGCGTACGTTTGACATGGTGGGTATGAACTCACCCCAGCGTGGAGACTTTAAGGCGAGCTTCAACGCCGAGCCGAGAATCTATTTCAATGCTCATTGGAGTAGGCACGAGCCGAAATGACCTCGATCGATTTCGCAACCATGCAATTCCGCGACGTGCTGAGCGAAGCCAACGCCGAATGCATGGTAGTGCATGCTGTTCTCAAGACGGCGGTCCAACGATGCACCGCACTCGCCGGGGCGTTCGCCAACGTGCCGCTGCTGATGTTCCCGGACTTCATGATGATCCTGACGCTTTACCGCCTCCTGCATCTGGAACAACGGCTCGGGATCGCGCGCCCAGACCTCCGCGCTGTGCGACACAAGAGTTACGCCTATATCGATCACGTCGATGTCGCCGAGGGTCTGCGGGGCGATGAAAAGGAGGCCGGCACGATCTTCGATCCGCCGCCTCAGTTGCTGCCGACGACCGGCCTATGTGGCAGCCTCGAAATTCCTCGGGCTCCTGCCGCGGCGGATGAAGGTCGCGCTCGTCAACTGGGGGTTGGGGGACCTTCCCGTCGAGTTGCTGCGCGGAGGTATCTGCGCGGTGGCGCCGCAGGCGGGCCAGCTCGGCGTCCGACTCGCGGCGCAGTGGCCGACCGTCGAGCGGGCGATCGACGAGATTTGCGAGCGGTTCGGGATGCAGCGCGACGCGCCGGCGCTCAAGGGCTTGCTGCTCGCCCACGCCCGCTACTATCTCGTCGAAGGGCGGCCCGAGCCGCTGCTGGCCGATGCGTTGGTGGTCGGCAGTCTGCACCATGTCCCCAATCGTCTGATGGCAGCGCGCGCTCGTTGCGCCGGCATCCCGGTCATTGCCGTCGCTCATGGACAAGGAAGCGGATTGGTCGGAGGCGTGCAATCCGGGTATGGCGAACGGACTTTGGCGACGCATGA
Source organism: uncultured Pseudomonadota bacterium (assembly GCA_963703755.1). Classification (GTDB taxonomy): domain Bacteria; phylum Pseudomonadota; class Alphaproteobacteria; order Rhizobiales; family Xanthobacteraceae; genus JAVDCA01. The sequence goes on from CAVPGG010000235.1 coordinate 25,217, forward strand.
TTTCGGTTATGCAACCGCAGGCATGCAAGATTTGCAGAACGCGACCTGCGCCACTTCCCTGATCGAGGCGGATGAGCCGCTGGGGATGATTCCCTCTGACGCCGAGAAGGTAGCCGCAATCTTTCGCGCGGACGCCGAAATCGAATCGCTGGATATATCGCAGCGATCGCGAACCTATTACGTGCCTACGGCGTTCAACGATTTGCACACCTATGGTCCGGACCGCACGATGCCCGATCTGGTGTACGGTCGATGGCAGCGGCATCTCCTCGACCAGTTTCCCGAAGCTATGCTCAAAGCATACCCTTGGGAAAAAATCAGCACTGACTGGGCCTATGGTGGAATTGATCCGACGCGAATTTGCCGCACTCGATTGGAGCAGGTGCTAGACGGCGCGGACGCGTTCATCTTCGACTATATCTCGACGTCTTTCTTGATGGCGTGCGCCACCGACAAGCCGATCGTCTACTTCGACATCGGCCTTCGCGATCCGACGGCTCTCGCGCTGGAAACCATCCGCGATCGCTGCATCTATGTGCGGGTCGACCGCGTGCTCGATCCGTCGCTGCGTGCGCGGGTGCTCGCCCAGGCCAATGATCGCAAGACGAACCGCGTCACACCGACATTTTCCTTGGAGGGTCTAGGAGAATCGCGGGCGCGCAGCCTGGTGCGCAGTCTGAAAGATGTCCTCGCGTCGCGCACCGGCAAACGAGTTGATCGGCGGCTGGCATCGTGAGTTCGATGGGACGCACCAGCATGACGGTAGAGCGCACGTTTGTGAACCCGCAGCCCGCTCTGACGGGTCGAAATATTCTGGTGACCGGGGGAACTGGATCGTTCGGGCGGGCCTTCGTCCATACTCTGCTGACGCGCAATATACCGAAGCGGCTCGTCGTGTTTTCTCGCGACGAGCAAAAGCAGGAGGTGATGGCGCGCGAGCTGCGGACTTCCCATTCGCGTGAAACATTCGACTGCATGCGGTTTTTCATTGGAGACGTGCGAGACGCGTCGAGGTTGGAGCTCGCCATGCGAGGCATCGACGTGGTCATCCACGCGGCGGCGCTCAAGATCGTTCCGACCGCTGAATACAACCCGTTCGAATGCATCCTCACCAATGTTTACGGCGCAGAGAACGTCGTCAAGGCGGCACTGCGCGGAGGAGTGCGCAAGGTGGTGGCGCTGTCGACGGACAAGGCCGTCAATCCGATCAATCTCTACGGCGCGTCTAAACTTGCCGCAGACAAAATCATGGTCGCTGCCAACAACCTGTCGGGTGATGATGGCCCCCAGTTTTCCGTCGTGCGATATGGGAACGTGATCGGTTCGCGTGGCTCCGTCGTGCCGCTGTTCGAGGCGCTGGTGAAGGGAGGCGCCAGGAGCATCCCGATTACGGACCCACGCATGACACGATTCTGGATCACGCTCGAGCAAGGCGTGAACTTCGTCCTCTCATCGCTCGAAATGATGCGCGGTGCTGAGATTTTCGTTCCTAAGATACCATCGATGAATCTCACCGATCTGGCCGATGCGATCGCGCCCGGTTTGTCGCACGAAGTGATCGGCATTCGCCCTGGGGAAAAGTTGCACGAGGTGCTGATCACGGAAGACGACGCCAGGATGACGCTCGAGCTCGATGATCGTTATATCATCTGTCCGCCTATACCAGAGTGGACCGCTCATCATCTCGAAGCGCTCGGCGCGCGACGAGTCCCCGATGATCTGCTCTATTCGTCCGACCGCAATCCTGAGCGACTGGACAGGCTCGGCCTTATGCGGCTGACGAATTGCGGTCGAGTTCGCCCAGGCTTGACTGTTTCCACAAAAATTTCAGCCGCGGCGTTGGAGGCACACCCGAAGCTCGCCTTGGGGACAGTGCAGTTCGGGCTCCCTTACGGGGTTACCCGTCCCAACCGAGTGGTTTGCGCGAAAGAGGTGCGAGCGATTCTCAGCTTTGCATGGGGAAACCACATTGACATGCTGGACACGGCGGCGGACTACGGCGACGCGGAAATCATCATCGCGTCGGCTAGCCCGGACGATTCGCAATTTCGTGTCGTGTCGAAGACGTGTTCCATCAGAGGCCCCGACGTGACGGATGGAGACGTTGATCGCGTGATCGCGCGTGCGAAACAGTCGATCAAGCGGCTGCGAGTCGCGCATCTCGACACCCTCCTCGTCCATCACGCGGAGGATTTGCTGGCACGGGGCGCGCGCAGTCTGTATCTCGCCCTCGCGGCGCTCAAATCGCAGGGACTCGTCAGTCGAATTGGCATCTCTGTCTATGACCCGACGACACTTCTCCAGCTCTTGGACGACTACCAGTTCGATGTCGTACAACTGCCCCTCAATGTGTTGGATCAACGCTTTCTTATTGATGGCATTCTAAACGAGCTTGCCGAGCGGAAGATTGAGGTCCATGCGCGCTCGGCGTTCCTCCAGGGTGTTCTGCTTGCCGATGCCGGGGAGCTGCCCGGACATTTCGATCCTGTTCGCGCTCATCTCGCCCGATTTCACGACGATGTGGAAAAGGCGGGCCTTTCTCGCGCTGCAGCCGCTTTGGGTTTTGTGAAGGGCTGCTCACAAGTAACCCGCGTCGTCATCGGCGTCGACAGCCTGTCGGACCTGAAGGAGAATGTGCGGGCCTTCGAAGCGGTTGCGTCGCCGTCCCTCGATTTCGCCAAGTACGCGATCGCCGACCGCAAAATGACCGACCCAAGGCAATGGTGACGTTCGAGCAAACCGGCGGTGAGCTGCGGGTCCTCGCAATTTTGCAGGCGCGTACCTCGTCCAGCCGCCTGCCTCGCAAAGTGCTGTGCCCGATCGCCGGTAAGCCGATGATTCTGCGTCAACTGGAGCGCATCCACCGTGCACGATTGATCGACCGTACCATCGTGGCCACCAGCCTGGACGTGTCTGACGACCAATTGGCAACGATGGTGGAAGCGAGCGGCGTGGCGGTCTTTCGCGGCAAGCTCGATGACGTGCTCGATCGCTTCCGGGAAGCTTCCATCCAGTATCCGTCACAACACATCGTCCGGTTGACCGGAGATTGCCCGCTGACGGATTCCGATTTGATTGACGCGGTGGCCGCTCACCATCTGGTCGGCGGCGCGGACATCACCAGCAATTCGAACCAGCCGACCTTTCCAGATGGCCTCGATGTGGAAATCATGCGCTCAGGTTGCCTGCGCGAGGCTGCGGCCGAAGGATCGCATAAATTCGAGCGCGAGCACGTGACTCAATTCTTCTACCGCCGTCCTGAGCGCTTTCGCATTTCGCATTACAAGGCCGAGCGGGACCTGTCGGCGTTGCGGTGGACAGTCGACGAACCTGAGGACCTGGCGTTCGTGCGCGCCGTCTATGACGCTCTGCTTCCCGCTGCGCCGGAGTTCGGAATGCATGATGTCTTGGCCCTGCTCGACGCGCAGCCCCAATTGGCGTCGATCAATGCGGGTATTGTCCGCAATGAAGGTCTCGCCCGGTCTATTCGCGCCGAGTTCGGAACGCAGCCTGTCGGATACTGAGCCAATGTCCATACGCTACGGCAAGTCAGAAGCGTTGCTTGAGCGCGCGCGCAAGGTCATCCCGCTCGGCTCGCAGACCTTCTCCAAGAGCGTCACGCAATATCCCCCGGGGATTTCGCCCTTCTTCGCGACGCACGGCAAGGGGGCGCATATCTGGGACGTTGATGGAAATGAGTACGTCGACTTCGTCAACGCGCTGTGTGCGGTCACGCTCGGCTACGGCGACCCTGACGTTACGCGCCTCGTCACCGAACAGCTTGCCAACGGCACCATCTATTCGCTGAGCCACGAGTTGGAGACGATCGTGGCCGAGCAGATCGTCGAAATGGTGCCCTCGGCCGAGATGGTGCGATTCGGCAAGAACGGGTCGGATGCGACGGCGGGCGCCATTCGCATCGCACGTGCTTACACCGGGCGCGATCGTGTGCTCGCGTGCGGCTATCACGGCTGGCAGGACTGGTACATCGGGTCAACGTCACGCGATAAAGGTGTGCCGGCCGCGACCAAGGCGCTCGTCCACCGCTTTGCTTACAATGATATCGAGGCATTGGAGGCGGCGATCCGCGAGTGGCCCGGTCAGGTTGCTGCGATCATCATCGAGCCGATGAACGTCGAGCAGCCCAAGCCGGGCTATCTACAGGCGGTCCGGGAGATCGCGACACGCGAGAACATCGTGCTCGTATTCGATGAAATGATCACCGGGTTTCGTTTCGCAAATGGCGGAGCCCAGGAACTGTTCGGCGTCACGCCCGACCTGACGACTTTCGGCAAGGGGATCGCCAACGGATTCCCGCTTTCGGCTGTCTGCGGCCGGCGCGACGTGATGATGGAGATGGAGGAGGTGTTCTTCTCTTTCACGATGGGTGGCGAAACTCTGTCGCTCGCCGCCGCGCACGCGACATTGGCGAAGCTGGAACGCGAGCCGGTCGTCGCGACCATGCGTGAGCGCGGGACGCGGATCGTCGAGGGGCTGAGGGCGCGGCTTGCGCGCCACAAGAGCGAGTTCTTCGGCTCGGTCTCGGGCGATCCGACCTGGTCGTTCTTCGTGTTGCGCGACGCGCCCACGGCGACTGCCTGGGAGCTCAAGACGCTGCTCCAGCAGGAGATGTTCTTGCGCGGCATGCTGATGATCGGGACGCACAATATGAGCTATGCCCATTCGGACGCGGACGTCGATGACCTGCTTGCCGCCTACGACGAGGTGCTGCCGATCCTGAGGGACGCGGCCGAGAACAACGCGCTCACCCAGCACTTGCGATGCAAGCCGATCGTGCCTCTGTTCAAGGTCCGTTGAGCGTGGCGGGCGCACCATCCGATGCGCATCCTGCTGTTCGGATCGACCGGACTTCTGGCCAGGCGCTGACCCGCGTGGCGTCTCGACGCGGCGACACGGTCGTCGGCGCGGCCCGGCGCGGCGCCGATCATGCGGTGGATCTTTCGAAGGCGGAGGGTGTCCGCGACATGATCGGCTCGATCGCGCCCGACCTCGTCGTCAACGCCGCGGCATTGACCAATCTCGACGCTTGCGAGGCCAATCCCCTGACCGCGCACACCGTCAATGCGGCCGCGGTCGGGGCGATGGCCGACGCCTGTCGGGCGCGTGCGACGCGGCTCCTGCATGTCTCGACTGATCATTTCTTCACCGGAGACGGCGCGCAGCAACACGATGAGGCCGCCTCGGTTCACCTGGTCAACGAATACGCGCGGTCCAAGTTTGCCGGCGAGTCCCTGGCGATGGGTGCGCCCGATGCGTTGGTGGTGCGGACCAATTTCACCGGAATGCGCGGTTGGCACGGACAGCCGACATTCCTCGAATGGGCCGGGAACGCGATTGAACGGCGCGAGCCGATGACGCTGTTTGACGACTTTCATACCTCGACGATTGACGCTGATGCGCTCGCGGCCGCGCTGCTCGATCTCGTCGAACGGGACGCGACTGGCCTCCTCAACGTGGCTTCGCGCGAGGTTGCCAGCAAGAAGCGATTCGTCGAGGCGCTCGCGCACGCCATGGGGGTGCGCCTCGATTGGGCCGCGACGGCGAGCGTCCGTAATCTCGCCGTCAAGCGGGCGGAAAGCCTCGGTCTCGACGTGACGCGCGCCGAGGCTCTCTTGGGCTACCGATTGCCCGACCTTCCGGCAGTCGCGCGATCGCTGGCCGAGCGATGGAGGCCCGCCGAATGACGAGCGCGTCGCGATACGACCCGAACCTCCTCATCGGCGACCGCGAGATTCGGCCGCCGCGCCGACCTATTTTGTCGCCGACATAGCGGCCAATCACGACGGAGACTCGACAGGGCGAAGCGACTCATCTTGCTTGCGAAGGAAGCCGGCGCTGACGCGGCAAAATTCCAGCATTTCAAAGCGGAAAAGATCGTCAGCGACCATGGTTTCCGCAATCTCGGCGGCCAGATGGCACATCAGGCCAAATGGGAGAAGCCGGTGTTCGAGGTCTATGCGGATTACAGCCTCAACCGCGATTGGAATCACGAGCTCGCGGCGACCGCTCGCGAGGCCGGTATCCACTGGATGACGACGCCTTACGACATCGAGGCCGTGGATGAGGTGGTCGAGCTTTTGCCGGCGTTCAAGATCGGCTCGGGCGACATCACCTGGCCCAAGTTCATCGAATACGTCGCGTCGAAAGGCAAGCCGGTGCTGCTGGCGTCGGGCGCCGCCTCGATGTCGGACGTCGAGACCGCGGTGGATGCGGTTCTGCGCCACAATCGGCAGCTTTGTCTCATGCAATGCAACACCAACTATACGGGCAGTCTCGAAAACTTCCGCCACGTCAACCTGCGGGTTCTGCAGGCTTACGCGTTGCACTGGCCCGGCTTGCCGCTCGGATTGTCCGATCACACCCCCGGTCATGCGACGGCGCTCGGCGCCATCGCGTTCGGCGCGCGCGTGATCGAGAAGCATTTCACCGATGACACGACGAGAAAGGGGCCGGATCATCCGTTCTCGATGACACCTGTCACATGGCGAGACATGGTCGAGCGCGTGCGCGAGCTCGAGGCGGCGCTCGGCGACGGCGTCAAGCGGATCGAGCACAACGAGCTCGATTCCGCCATCGTCCAGCGTCGTGGGTTGCGCGCCAGAATCGATCTGGCGGCCGGCGCGGTGCTTTCGGCCGATGATGTCGAAGCACTACGGCCCTGTCCCAGCGCAGCCTTCACGCCGGCACAGATCGGCCAGGTGGTCGGAAGACGTTCTGAAAAACGCGTTGCCCGCCGGACGCGAGCTCTATCCGGACGACTTCTCGGACTGAAGTCCTCTATGCGTGCCAGGCCGGCGCGCGCAGCCGAATGCAGCAAGCAACACAGAAGATCACGATCGTGATCCCGGCGTTCAACGAAGGCCGCACGATCGCACGGGTCGTGCAAGGTGTACGGCCTCATGCGAGCGAGGTCGTGGTGGTGGACGACGGCTCGAGCGACGCGACGGCGGCAGAGGCGGAGCGTGCCGGCGCCGTGGTCGTGCGCCACAAGATAAATGCGGGCTACGATGCCTCGCTCAATGACGGGTTTGCCGAAGCCATCGAGCGCGGTGCGGATATCGTCGTGAGCTTCGACGCCGACGGCGAGCATCGGGCCGAAGATGTTCCGCGAATCGTCGCCCCCATCGCATCTGGCTCGGCTGACGTGGTCGCGGCGCAGCGGAAGGGGATGGGAAGCTTCGCGGAGAAGGTCTTCGCATTCTACACGCGTGTCGCATGGGGGATTCGCGATCCGCTCTGCGGCTTCAAGGCATACCGGCGCGAGGTGTACGAGTGCTTCGGTCGGTTCGATACGCTCCGCTCGATCGGGACCGAGTTGATGCTGCGAGCGGTCCACGCCAATTTCCGGCTCGCCACGATACCGATCGAGCGAAGCACGCGCGTCGACGTCTCGTGCTTCTACGTGCGGCGGCCGCGCGGCAACCGAGGATCTTGCGCGCCATGGGGCGAACCACGTGGGCGGTGCGTCGACCCGATGACGCGAATGGACGCCACCATCGAGGCGCGGATGCGTCGCCGCGTCTGCCCGGAAGGTGCTCGCGGAGGCCGAGGGAAAGCTGATGCTCGAGCTGATGATCGAGCGTCTACGCTTCGTGCGCGAAGTGGATCAAATCGTCATCGCGATCACCGTCAACCGGACCGATGATCCTGACCAGGACCTCGCCCGCCGCTCGGGGCGGCCTGATGGCGAGGAAGCGAGGACGACTGCTGCACGCGTTCTCGACGCGGCGCGGCGCACGAGGCCGAGGATATCGTCGAGTCGACAGGCGATTGTCCGTTCATCGATCCGGTCACCGCGATGCGGGAGATCCACTCCTATCACACGAGCAACGTCGACTACGTCTTGAACACGCCGACACGAAGGATCCCGATGGAATGGAACCGAGGTCTTCGCAATGCGCGTTCTCCGACGCGCGATGCGCACGACCGACAGCATCGATCACGAGCACGTCAGACTCTTCATCTATCGCCATCCCGAGGTCGATTCGTTGGCCACTCCATGGGCGCCGCGCGAGACGAACCCGACTTGCGGCTCACGCTCGATACAGCGGAGGGTCCCGCCGTCTCGGCGCCATCTTTGCGGCCTTGAGGCCTGACGGCCGGCGTCTCGCTCGGCGACATGCTGATTTTCTCGATCGGCACCCCGAGATCGCGGCGCTGAATTCCGAAGTGGTCGCACGTGTCGTCTAGGCCTTGGTCGGCGCTCGTGGTCGGGTGCGGAAAGATCGGCGGCGGATACAATGCGGGGCCGCACGACCCGATGGTGCTGACTTTATGCGCTTGCCTACGTGCGCCACCCGAATTTCGCTCTCTCGGCATGCGTCGAGCCGGACGAGAGCGTCCGCGCGCGTTTCATGGAGAAATGGAGCGTCCCGTGCGGCTATACGACGCTCGATGACGCGCTCGAGCGCGAGCAGTTCGATGTCGTCAGCGTCTGCGGTCCGACCGGAACACACATTGCGCACCTCGTGCGCCTCCTCGATGCCGACGTCAAAGCGGTTTTCGTCGAGAAGCCGCTCGACGGGGCGGCGCGGGCGGCGCGCGCGATCGGCGATAAATTCAGCTCGCGGCGCGTTCCGGTCGCGGTCAACTTCACGCGCCGGTTCGATCCGGTCATGCACGATTTGCGCGACGCGATCCGGTCGGGCCGCTACGGTGCGCTGCACTCTGTCATCGGGTGGTACTCGGGCGACTTGCTCAACAATGGGAGCCATCTGCTCGACCTCGTCATTTTTCTCACCGGGCACGTCCCGGTTGCTGCCAGCCGCACCGCGCGGGCGGGCCTGCAGCGCACGGACGGCGAGATATTGTCGATGGACGTGGGCGGCGCGGAATTCGCGGTCATCGGCCGTCGGAAGTCCGACATGACACGTTTCGAGATCGAGCTCGCATGCACGGACGCGATCATCACGATAGAAGATGCGGGCCTGGCGATGAGGATACGCAGACGGTCGTCATCCGACGTGTTTCCGGGCGAAGTCGTGCCCGACCGGGGGCAATGGACCGCGACGCAATATGGATCGGCGATGCTCGCTGCTCTCGATGAGCTCGCCAACTGGCGTGATGGGACGCGGCTCTCGTCCGACATCGCAAGCGCGTGCGACGTAATTGAGCTCGTGGATTCCCTCAATGCAAGGACGGTCGCGGCATGAGCAAACTGGCGCTCCTTGGTGGAAAGCAAGTGCGGACCGAGCCGTTTCCCGCATATGCGGTAATCGGCGAAGATGAGAAGAGGGCGGTTGCCGGCGTGCTCGACTCGGGGATTCTCTCGCGCTATTTGGGCGAGTGGGATCCCGATTTCTATGGCGGGCCCAACGTGCGTGCGTTCGAGGCCGAATGGGCGCGACTCTCGAACTGTCGCCACGCGATCGCGGTCAATTCGTGCACTTCCGGCCTCTATGCCGCCGTAGGGGCGGTTGGGGCCGGGCCGGGTGACGAAGTCATTGTCTCGCCTTACACGATGGTCGCTTCGGTGACGGCTGCCATCGTTTTCAACGCCGTGCCGATTTTCGCCGACATCGATCCGAAACTTTACACGCTCTCGGCCGAGACCATCGCGGCGCGGATCACCAAACGAACGAAGGCAATCATCGTCGTTCATCTCTTCGGCCAGGCGGCCGACATGGATCCGATCATGAAGCTTGCCCGCGAGCACGGCATCGCGGTCATCGAAGATTGCGCGCAAGCTCCGTTTGCGACGTACAAAGGCCGTCCGGTCGGCACGCTCGGCGACATCGGCGTGTTCAGCCTCAACTATCACAAGCACATCCATACCGGCGAAGGCGGAATGTGCGTCACGAATGACGATGGGTTGGCCGATCGTCTGCAAATGATCCGGAACCACGCCGAAGCGGTCGTCGAAGACAAGGGTACGAAGAACCTCGTCAACATGGTCGGGTTCAATTTCCGGCTCGGCGAAATCGAAGCTGCGATCGGCCGCTGCCAGCTCAAGAAGGGACCGGAGTTGATCGCTCAGCGCAAGGAGAACGTCGCCTATCTGGAGCGCAAACTATCGCGCATCCCGGGGCTCGGCATGCCGATCGTCGGGCCCGGCGGGGACCACGTCTACTATGTGCATGCGCTCGATTACGACGAGCAACAGATGGGCGTGTCGCGTGAGCTGTTCGTGCGGGCCGTGAAGGCCGAGCTGCCGGTGACGAAGCTGCGCGAGCAGGAGGGGCCGCTCATGGGGGCGGGTTACGCGAAGCCGATCTATCTCGCGCCCATGTTCAGGAACATGATCGGCTACGGCACCGTCCAGTGCCCGTTTCGCTGCCCGCACTACGGCGGTACTCCGGTCTACGAGCCGGGCATTTGCCCCAACGCGGAACGTGCGCACGGCGAGCGGGTCGTCACCCACGAGATGGTTCGCCCACCCATGAGCCGAGACGATCTCGACGCCGTTGCGGTCGCCTTCGAGAAGGTTGCCGAGAACGTGGGTGAGCTGTCAGATATGAAGCCGGCGGCTATCGGAAGCCGCTTGTAGTTCGATCATGCGCAGTGCGTGCCATCCAGGACATTGTGACGGATTTTCCTAGTGCCTGAGCCGCTACTGTTCTGCGCGACTGACAGCGGAGGCGCGCGCAACATCGCACCGATCGCCGCGAAGGTCGGGACAAATGCGTTTGTCGTCGCATCGTCGGCAACCGCGCCATTGTTCGCCGAATACGGGATCTCCGCGACAGTGAGCACGCTCGTGAACCGCGCGGATTGTGCGGCGCTGATCGATCGGGTGCGACCGCGAGCGATCGTCTGCGGAACGACGCGCTATCATGCGCCGGAACGTTGCCTTACCATGGCGGCCCGCACGCGATCCGTTCCGACAACCGCGGTGCTTGATGAGTGGTTCGGATACCGCATGCGGTTTTTCGACGATCGCGGCGGCGAAGACTTTCTCACCGACCTCGTCTGCTGTCCCGACGAACTTGCCCGGCAGGGAGCTTTGGAGGAAGGGCTGCCGCCCGACCGACTGCTGGTGACGGGCAGCCCCTCCCTGTCGGCGCTTGCCGATCGCGTGAAAGAATTTGCTCGCAATCCGCCGCCGCTACCGGTCTGCTGGGCCGAGAGCCGAGTACGCGCGCGGGTCCTGTTCTTGTCGGAAAACCATGTCGTCGATTACGGCACGGCGAGGGATCGGCCGGGCGGTCTCGGACCGTGGCTCGGCTATACTGAGGGAGACGTGCGGGCGATCCTGGCGCGCCTTCTTGCTGCGGCCGGCACGAGCCCTATCAGGTGGTCGAAAAACTGCATCCGGGAGCCGATTACGTCCCGGCGCCGCCGGCACCGGAATGGCACGTGGCATTCCGGGAACCACTATGGCCCTACCTCTGGCATGCCGACATCGTCATTGGGATGCGGTCGATGGCGTTGCTCGAGGCGGCTCTCATGGGACACCGTCCGTTGTCATTCCAGCCGAATTTGCAGGCCGCCGATCAGTGTACAGCGGTCCGGTTAGCGCTTGCGGATCGGGCGCGAAGCGAGGAGGAAGTCCGAGCCTGGCTGCTCTCGCCCCACGCGCGAGGCGCTGTTCGCCGGCCTGCGTTCGCGGACGGTGGTTCCGCGGCCAGGGTCCTGGATGCGACGCTGCGGTGCGCAGCAGCCCGTCGAACATTCCATGGGTCCGTCGATCTTCCGAGGCCATGATTTCGTCGCTTGTGCCCATCGCCGCGCGGCACGCCCGACTATCGGATGGCGTCGCTGCCGAACTCGCGCATGCGATGGAGTGGAGCTTCTCGTGCGAGATCATTCGCCCGCCGCAGACATTCGCCGATATGGACGAGATCGATCTGGATTCGCTCTGAGGAGTAATAGGTATTATTTCCTATAAACGCTGATCGAGGCCTTGGCGTAGGCCGGTCCGGCAGAACAA
>CAVPGG010000236.1:0-5188 GCA_963703755.1 uncultured Pseudomonadota bacterium
TCCTCGTGCTGTTGCAGGAGTTCACGCCGATCCACGCGCTGTCCTGGCTTGCATCTGCCGGCAAGGCGGCCCTCCAAGCGACCGGCTGCTGCAAGTTTTAGGCGCCGGAGCCTAGGAATCGGAAGTCGCCGCCGCTATGGTGCGGCGCTCCACGACGCCGCCATCCATCTAGGTCCGTTTCCATGTCCGACACGGTCGTTCCCCATTTCCACAACGACCCGGGCGTCGCGGTGATCGAGATCGGCGCGCGCGAGTTCATGTGCGTCGGCGCGCTGCCGCCGCTCGACCATCCGCACGTCTTCCTCGATCTCGGCGACGACAACGAGATCATCTGCCCCTACTGCTCGACGCTCTACCGGCACGATCCGACGCTCGATCCGCACGCCGCGCGCCCGCCCGAATGCGCCTACGCGCCGGCCCCGGCCTGAACGGCGGACGAAAAACTTGTCGGCGCGCACCATCATTGTTGCGGGCGCCGGCATCGGCGGGCTGACAGCGGCGCTCGCGCTCGCGCAAAAGGGTTTCCGCGTCGAGCTCATCGACCAGGCCGGCAGGCTGGAAGAAACCGGCGCCGGCGTCCAGCTCTCGCCCAATGCGACGCGCGTGCTGATCGGGCTCGGCCTGCGCGATGCGCTGGTGCCGGCCGTCGTGGTTCCGGAAGAGCTCAGCATCAAGTCGTCGCGCGGCCGCCCGATCGCCCGAATGCCGCTCGGCACCGGCGCCGCCATACGCTACGGTGCGCCCTACTGGATCATCCACCGCGCCGACCTGCAGGCCGCGTTGCTCGCCGCGGTCGCGGCCCATCACGACATCGCCCTCACGCTCGGCCGCAAGGTCGACGCCTACGCGGCGCACGCCACCGGCGTCACCGTGCAGGCGTCGCGCGGCGCGCAGGTGCATGCAGACAACTTACGGCCTTGCGCTGATGGCGCCGACGGCCTGTGGTCGTCGGTGCGCCGCCTCGCGGGCGACGATGCGGCGCCGCGCTTCGCCCGCCGCAGCGCCTTTCGCGCGCTGGTGCCGATCGAGCGCGTCACACCCGAGCTGCGCGCGCCCGCGATCAATCTCTGGCTCGGCAATCGGTGCCCACCTTGTCGCCTATCCCGTGAAGGCCGGCGCGATGCTCAACATCGTGGCGATCACGCGCGACGCGCGGCCCGCGGACGGCTGGAGCACCGCCGCAACACCTGCGGACGTGCGTGCGCGCTTCTCGCGGTTCTGGGCGCCCGCGGCGCGCGATCTGCTGGCGCTGCCGACGCAGTGGCTCGAATGGCCGCTGTGCGACCGACCGCCGCAACGCCTGCAGGGCGAGGGTCCGGTGACGCTCATCGGGGATGCGGCCCACCCGATGCTGCCCTTCGTCGCCCAGGGCGCCGCCATGGCGATCGAGGATGCGGCCGTGCTCGCCGCTGCGCTGGTGGCGACGCGCGACGATCCGGCTGCCGCCATGCGCCGCTACGAGGCCGCGCGCGGCCCGCGCACCGCGCGGGTGCAGTGCGCGGCGCGGCGCAACGACACGGTCTATCACCTCGCCTGGCCGGCCTCGGCGGTGCGCAACCGGGCGATGGGCCGGATGGGCAGCGACGGCCTGCTTGCGCGCTTCGATTGGATTTATGATTGGCGCGCGGAATAATAATGCAAGCCAGAGAGGAACGCCCGATGCTCTTTCCCGCCACCGTCGCCGGCAGCCTGCCGAAGCCGTCATGGCTCGCCGAGCCGAACAAGCTGTGGCCGCAGTGGAAGCTCGCCGGCGCCGAGCTCGCGTCGGCCAAGCTTGACGCGACGCTGCTCGCCATCAAGGAGCAGGAGGACGCCGGCATCGACATCGTCACCGACGGCGAGGCGTCGCGCCAGCACTTCGTGCACGGCTTCCTCGAGTTCGTCGACGGCATCGACTTCGACAAGAAGGTCGAGATGGGAATTCGCAATAACCGCTACAACGCGATGGTGCCGACGGTCACGGGCGCGCTTAAGCTCAAGGGCCGGGTGCATGCCGCCGAAGCGCGCCACGCCCGCGCCCATACGACGCGCAAGCTCAAGATCACGTTGCCCGGCCCCATGACCATCATCGACACCATCGCGGACGCCCACTACGGCGACCGCGTCAAGATGGCCTTCGCGTTCGCCGACCTGCTCAACCAGGAGGCGCGCGCACTCGGGGACGACGGAGTGGATGTGATCCAATTCGACGAGCCCGCCTTCAACGTCTACATGAAGGAAGTCGGCGAGTGGGGCGTCGAGGCGCTGCACCGCGCCATCGCGGGCCTCGAATGCAAGAGCGCCGTGCACATCTGCTACGGCTACGGCATCAAGGCGAACATCGACTGGAAGGAGACGCTCGGCGGCGAGTGGCGGCAGTACGAGGAGATATTTCCGGTGCTGGCGAGGAGCCGCATCAACCAGGTGTCGCTCGAGTGCCGCAACTCCAAGGTGCCGATGAGCCTGCTGCGGCTGCTCGACGGAAAAGATGTGCTGGTCGGCGCAATCGATGTGGCGACCGATCAGGTCGAGACCCCCGACGAGGTCGCGGCGGTGATCGAGGAAGCCACCAGGTATGTCGCCAAGGAAAAGATCATCCCCTGCACCAATTGCGGCATGGCCCCGATGCGCCGCGACATCGCGCTGGGGAAACTCAAGGCCTTGGGAGACGGCGCGCGGCTGGCGCGCGCGAGGTTCGCCTGAACCAATCACGCACGCCAACGTCATGCCCCGCGAAGGCGAGGCACCCGGTACACGATGGCGCCGGGCGCTGCGCGAATTCCGAAAGGCCTGTGAGTACCGGATTGCCCGGTTTCGCGGGCAATGACGTTGTCAGCGGCGTTCTTTTACAGTCGTCACCGTCGCGGGCGCGTCGTACAGCAGGTGCACGGTGGCCAGCGCGTAGAGCGTCTCCGAGGCGATGAACGTCGGCGATTGGCCGTCGACGGCCGGCGGAAAGCGGTCGCGGCCAAGATCGACGATAAGAAAACCTAGCGCGCGGCGCGCGCGCACTTTTGCTTCCGTCGATGCATCGTCGGCTTCCAGCCGATGCAGCCACCGCGCCGAGAAATCGATCGCCCACGAGTACCAGAGAAAGCTCTCGGGGACATCGGCATTCGTCACGACGCCGTTGACGTTGGTGAAATACTGGAAGGTCGACCCTCTGATGTCCGCATGCGGGCTGTCGATCATGTGGTCGATCTGCCTCGACATCGATCGCAGGATGACGGGCGGCACCGCCAGGCCGAGCTCCTCCTCGGCACGGAGGAAGCAGCTGTAGATCTGCAGCGTCAGTCCTTCGGCGACGTCGCCGTTGTCGACCGCCGATACGTCGTTGAGATGGATGCGCCAGCCCGGCACCGCGGCCGTGCCGTCGAAGCGGTCCGCGAGCTGCTGCGCGGTGGCCGCCAGCATGACGTTCGAGCTGCGCGCGATCCCCGTGCCAGCCGAGCCCGGCCCCGCGCAGCTCGAGCAGGGCGACGAGCGCATGGGCCGTCGCGGACGTTGCGTGCGCGTCCGGATGCGCCTGTCTCGGCAGCACGTTCCAGCCGCCGTCCCGCAACGGCTGGTAGAGATCGGCGATCGTCTCGGCGGTCTCGAGCCTCGCGCGCAAATGGTCGAGATCGGCTGGGGAGAAGAGATCGGTCCGCTCGAGTGCCGCCGCCAGCACCGTGACCGTCCAAATCGCCGGGTGGATTTGCGGATAGTCCGCGTCGCTCACGAACCAGCCGAGCGGCGTCGGAAACCCGTCCGCGAACGGCGCGTCCACCAACGGGCGGAAATCGAACGTAGCGCCTTGCCCGCGTTCTGCGTTGCGCAGGAGGCCGAGCGCCGCCTGGGACGAGACCCAGGGCGAGATCGCGGTCTTCGGGGCGTTGACGCGGTCCGGGCTCGTGTACACCCACGCATGGGATTTCCATTCACGCTCCAGCCGACTGCTGATTTCGTTTCGCGCGCTGCCGGCCGCGGCGCGGATTTCATCGAGCGTATGCGCGCGACGCAACCAGGACGCGTCGTGCTGGTCGAGCCACGATCGGATCGGTGCGGCCCCCGGGACCGCGACCCCGGCGTCGGCGACAGCCGCATAGGTCGCGGCCGCGCCCGTCAGCGCGACCGCGACCGCGCAGGCACCGAGCAGCACATGGCGGATCAGGCGCCGACGATGACGGCGCCACAGCGTGTCGAAGCCAACGCCAAGCACGCCGGCGACCGTCTTGATGAACGCGACACGGCGCGCACCCCAGCGGCCACGGACGTTCGGCGCGCAGCGGCTCGCTCTTGGCGGCGCCGTCCGCCGCGGAATGCGGCGCCATACGCGCGAGCGACCGAACCGCCGGAGGGAAGCATTCCTGCGACGGGTCGTCGGCGTTGGGGACGCCATCGACGATCAGGCACAGGACGCGGCGGCCGCGCCCGAGGCTCTTGAAGTATTCGATCTCCTCATTGACCCAGCGCGAGCGGGCCGATCGCGGCGAGCATAGGACGATGAGAGAGCGTGACCGTCGGAGGCTCGTCCTGAGCGCCTCGCCCAGATCGGAGGAGCTCGCCTCCTCGCTGACATCGCGATAGACGGGCGAGAGCCGCTTGGGGATTTGGACGTTCGTGCCGCCCTGTTGCTGGAGGCGCCGCGGCACCCGGTAGCCCTCAAGCGCCTTCAGCAGCCAGCTTGCCCACGCGCCGTCCGTCTGGCTGTAACTGATGAACGCCCAATACTTGAACTCATCCGCCTCGCCGGGCTGGCGCGGCGAATCCGTCACGGCTTCCGGTGCGGTCGGTGCGATGGACATGCGGGTCAGGTCTTATCCGAGAAACTCCGCGATCGCCTTATTGAACTGAGCCGGCCGGTCCATGTTGGAGATGTGCCCCGCCCCGGCCATCTCGACGTAGCGCGAGCCCGGCAGGCGCTTCTGCATGTCCTGCATGGCGGCCGGCGTGGTGCCGTCCTTCTCGCCGCAGATGAACAGCACCGGGCATTTCACGCTCGCCACCTTGGCGTTGTAGTTGTGGTCGGCGAGCGCGGCCGCGCAGCCGATGAAGCCGTTCACGGGCGTGCCGCGGATCATCGCCCGCACCTTGTCGAGGTGCGGCGGATTCTTCGCCACCGTCTCGGGCGGGAACCAGCGCGCCATCGTCGACTCGACCAGCGCCTCCATCCCCTTCTGCTGCGCGACCACGATGCGCTCCTCCCACTGCTGGCTCGACGCTGGTG
>CAVPGG010000237.1:0-6606 GCA_963703755.1 uncultured Pseudomonadota bacterium
CGATCGCCATCGTGCGATGGGTGTCGGCGGGAGCAAGCGCCGCCAAACTGAGTTTCGACATCAGAATGAGATTCTCGGAACGCGACCATTCCTGCTTGCCGAATGCCGCGCAGGCGCCCACGAAGGTCCGGTCCCAGAAATGCATCAGCGGGATCGCCGTATGATGTTCGACAGGAAAGAACCGATTGGGCACGGTGATGAACACCTTGCGGGCGACGCGGGCGAGCTCGCGCACGAATGCGATCTGGGCGGCGCGGCTGCCGACGTGCTCGAGCACCGCATTCGACGTTGCGACCGCAAAGGAGCGATCCGCGAAGGGCAGCGGCCGGTTGGCCTCGATGCGCCTGGCGGTCACGCCCGGAAAGGCGGCACGAAACGCGCTCAGGTCGCCGAGCCCGACTGCCGTGATGCGCTCGGGCCTGGGATACTTTCGCTCGACGACATTGGCGGCGTCGTTCACGACGTCGGATACGCCAACGTCGATCACGGCATCATCCTCGTGCGGCGCGCACATGCGCATGAAATCGCCGAAGATTCGGTCGCGTGCGCGAATGACGAGCCGCTCGGCGAGCGACTCGCGCGGCACGGCTTGGTAGTATTTTTCGTCGACGATCGTCGACGTGGTCACGGCGCTCACCCTCAGGCTCAACCGGTCCGCACGCCCGGCGCAGGAAGCTCCAGATATCGCATGCGCTTGAGCTCGCGCCGCATTGCACTCACCGAATCGATGATGATGCCGCAGGCGAGGCCCAGGAAACCGATCTGGATGAGGCTCGCGGCGAGCACCGCAGTCGGCAGCCGGGGCACGAGGCCGGTTTCGACATAGGTCAACAGGACAGGCATGCCCAAGGCGAGGCCCGCCGCTAGCAGCACGGCCGCGACCGTTCCATAGAACTGCAGCGGTTTCAGCGCGCGGTACATCATCGCGATCTTCGCCAGGATGCGCAGGCCGTCGCGGAAGGTGCGAAGCTTGCTGCTCGAATTTTCCGGTCGTTCGCCGTAGGTCAGCGGCAGCTCGACGGTGACGAGGCGCAAGTCGAGTGCATGGATCGAAAGCTCGGTTTCGATCTCGAATCCGGACGAGGCGGCCGGAAACGATTTTGCGAAGCGGCGCGACATGACCCGATAGCCAGACAGGATATCGGTGAAGCCGGGCCCGAACAGACGGGCGACGATCCAGTTGAACAGCCGGTTGCCAGCGCGGTGGCCGTTGCGGAATGCGGAAGCGCCGGCAATCCGCACGCCAACCGCCATGTCGGCGTGCTTGTCGATGAGGGTCTCGATCAGTTTTCCGGCCGCTCGAGCATCATAGGTGAGGTCGCCGTCCGCCAGGACATAGATGTCTGCATCCACGTCGGCGAACATGCGGCGCACCACGTTGCCCTTGCCCTGGTACAACTCCCGGCGCACGATCGCACCCGCCTCGGCGGCGCGCTCCGCGGTGTCATCGGTCGAATTGTTGTCGTAGACGTAGATTTTCGCGCCCGGCAGCGCCTTGCGAAACTGATCGACCACGGCTGCGATCGTCGTCGCCTCGTTGTAACAAGGCAACAGTACGGTGATCGACTTGCTCTTCACAAGAATTGGCTTGCGCACGGGGCGCGCGGACCCGCTACGATGGCTCCGCGGCGCGGCAGACGAGGTATTGGTATCCCCTCCCATGAGGCCCTCCTGCAGGTGACCAGCAAGGGAACTACTTGGGCGACAAAAGGTTCAACTTTCAGTACGCCCGATCTTTCGGCCTGAATCCTGATCAAACCGGCCCTGCCGGCCACACGATTGGGAGGAGCGCCTCGAAGGGCATGGGTTGAAGCGGGGGCGGCATGTCGATGGCGGCGCAAGGCCTACCGGCCAGCGTGATGGGCGCGTTGGCGCCCAGCATCTATCCTATACAAACGAGCGGCGGCCTGCGCGCGCTTGCGATGGTGGCAGCGATCACCACTGCGGCAACGCTGGCAATGACCATGACGACCGCGGCTGGCCTCAGGTGGCCGCTCGCCGCCTTCCAACTGCTTGGGCTCGCCCTCATCGCTGCCATCCTCATCGCCCATCTCGCGCAGGCCCGCGCTTTCGCGCCGGCACGACTGGCCTTCATGGCCGGCGTCGTGGTGGCGTCCGTCCCATCGCTCGCTGCGGCGGCCGCGCATCGGCTCACGCACTGGGACGACTTCATGACATGGTTGCCCAACGCGACCTATATCTTGAAGCTGGGCATGTTTCCGACCGCGGCCGCCCTTCCGGTCGCCTCCGATCTCCCCGGATACCCACCTGGCTCCTCGATCGTGCTTGCCGCCGTTTGGGCCCTGGCGGGCCGCGTGGTGGATGTTGCCGGCCCGCTGCTCAACGTCCTTTGCCTCATGGTGTTGCCCGGGATCGCGCTGCGGACGCTTCGGCTCGGCTCGCTCTCGCACCTTCAGCTGTTCGGCCTGGGTGTCGCGCTCGGACTGCTCGCGACCGTCCTCAACGTTGCGGTCGACTGGCACTGGGTGCTCTCGTTGCTTCCCGAGGTCGCGACCCTTGTGGCGTTCGCGGCTGCGTTCACGTTGGGCGACGAATGCCTGTTTCGCAGGACGGTCGGGGAGGGCGGCCGGCTGATGGCGCTGGCCATGCTCTTTGCCTTCATCGCCAACCTGAAACAGACCGGCATCGCACTCGTCGGAATTCTCGTCGTGGCGGCCGCCGTGACAACATTGGTGTGCCGGCCGGACGATCGCCGCAGCCTGCGCGATGCTGCGCGCACGGTTGCGCTGGTCCTGTTTCCCAGCATGGCGGTCTGGCTGTGCTGGCATGTCTATCTCGCCGAGGTTTTCACCGCGCATGCGGTCTCGTTTCGGCCCCTGCCGCAATGGTACTTTTCGCTGCTGCCGGATCTGGCTCGCGCCATCGGGTCGACCGCGGCGGAGCATTGGGTGTTCTTTGTGCCGCTTGCGCTGATCGTGGCAAGAGGCTGGTTCGTGCTGGCCTTGGGCTGGCGCCGGCCCGGCCGTCTTCCGAGCGCGGGCGACCGGCTCGCCGCCGTGTTTGCGATTGTCGAGACTGCATATGTCGGGATGCTGGTCGTCTGCTACATCGGTTCCTTCAACGAAGGCGAGGTGAGAGGCGCAGCCGAGTTTTCGCGCTATCAGGCCGAGGTCGGCGGCGCCGCCCTGGTGGTGGCGCTTGTACTTGTGGCCGAGCGGCTGCGCGAAGCCCGCTTCGTCGCGCTCATGCCGGCAGCGCTGGCGCTGCAATTGGCGGCCGTCGCCATAATCTGGCCGGCGGCCGGCGTATTCGAGTACGCTGGCGTGCTGGCCGCCGACCAAATCGAGACGCTACGACAGCTTGGCCGCGAGGCCGGCGTCAGCATCCGTGCCGAGCGCAACACCAACGTCGTCATGTTCACGGACGGCTTGCACCCACTGGAGATGCGCGTCATGCGCTATCAAATGTGGGCGACTGCGCCTGACCTGATCGCCAGCGTGACCGAGCTGCTGCCGCGGGATGAACGCACGCCGGTCGCGATGCTCGTGCGGGCGGCGCAACAGCCGACGCCGTCGGTGATGTTGATCAATGCAAGCCCGCCGTGCGGCCTCTATGCCGCCCGCGACGGCCCGGAGTTGCTGCCGACCAGCCAAGCCTCTCCAGTCTGTCGTTCGCTGCTGGCTCACTTCGATCGCGGCGCGACGGAGCGGGACGCGTTGCAGCGCGAGCAGTATATCCTGCGGCAATAAGGCGACAGCCTCCCGAGGGGTGGAGCGCCATCCGGCGGTCTCGCATGCCGCGGCGGTGCCGGTCGACGACGACATCAAGGGGCAGAAGCCGGTCGCCTTCGTGATTCTGCGGCAAGGGGAGAGGGCGAGCGAGGACGACATCAAGCGCTTCGCGCTCGCCAATGCGCCGGCCTATCAGCATCCGCGCCAGGTCTGGTTCGTCGACGATCTGCCGCTCGCCTCGACCAACAAGGTCGATCGTGCGATGCTGCGTCGGATGGCGACGGAACGGATGCCGGCGGCCGGCCGCCTGCCATCGTCGCCTGGATCCTAGACCAGCTTCCGATCAAGGCTGATCTGAAGCCGGTCTAGATTCGACATTTGGTCGCATTTTCTACGGAAAACCGGTGGCCACTTTTCCTGAAAATGCTCCAGCCTCGATGCCCGAGATCAAGCCGGCAGGGCGCGATCTGCGCCTCGATCTCTTCCGCGGGCTCGCGCTGTGGCTGATCTTCATCGATCACGTTCCCTCCAATATCGTCAGCTGGATCACCATCCGGCACTACGGCTTCAGCGACGCGACCGAGATCTTCGTCTTCATCTCCGGCTACACCGCGGCCTTCGTCTATGGCCGCGAGATGCGCAATCGCGGCTTCGTGGTGGGCGGGGCGCGCATCCTGCGGCGCGCCTGGCAGGTCTATGTCGCGCACATATTCCTGTTCATGCTGTACATGACGGAGATCGCCTACGTATCGCGGGCATTCGAGAACCCGCTCTACAGCGAGGAGATGGGCCTCCTCGATCTCTTCAAGCAGCCGGGCAGCACGCTATTCCAGGCGTTGATCCTGCGTTTCCAGCCCGCCAACATCAACATCCTGCCGCTCTACATCGTGCTGCTGCTCGGCTTCCCGTTGGCGCTGTGGCTGCTGCTGCGCCGGCCGACGCTGGCGCTCGGCGCCTCCGCGGCGCTTTACGCTTGCGTGCGCATCTTCGGCCTTCAGGTGCCCACTTATCCGGAAGGCATCTGGTACTTCAATCCGCTCGCCTGGCAACTCCTGTTCGTGTTTGGCGCCTGGTGCGCGCTCGGCGGCGCCGCGCGCCTCGCGCGGCTGCTGCAGTCGCGGCAGGTACTGGCGCTCGCGATTGCCTATATCGCGCTGAGCTTCGCGCTCTCGTTCGTCTGGAACATTCCGTCGATCGAGCACCGGGCGCCGCGCTGGCTGAGCAACTGGATATTCTCGGTCGACAAGACCCGACTCGACCCCGAGCGATTCCTCCACTTCGTCGCGCTCGCGATCGTGACCGTGCGCTTCGTCACGCCCGACTGGCCGGCGCTCCAGTCTCCCTGGCTGCGCCCGATCATCCGCTGCGGCCAGCATTCGCTGGAGATCTTCTGCCTCGGTCAGTTCCTCTCGTTCGCGGGGCATTTCGTGATCGTCGAGACCGCAGGCGGGCCCGGCGTGCACGTCGCGATCAGCGTGGCCGGGATTTTCGCGATGGTCGCGACCGCGATGCTCATCGACTGGTATAAGCACATCGAGGGCCGCACGCGCGCCCTGCATACGGCCGCGACCGGCGACGTGGTCGGCGGGTGAGGGGAGGGGCGTAAACCATGGGCGAACGTCCGGCCGCCGAAGCCGACCGCCAACTGCCGATCGGCGACGAGATCTTCCTCGACCACATCGCGCATTTCGTGCCCGATCGCGGGGCCGCGCGCGAGGCGCTCACGCGGGCCGGCTTCGCGCCGGCGCCGATCTCGATCCAGGTGAATCCCGATCCCGCGGGCGGGCCGCCAAAGCCGACCGGCACCGGCAACGTCACCGCCATGTTCGCGCGCGGCTATGTCGAGATCCTGTTCAAGACCTCGGACACGCCGATCGCCCGCGGGCTCGATGCGGCGATCGCGCGCTATCCCGGCCTGCACCTTGCGGCCTTTGCGGTCGCCGACGCGGCCGTGGCGCATCGCCGGCTCGGCGAGGCGGGCTTCCGCACGCAGCCGCTGATCGCCATGCAGCGCCCGGTCGAGACCGTGGCGGGCCCCGACATCGCCGCCTTCACGCTCGCGCGCATCGTCGCCGGCCAGATGCCGGAAGGGCGCATCCAGATGCTCACCCATCGCACCGAGCACACCGTGTGGCAGCCGCGCTGGCTCGATCATCCGAACGGCGCGCGCAAGCTCGTGGCACTGACGATCGCGGTCGCCGACGTGGACGACGCGGCGGCGCGGTTCGCGCGTTTCACCGGCCGCCTAGCGGCTGCGTGCGAGGGCGGTCAGGTGATCACGCTCGACCGCGGGCGCATCGCGCTGGTGACCGCGGCCGCCTTCCGCGGCCGCTATCCGGAGGCGGCGATCCCGAGCCTGCCCTTCATGGGCGCCTGCACGATCGAGGTTGTGTCGCTTGAGATCGCCGAGGCGACGCTGCGGCGCGGGAGCATTGCGGCGCGCCATGGCGCCGATGGTCTGGTCGCACGTTTTCCGGAGGAGCTCGGGACCGGCGTTTGGAATTTCGTGGCCCGATGAGGCTGCGCGGCGTCGAGGTGGCCACGCGCCGCATTCGACAACCGGGCGTTTCCTACGAATCCGGTTTATCGACGCGAATGCGGAAACGACAGCCGCCCGTGCCGAGAATGATGGTGGTCTCACCGCGATCGACGACGATGCTCGAGACCGAGAGCTCGGGGCCACGATCGCGCGTCTGCCGCGCGACCATCGAGCCCCTTCCGACGTCGATCCGCGACAAGTCGGGTTCGTGTCCGCCCGCGTCCGCCACGAACAGCGACGGCGTATAGCGTCCGCGATTGAACCAGATGTCGAGCTTGGCGCGGACGCAATCGTCGCGGTCGTCGTACAGGCGCGCGGAAAACCACATCGGAAGCGGTAGCGGATCCCTCCTTGGATTTCCTTCGTCCTTGCCTC
>CAVPGG010000238.1:0-8991 GCA_963703755.1 uncultured Pseudomonadota bacterium
TTTTCGCGCCGCGGTACCCGTAGAACAAGTCGTTGAAGCTGCGATTCTCTTGAACGATGATGACGACGTGTTTGATCTTGCTGCTGGAGGTGAGGCGCTGCGGACCCTGAGCCGGCGCTGCGACCCTCGCGGGGTTCGCGACCGGCAGGGCGGCCGATGCGCCGGCGCCGGCGTTGGAAGACCAAAGTCATGTATGGAAATGCCAGAAAGTAGAGAACGATATAATAAAAATGGTTGCAGAAATAGGAAAAATAGAATTATAATGAAGTAAACATAGAGTTGAAGAAAAATAAAAGAAATAAGTTAGAAGATCTGCTAGAAGGAGTCAAAATGAGTAGGAACAAATTAAAGTAATAAAATACCCTTGAGATTAGGAAAAATACAATTTAAGATTCTTTTTCGAGTTCCTGCCCTTCCTCGTCGTGATGCATTTTGGCACTGCGGTCGCGCTGCTCCTCTATTTCTGGCGCGACTGGCTGGGTTTCGCGATGGGCGTGCTCGCGTTCCGCAACCCGCGGGGCGCCGCCGAGCGGCGGCTCTTCCTGCTCGTCTGTCTCGCCACCGTTCCGGCGGTGGTGATCGGCCTTGCGCTGGAAAAGCTGGTGCGCGCGGCGTTCGCATCGCCGACGCTTGCGGCGACGTTCCTGATCGTCAATGGCCTCGTCCTGTTCGCCGGCGAGCGGCTCAAGCGCAGCGGCTCGCGCACGCTTGATGAGCTCGGCTGGCAGGCCGCGGTGGGCATCGGGCTCGCGCAATGCCTTGCCTTCATTCCGGGCTTGTCGCGCTCGGGCGCGACGCTCGTCGCCGGCCTCGCGGTCGGGCTCACGCACGAGGCGGCGGCGCGCTTCACGTTCCTGCTGGCGACGCCGATCATCGTGGGCGCAACCGTGCTCGAGGCGCCCAAGGTGCTGCACGCCGGCGCGGCGCTGCATGTTGCCTCGATTGTCGCCGGCGTCGTCGCCGGCATGACGGCTTATGCGAGCATCGCGTTCCTCATGCGCTACTTCCGCAAGCCCGAGTTCGATGCGCTCGATCCGTTCGGCTACTATTGCGGCATCGCCGGCATGCTGACGCTCGCCTGGCTGTGGTTGCGCTGAGGCGGCGAACAGCCGTGCGCCGCGCGCAACGGCGACAAATCGGCGCTCCACCGCCGTCCGGGCCTGCGCGGCATTGCCCGGTCCACAGCCGCCACCTATTCTCCCGGCGAGCTTGAACGCGAGCACGAGAACGAAGGGGAGGATGATGACGAAATCCACCACACGCGCAGGCGTCACGCGACGCGCGGTCGTCAAGACTGGTGGCGCGCTCGCCGCGGGAGCGGCGGCGCCCGCGATCCTCGGCATCCGCGCGGCCTGGGCGGCCTATCCGGAGCGGCCCGTGAAGATCGTGGTCGCCAACACGCCCGGCGGGCCGTCGGATCTGGTCGGACGCATCATCGCGGCCGCGTTGTTGGAGTTGACCGGCAAGACCTTCTTCATCGAGAACCGCGGCGGCGCCGGCGGCAATATCGGCTTCGCCTACGCGGCGCATGCCGAGCCGGACGGCTACACGATCCTGCTCGCGACCAATGCGTATTCGGTCAACTATGGTCTCTACAAGAGCCTGCCGTTCGATCCCTTGAAGGATTTCGTCGGCGTGTGCGAGCTGCGCGACGTCGCCCAACACGTTCGTGGTCAAGTCCGATCTGCCGGCCAAGAGCATCAAGGAGTTCATCGCGCTCGCACGCGCCAATCCGGACAAGTTCAACTGCGCGACGCCGCCGATCGGCACGACTCCGCAGATCGCGCTCGAGGTGCTGAAGATCCGCGAGAAGCTCCCCAAGCTCGCCGACATCGTGTTCAAGGGCGGCGGCGACGCGATCGCGGCGCTGCTCGCCGGTACCGCGCAGCTGAGCTCCGGCTCGCTGCCGCCCGCAGCCCCCCACATCAAGGCCGGCACGCTGCGCTGTCTTGCGGTCACCGGCGACGCGCGCTGGCCCGATCTGCCGGACGTGCCCACGATGCAGGAGGAGGGCTACAAGGACTTCGTATTTGCCACCGATACGTTCCTGCTCGCGCCCGCCAAGACGCCGCCCGACATCGTCAAGTGGATCGAGGCCGAAACCCTCAAGGTGCTCGGCACCGCGCAGATGAAGGACAAGCTCTACAAGCAGGGCTTCCTGGTGCGGCCGAAGGGCGCCGCCGACGAATGGGCGCGCGTGACCAAGGAAATCGAGATGTTCAAGCAGATCATCGATCAGGCCGGTATTCCAAAACTATAGATGCGGCGCACTCCGCCAGCGTGACCGGGAAGCCGGCATATACCGGCATATATATATGTGTTGCCACGCGATGGTCGCGGCGACGACGGGCGTCGCGGTTATGATCGCCGCGGACCGGCAACGTGCGGTCTTGTCGTCGCGGACACGACTGCAAATTTTTGCAGCTTGGCGCCCATGTCGAGCGGATCGATCCTGCAAGCATCGTGTAAGCATCGGCACGCGCGTTGGGGAGTGGTCGCGTGCTTCGTGCCTGACATTACGTCACGCGACAACCGGAGCGATGCGGTGGCAGAGACTGCATCCGTGCAGTGTCATCCGGGCACCGTGGCGGTCAATCCATGAGGCGCGGCAAGGGGTTTGTCGCGTCAATGAGTGGAAGATTCGTCAAACCTGTTTGTATTCCTCCCTCAATTGCGATAAGCCGCTAGTTAGCGTCGAGACACTCGGATAGCGACGGATTTCTGCGTGGGGAAGATTGTCATGGCAAAGAGAACGCCGCAGCCCGTCGACGTTTTGGTCGGACAGAACATCCGCATCTGCCGCCTGCAGAGGGGCCTTTCCCAGACGGAACTTGGCGAGCGCATCGGCGTCACCTTCCAGCAGATCCAGAAATACGAGAAGGGCGCCAACCGGGTCGGCGCGAGCCGGCTCACCCAGATCTCCGGCGTGCTCGGCGTCCCGCTGCCCACGCTGTTCGAGGGCACGCCGAGCGCCGGCCAGCCGATGGCGGACCAGACGGCGCGGACGCTGCTGACGCACCCGCATTCGCTGCGCCTGCTCCAGGCGTTCGACAAGATCACCAGCAAGTCGATGCGCGCCGCCGTCCTGCAGATGATCGAGTCGATCGCGGGCGGCCGTCCGAAGCGCGCCGCCGCCAAGGCGAGCCACCGCCGGTAGAGCATTTTCAGGATGCCGTCGCGCGTCACTCGTTCGCGCCGTGGATGGCGTCGATGACGGCGGCCGTCACGTCCGCCGTGCGGGCGCGGCCGCCGAGGTCGGGCGTGTGGAAGCGCGGATCGGCCGTGACCCGCTCGATCGCGGTCATCAGGCGGCGCGCGGCCTTCGCCTCGCCGAGATGCTCGAGCAGCATCACGGCCGACCAGAAGGTGCCGATCGGGTTGGCGATGCCCTTGCCCATGATGTCGAACGCCGAGCCGTGGATCGGCTCGAACATCGAGGGATAGGTCCGCTCCGGGTTGATGTTGCCGGTCGGCGCGATGCCGAGCGAGCCGGCAAGCGCGGCCGCGAGATCGGACAAGATGTCGGCATGCAGGTTGGTCGCGACGACCGTATCGATCGTCTGCGGTTTCATCACCATGCGCATCGTCATGGCGTCCACCAGCATCTTGTCCCAGGTCACGTCGGGGAACTCGCGCGCCACCTCGACCGCGATCTCGTCCCACATCACCATGGCGTGACGCTGCGCGTTCGACTTGGTAACGACGGTGAGCAGCTTGCGCGGGCGCGAGCGGGCGAGCCGGAAGGCGAAGCGCATGACGCGCTCGACGCCGGCGCGCGTGAACATCGCAACGTCGGTTGCGGCCTCGAGCGGCGAGCCCTGGTGCACGCGGCCGCCGACGCCGGCGTATTCGCCCTCCGAGTTCTCGCGCACGATCACCCAGTCGAGCTCCTTGTCCTTGACGTGGCGCAGCGGCGACGTGATGCCGGGCAGGATGCGCGTCGGCCGCACGTTGGCGTACTGGTCGAACGGCTGGCAGATCGCGAGCCGCAGTCCCCACAGCGTGATGTGGTCGGGAATTTCCGGATGGCCGGCCGAGCCGAACAGGATGGCGTCGTGGTCGCGGATCTGGTCGCGGCCGTTCTCCGGCATCATGCGGCCGTGCTTCTTGTAGTATTCGCCGCCCCAGTCGAAGTGGTCGAACTTGAACGCGAGGCTTCCGTCGCGCTGGGCGAGCGCGTTCATCGCTTCGACGCCGGCCGCGACGACTTCAGTGCCGATGCCGTCGCCCGGGATGGCGGCGATTTTGTAGGTTTTCACTGAGGAGACTCCGGGTGAAAAGGTTGCGAGCGGGACCGCACGAGAGCAGGCCTGTCGAAGGGGCGTTTGCGGCGACGCGTCGCGGCGACGCGCACAGGTCCTAACGTCAGCTCGGCCATGCGGGCTGGCCGCAGCCTTCCGGGCGGAAGACGCGGCGCGTCGATGGTGGATTCTTTGCCAGCTTCGATGCCGGGCGGATCGGCCGCGGCGCGAAATTGCCGCCGCAGTTCGGGCAGACGCCATGCAGGCGGTTCTCTACACAGTCGCGGCAGAACGTGCATTCGAAGGTGCAGATCATCGCGTCCGTCGCCGACGGCGGCAGGTCCTTGTCGCAGCATTCGCAGCTCGGGCGCAGTTCGAGCATGGATCACCTCGTGGCGGGTTCGCCGCCTCGAACGTGCGGGCGAGGGCGGCACCTGGCCGAGGCTACCCCGGGCGCCCGTGAACACCAAGTGCCGCGGCGCGCCAACCCGTGCTCGCGGATGCTGGCTGCCACATCAATAGTTCGACATTATCTATGTTCGGAGTTTGCGGCCGCGGAGTGCAGTATTGGTCGAAATCGACCAACTCCGGCGCTGGCACTCATCCGATCGAATGGCCATATGCAATGCGCAGGTCCCACGCGCGAGCCCGTCCGGCTCCCGGGCGCGGTGGTAGCGGACGGCGTTCGCCCAGGACCTGCTCGATCAAGCCCATCTTGTTGCGACTAGATGCATGCTCGCCGGAGCGAAGCGTTCGTGTGAAAGAAGGCCATCGTGGTAAGTTTCCGGAACGATCGCAGGAGAAACGACGCCAAGTTCGATTCGTGCGTCACCTGTCCGACCTGCGCGTGCAAGATTCCGCTGGCGACGCCGCGCCTGCCGGCGGTCTTTTCCGTGTCCTGCCCGGACTGTCAACGCCGAAGCGTTTACGGGTCGGCCGACGCGCACAATTCGAAGGAGGAAGCGGCAGCAACCGGGACGCCCGGAAAGCCCCGTTTCTCGAAGAAAAAGAGAAAGGAACTAACGAGGATACCGGAGACGGAGACGCCGATACCAGCCAGATCGTGGCTCAACGAGTGCGTAGCCTGGCTGATGCAGTAGACGGCGGGCGCGATGCTCGGAGATCGGCTGGCCTGGAGGTGCCTCGCACCCGGATCGACGCCACGGAACACTGGATCGTCCGAGACGACGACGGGAAATTTCTCGCTCGCTTCATACGTCTCGACGTTGCCCCGCGCGGCCACGTCTTCGCGGCCGGCGGTGTCCGCCGGCTTTAGGCCGAACGCATGAGCCGGTGCTCGCCGATGTGCCGCCCTGCCACGCCTGCGCGTACCGCGGCAAAGAACATTTTCGCGGGAATCCAGAAGAAAAAGTTTTGCAATCGGGGTCGCCGCCGCGATCTTCTTTCTTGCCTCTATGCGTCATTTGCTTTATTGGCGAAATGGGACACGTCGAATTGTGCGCCGATCTCGGGATGCATTTCCGCGGTCGGCGTTTTCATGTCACGCCGCCGCCGCGGCCCGCGTGTTTCCTCACAGATCGTCATCCGCGAGGCCCTGCATGTCGACGCCGCCCCGTGGCGGCTCCCCCGCGATCACCGATTGCCGAGGCCCGTTGCCCGAATTAACGTAGCAATGTCGAACGATCGCCCAACCGGGCGATGAACGGGGGATGCCATGCCACGCTTCGTTACCGTTGCGATTTGTGCCGCTCTGAGCCTCGTGGGCGTTGCCTACGCGCAGACGTTCATAACGGTCCAAACCAAAAACACCGAGTTGTCGAAGGCTGAGTGCCTTGACCATGCCAACCGCGCGATCCGTCGAGCCGGCTTTGACGTGCCGGGGACGACCGAGAATGCGCGTCACGGGATACGCGGTCAATACACGGTTCAGATCTACTGTGGGGACATCGACAAGGGGCTGGTGTTTTTCGTCACGGCCGGCGCCTCCGCGAAGCTCACCGAGCAGTACATGGACGATGTCCTCAAGGGATTTTGACGCCGCATAGGCCTGCGGCGAAGACTGCGGCGAAGACCTGCGCTGGGCGTCCCGGGCGCTGTGCGCTTGCGTTCCGGCGTCCGTCTATTCGGCGTCGATTGGGCATGGGGCAGGCGCCGCGCACCGGCGAATCACGCCGCAGTAAAAAAGCTGACGCAATCCGCGATTGCGGTCGCGATTTCGTTCTTGCCCCGGTGGGCCATTTGCCTTATTGGCGAAATGGGACACGTCGAATTGCGCGCCGATCTCGGGATTCATTCCTGCGGTCGGCATTTTCATGTGACGCGGCCGCTGCGGCCGGCGTGTTTCCTCACTGATCGTCATCCGCGAGGCCCTGCATGTCGACGCCGCCTGCCGCCGGCGCGCCGGTGCTCGTCTGCGTCGACCCGGCGCGCGTGCACGGGGTCTGGCCGCATGTCGCGCCGTGGATCGGCGCGGCGATGCGGCGCGGCCGCCTGGGCGAGATCGCGGATGTGGAGCGCAACGTGCGCTCGGGCGCCGCGCTGCTCTGGCTCGTGTGGGACGGCGAGGAAATTCTCGCCGCGACCGTGACCGAGCTCGCCGCTGTCGGCGGCGAGAAGCTCTGCACCATCGTGGCCTGCGGCGGCAAAGGTCTCGCGCGCTTTCGCCGCCTCATCGGCAGCCTCGAGCGCTACGCCGCCGCCGAGGGCTGCACCCGCATGCGCGTGTGCGGCCGCAAAGGCTGGGCGCGCGTCCTGCCGGCTACCGGATCGAACGCGTCATCATCGAAAAGGCGCCGTAACGGCGCAAAACCAAAAGGAGTGTCGCATGGGCGGCTCACCCACCCAGGTCACCAACCAGCAGCAGCAGTCGCAGACGACGCCGTGGTCCGCCACGACGCCGATTCTCAACGGCATTCTCGGCCAGCTCGGCGGGAGCGTCGGCAATGCCGGCCTCTCGCCCGACGAGCAGGCGGCCTTCGCCCAGCTCACCGCCAATGCGCAGGCCGGCAACCCTTACGCGCCAGCGATCGGCAACACGGCGAGCACGCTGCTCGCCGGCGGCGGCCGGCAAAATCTCGGCGGCTACCTCACCAATGCGTATGGTACGCTGCAAGGCGCAGCTTACGCCGTGGGCGAGCGGCGCCATGGCCGACCCGACGCAGAACCCGGTGCTCGCGCAGCAGCTCGGCGTGCTGTCGAACGATGTCACCAACAGCGTCAACCAGCAGTTCGCTGCCGCCGGCCGCGATCTGTCGCCGGACAATTCGCAGGCGATCGCGCGCGGTATCGCGCAGGGCGCGGCGCCGTTGCTCGCGAGCGCGCAGCAGCAGGGGCTCAACGCCGCCAATACGCTCTACGGCGCCGCCGGCACCACGGCTGCGGGGCTTTCGGGGCTGCAGCAGACAAATTTGGCCAACCAGCAGGCCGGCATCAACGCCGCCAACGCGGCGCTCGCGGCGCAGAACTATGGGCCCAATCAGATGCTGAGCATCGGCCAACAGCAGTTCGGCATCCCGCTGCAGAACCTGTCGCAGATCGCCGGCATCGCGGACCCGCTGGCGCAGCAGTTCGGCAGCACGTCGAGCAGCGGCAGCTCGACGTCGCAGACGCAGGTGCCGGCCTGGCAGCAGCTCGTCGGCGGCCTGCTCGGCGGCGCGGCGCTGGCGGCGAAGTTCATGCCGTCCGACGCCCGCGTGAAGCGCAACAAGGTCAAAGTCGGCGCGCTTCATGACGGCACGCCAGTGTACGCGTTCAACTATGTGGGCGATTCGAAGCCGCGCATCGGGCTGCTGGCGCAGGACGTCGAGCGGCGCCGGCCTGACGCGGTGCGCGAGGTCAACGGCGTCAAGATGGTGGATTACGGCAAGGCGGCCGAATTCTCCGGCATTCTTGGCAAGCTCTTTGGAGGACGATGACGATGGGCATTCTCGACGCCTATTTGGCGAGGGCCGGAAGCGGGCTTCTCGGCGGCCTCTATGACGATTCCTCCAATGGGTCGCTCCCCGGTGGCATGGGTCAGCTGGACGCTACATCCGGCGCGGCCGGCGCGCCGCCGACCTTCCTGCCGACCGCTCCGACCTGGCCGCCGATCGCGCCACGGTTTGGCGTTGCGCTCGCCCCCAACGCGCCGGCGGCGCCGGCTTCAGCCGACGTAACGCCGTCCGCTGCTTCGGCGGGAGAGCAGGGCACGGGCGGGGTAGCCCCGATGGCCGACGCGTCGGGCAGCGATTTTCTGTCGCGGCTTGCCCAATCACTACGCGACAATTCCTCGATGCTGATGGCATTCGGCGGCGCCACGATGACGGGCGGTCTCGGCAGAGGCCTTCAGGCCGCCGCCGCGAGCGCGGCGGACGCCAACAGCCGGCGGCAGGCACCGCAGACCGTCAGGTTGCGGCAGCCGGGCGGCGGCGAAGTGCTGATGATGTGGGATCCAGTGCAGCGGCAGTACGTGCTGGCGCCGGTTGCCGGGACAGCCGCGCTGCCGAGCCGGACCGCCGCGAATGCGCCCTATGCCGAAGGCGCAACGGCAACAAATCCACAGACCGGGCAGCGGATGATTTTCAGGAATGGACAGTGGCAGCCAATGTGACATCTGGCGTAGGCCAATAGCGGGTGAAACGTGCTTGTGCGCGCTTGCCAATTCGCCTATTGGCGAAACGGGATGCAGGCAATCGCGTCCGGCGCCGCGCGCGTCGGGATCACGCGCTAGCGGGAGCGGCGGTCGATGTCGGGACCTTCGGTGTCCGTGCTGCTGCCCGTCTACAACAGCGCGGCGTTCCTGCCGGCCGCG
>CAVPGG010000239.1:0-14366 GCA_963703755.1 uncultured Pseudomonadota bacterium
TTTCGGACTTAGAGCGAGCGTTGAATCTCCTCCACCCGGTAGCACTCGATGACGTCGGCCGCGCGCATATCCTGGTAGCTCTCGAAGGCCATGCCGCATTCCTGGCCGGCGGTGACTTCCCTGGCGTCGTCCTTGAAGCGCTTGAGCTGCGAGAGCTTGCCCTCATGGATGACGACGTTGTCGCGGATGAGACGCACGTTGGCACCGCGCTCGACGGTGCCGTCGGTGACGCGGCAGCCCGCCACCTTGCCGACCTTCGAGATGTTGAACACCTCGAGGATGATCGCGTTGCCCAGCATGGTCTCGCGCAGCGTCGGCGCGAGCAGGCCGGACATCGCCTTCTTCACGTCGTCGACCAGGTTGTAGATGATGTTGTAGTAACGAATCTCGATGCCGGTGCGCTCGGCCGCCTCGCGCGCTTCCTTGTGGGCGCGCACGTTGAAGCCGATGATGGCGGCGCCCGAGGCCTCGGCGAGAGGTCACGTCCAACTCGGTGATGCCGCCGACGCCCGCATAGAGGATGCGCGCCGTGACCTCGGGCGTCCCCAGCTTGTCGAGCGCGCCGACGATCGCCTCGACCGAGCCCTGCACGTCGCCCTTGATCACGAGCGGGAATTCCTTGCGCCCGTCGGTCTTGAGCTGGCTCATCATCTGCTCGAGCGAGCCGCGCATGCCGGTCGCGCGCGCCGCCTGCTTCTCGCGCTTCTCGCGCGCGCGGTAGTCCGAGACCTCGCGGGCGCGGGCCTCGCTCTCGACCACCGCGAGGCGGTCGCCCGCCTCCGGCGTGCCGCTGAAGCCGAGGACCTCGACCGGGACCGAAGGCCCGGCCAGCTCGATCGAATCGCCGGTGTCGGAGACGAGCGCGCGCACACGGCCCCATTCGGCGCCGGCCACGACGATGTCGCCGACATGCAGCGTGCCGCGCTGGATCAGCACGGTCGCGACCGGGCCGCGGCCGCGGTCGAGCTTCGCCTCGATCACGGTGCCTTCCGCCGGACGGAACGGATTGGCCTTGAGGTCGAGCAACTCGGCCTGCAGGCCGATGGTCTCGAGCAGCCGGTCGAGATTGGTCTTCTTGGTGGCCGACACCTCAACGTCGAGGACCTCGCCGCCCAGCGACTCGACCTGCACCTCGTGCTGCAGGAGCTCGGTGCGCACGCGGTCCGGCTTGGCGTCCGCCTTGTCGATCTTGTTGATGGCAACGATCATCGGCACCTTGGCGGCCTTGGCGTGCTGGATCGCCTCGACGGTCTGCGGCATGACGCCGTCGTCGGCCGCGACCACCAGCACCACGATGTCGGTCACCTTGGCGCCGCGCGCACGCATCGCCGTGAAGGCGGCATGGCCGGGCGTGTCGATGAAGGTGATCTCGGCACCCGAGGGCGCCGTCACCTGGTAGGCGCCGATGTGCTGGGTGATGCCGCCCGCCTCGCCCTCGGTGACGTGGGTGCTGCGGATGGCATCGAGCAGCGAGGTCTTGCCGTGGTCGACATGGCCCATGATGGTCACGACCGGGGGACGCGGCTGCAGGTCCTCCGGATTGTCGGCCATGTCGAACAGGCCTTCCTCGACGTCGGCGGCGGCCACGCGCTTGACGGTGTGGCCGAGCTCCTCGGCGACGAGCTGGGCGGTGTCCGCGTCGATCACGTCGGTGATCTTCAGCATCTGGCCCTGCTTCATCAGGAGGCGGATCACGTCGACCGCGCGCTCCGCCATGCGGCCGGCGAGCTCCTGGATCGTGATCGTCTCGGGAATCGTGACTTCGCGAACGAGCTTCTCCTTGGGTTCGTTGGCGCCGGCGCGGTTGAGGCGCTGCACGCGGCGGCGGAACGCGGCGACCGAACGCTCGCGCACCTCGCCCGCGTCGAGCGCGGTGACGACCGTCAGGCGGCCGCGGCGCTTTTCGGCGCCGGCGGGGGTGCGCGTCGGCCGCGGCGGTGTCGCGGGCCGCGCCGGGCCGCCGCGCCGGCTGGTGCGCGGACCCTCGTCCTCCTCGGTCTCCGGAGCGTTGCGCAGCTTCAGCGGCAGGCCGCCGACCTTGGCCTTGGCGGCCGCATCGGCGGGTTTTGCCGTCTTCTTGTCGCCCTCGCCGAAGCGCTTTTCCGCCTCGCGCTCGGCCCTCGCCTTTGCTTCTTCATCATGGCGGCGGCGCTCGTCTTCCTCGCGCTTGCGCGCCTCGGCAGCCTTGCGCTCGCCTTGCTCGGCGTTCTCGAGCTCGCTGCGGCGGCGCGCCTCGGCCTCGGCGATGCGGCGCTCCTCCGCCTCGCGTTCCTTGGCGCTTCCGAGCGCGCTCGCGCGGGCCGCCAATTCCTCGGCGGTCAACCTCTCCAGGACCAGGCCGCCGCTGCGCTTGGGGGCGGGCGGCGGCGCCGCGGGGGTCGGAGTGGGCGCAGGCGCAGCAGCGCTCCCACGCGCCGGCGCGAGGCCCTTGCGCAAGGACACGGCAGCCGAGCCCGCCGCCGGGGCGGCCGCGGGCGCAGGCTCACCCCTGATCTCGGGCCGGCGGCTCTTGACCTTCTCGACCACGACCGCCTTGGTGCGGCCATGGCTGAAGCTCTGCTTCACGACGCCTTGCTCGACGCCGGAACGCTTGAGCGACAGCGTTACCTTCGCCGGGGCGACCGTCAGTTTCTCGCCGGGGTGTTTCGTCTCAGTCATTCCGATCCCGTACCTGGAGCCTCTTGTTCCGGTCTAATAGCGTGCGCGCGGTTAGGTTCAACCATCCGAACGCGCGCAAGAATCCGCCAGCGCGCCATCACCGTATCGGTGGCGCGGCCGGCAAGCAGCGCTGCATGTATCACATTTGGACGGGCAAGTGCCAAATCCAATTGGGTCGACGTAAACGCCCGGATAATCACGATATTTGCGGCTTGCTCGGCGTATCCCCGCCGGATTGCGGCCATGACTTGGCGCACCCCCTCGGGGCCGGCGTCGCTCGCCTGCAGGAACGCGACCGCCACGGCCTCCTCGGCCGCGGCCTCGACCTTGGCATAGCCGGTGATGACCTGGCGCGCCTTGCGGGCGACGCCAAGCGCATCGAGCAGCGATCGCTCGAGCAGGTGCTCCACCGCGTCGGGCAGGTCGGGCGCGACCGTCACGTCGGCCTTGAACGCGCGCGCGAAGACGCCGCGCTTGGCGGCGGCCGCAAGGCAGTCGCGCCGCGCCGTCACCCAGACGCCGCGGCCCGGCAGCTTGCGCTTGAGATCGGCCACGACGCTGCGGTCGGGCGCGACGACGAAGCGGATCATGTCGTCGGGCGGCTTGACCTCGCGTGTCACGACGCACAGCCGCTCGCTGCCGGCCGCGCGGCGCGGACCGGCATCGAGATCGGCGGGGCCGGAATGCTGTTCCGGTTGCGCGAGCATTGTGGTTCCTTGTGTCACTCGGCCGCCGGCGCGTCGGCCTCGGCCGGCGCTTCCGCGGGCGGGGGCGGCGCGAGATCGGCCTCGGTGATCCAGCCGGCCTTGAGCCGCGCCTGCATGATCACGGCCTCGCATTCCTCACGCGTGAGCTCGAAGCCGTCGAGGAAGCCCGCATTGTGCGTCGTCTCGCCGTCCTTGCGCTCGCTCCAGCCCGCGAGATCGTCGGTCGCGCAGCCGGCGAGATCCTCGACCGTCTTGACGCCGTTCTCGCCGAGCGCGACCAGCATCCTGGTGGTGATGCCCGGCACCTCCTTGACCTCGTCGGCGACGCCGAGCGCCTTGCGCTTCTCGTCGTACTCGGCCTCGATCTGCGCGAGGTAGTCGCGCGCGCGCGTCTGCAGCTCGCCCGCCGTCTCCTCGTCGAAGCCCTCGATCGAGGCGATCTCCTTCGTCTCGACCGCGGCGAGCTCCTCGACCGAGCCGAAGCCTTCCGAGGCGAGCAATTGTCCGACCACCTCGTCGACGTTGAGCGATTCCATGAACATCTTCGAGCGCTTCTCGAACTCGGCCTGGCGGCGCTCGGATTCCTCCTGCTCGGTCAGGATATCGATGTCCCAGCCGGTGAGCTGCGAGGCGAGGCGCACGTTCTGGCCGCGCCGGCCGATCGCGAGCGACAGCTGCTGGTCGGGGACGACGACCGCGATGCGCTCCTTGTCCTCGTCGAGCACGACTTTCGCGACCTCGGCGGGCGCGAGCGCGTTGACCACGAAGGTTGCGATGTCGGGCGACCACGGGATGATGTCGATCTTCTCGCCCTGCAGCTCGTTCACCACCGCCTGCACGCGCGAGCCGCGCATGCCGACGCAGGCGCCGACCGGATCGACCGATGAATCGCGCGAGATCACCGCGATCTTGGCGCGCGAGCCCGGATCGCGCGCCACCGCCTTCACCTCGACGATGCCGTCATAGATCTCTGGCACCTCCTGCGCGAACAGCTTCGCCATGAACTGCGGATGCGTGCGCGACAGGAAGATCTGCGGCCCGCGCGGCTCGCGCCGCACGTCGTAGATATAGGCGCGGATGCGGTCGCCGTTGCGGAACTGCTCGCGCGGCAGCATCTCGTCGCGCCGCACGATCGCCTCGCCGCGGCCGAGATCGACCACCACGTTGCCGTACTCGACCCGCTTGACGATGCCGTTGACGATGTCGCCGATGCGGTCCTTGTATTCCTGGTACTGCCGGTCGCGCTCGGCCTCGCGCACCTTCTGCACGATCACCTGCTTCGCCGACTGCGCGGCGATACGGCCATATTCAAGCGGCGGCAGCGTGTCGGCGATCACGTCGCCGATCTGCGCCGCCGGATTGTGCCGGCGCGCGTCCTCGAGGCCGATCTGGTTCGCCGGGTTCTCCACCGCCTCGACCACCAGCATGTGGCGCGACAGGCGCAGCTCGCCCTTCTTCGGGTCGATCTCGGCGCGCACCTCGGTCTCGCTGCCGTAGCGCGAGCGCGCCGCCTTGGCGATGGCGTCCTCCATCGCGGCGATCACGATGCCGCGGTCGATCGACTTCTCGCGCGCGACCGCGTCGGCGATCTGCAAGAGCTCGAGCCTGTTGGCACTGACGGCCATGGGTCATTCTCCCTCGGTATTGGCCGCGCGCCGGGGTCCGGACGGGCGGCGGGATTCGTTGGTCGGTCGGGCGTCGCGATGACGGCGCGCGCGGCGCATCGCGCGCCGGGTCTCGCGCGCGTCGTCGCGCATCTCGCGTTCCTCGGCCTTGGCGCGGCGCAGCGCCTCGGTGACGAGCGCATTGGTCAAGGCCAGCTTGGCCTCGGCCATGTCGTCGATCGGCAGCAGCGTCTCGACCGGATCGGTCGGCGCGTCGGTCGTCGCCTCGGTCTTCGTGTCCGTCTTCGTTTCGGTCTTGGCATCCTCGCCGCGGATGCGGACGGCGTCGCCCTGGGTGCCGAGCAGCGTGCCGCGGAACCGCTTGCGGCCGTCGACCGGCGCCGTCATCTCGACCTTCACGACGTGGCCGGCATATCGCTCGAAATCGGACCGCCGCACCAGCGGCCGGTCGATCCCGGGTGACGAGATCTCGAGCCGGTAGGCGCGGTCGATTGGATCGGCCTCGTCGAGCAGCGGCGAGAGCATGCGCGAGGCCGCCTCGCAGTCCTCGACCTCGAACTTGCCGTCCGGCCGCTCCGCCATGACCTGGACGGTGCAGCCGTCGGCGCCGGAGATGTGCACGCGCACCAGCCGGAAGCCCAGCGCGGCGAGCGCCGGCTCGACAATCGCGGCGACGCGCGCCGCCGTGCCGGTCTCGGCGATCAGCCGCGGCTCCATGCCTTCGCCCGTGCTTCCACCCGCGTGGGTCGTCTCGGTCATGCGCGTCGTTAAGTGTTCTCTGCCCGGGGGCGCGCGTCGCGATGATCGCGGGGCGCGCGGGTAACAAAAAAGAGCGGGTCCCGGGCGGGGCCCACTCTCACAAAACCGTTCGGATCACATCCGACCGTTATGAGATGTCCAATACGGACACGCGGAATATAGCGAATAATCGCGTGCGCGCAAGGGTCTGGGGACTTTTTTCGCTCCTCACCCGAGGCGCCGGAACACTAGGTAGCACGGCGCCCGGCCGGCCTGCACGGCCTTGGCCTCGTAACGCGTGCGCGTAAAGCCCGGCCATGGCTCGCGCCAATCATCCGCGCGCTCCGCGGTCCATGCAAACGACGGCGAGCGCAGCAGCCGCTCCAGCGTCCAGGCCGCATAATCCGGCCAATCGGTGGCGAAGCGAAAGACGCCGCCCGGCCGCAACACGCGGGCAAGTTCCGCGATGCGCGCCGCCTGCACGAAGCGGCGCTTCCAATGCCGGCGCTTGGGCCAGGGATCCGGATAGAGCAGATCGACGCGGGCGAGCGAGGCGGCGGGCAGCCAGGCGAGGAGGTCGCTGGCATCGCCGAAATGCAGGCGGACGTTGGCGAGGTTCCGCGTTTCGATCAGCGCCAGCGCCTTCGCCATGCCGTTGATGAATGGCTCGCAGCCGATGAAGCCCGTGCCGGGATGCGCGGCCGCCTGCGCCGCGAGGTGCTCGCCGCCGCCGAAGCCGATCTCGAGGCAGACATCATCGGGCGCATGCCGGAACAGTGCCGCGAGCGGCGCGGGCGATGGCGCGCCGAGGTCGACCGCAAGCCGCGGCAGCAGGCTCTCCATCAGCGCGGCCTGATGCGGCCGCAGTGGATGGCCCTTGCGCCTGCCGAAGAAGGCGCCGCCGCGCGATCGTTCCGTGGCCTCGCTCAGCTGACCGCGCTGCGCAGCGCGTCGGCGAGGTCGGTCTTCTCCCACGAGAAACCGCCGTCCGCGTCGGGCGCCCGGCCGAAATGGCCGTAGGCCGAGGTGCGCGCATAGATCGGCCGGTTGAGCTTGAGGTGCTCGCGAATGCCGCGCGGCGTGAGGTCCATGACCTCGCCGAGCGCCTTCTCGATCTT
Source organism: uncultured Pseudomonadota bacterium (assembly GCA_963703755.1). Classification (GTDB taxonomy): domain Bacteria; phylum Pseudomonadota; class Alphaproteobacteria; order Rhizobiales; family Xanthobacteraceae; genus JAVDCA01. Next base: position 6,847 of record CAVPGG010000239.1, read on the forward strand.
CGCCTCTGCGACCTTGCCGGTGCCCTGCAGGTCGACATAGATCGACAGCGGCTTGGCGACGCCGATCGCGTAGGAAATCTGGATGGTGCAGCGGTCCGCGAGGCCCGCGGCGACGACGTTCTTGGCGAGATAGCGCGCCGCGTAGGCGGCCGAGCGGTCGACCTTGCTCGGGTCCTTGCCCGAGAAGGCGCCGCCGCCGTGCGGGGCCGCGCCGCCGTAGGTGTCGACGATGATCTTGCGCCCCGTGAGGCCGCAGTCGCCGTCCGGCCCGCCGATCACGAACTTGCCGGTCGGGTTGACGTGCCACACCGTCTGCTTGTTGACCCAGCCCGACGGCAGCGCCTTGAGCACGTAGGGCTCCACGATCGCCTTGATGTCGTGCGAGGACAGATTCTCGTCGAGATGCTGGGTCGAGACCACGATCTGGGTGACCTCGACCGGCTTGCCCTCCTCGTAGCGGATCGTGACCTGGCTCTTGGCGTCGGGCCCGAGCGCCTTGGTCTCGCCGCCGCGGCGTGCGTCCGCCATCACCTTGAGGATCTTGTGCGCGTAATAGATCGGCGCCGGCATCAGCTCCGGCGTCTCGCGGCACGCATAGCCGAACATGATGCCCTGGTCGCCGGCGCCCTCGTCCTTGTTGCCGGCCGCGTCGACGCCCTGCGCGATATCGGTCGACTGGGCGTGCAGATGCACCTCGACCTTGGCCTTCTCCCAGTGGAAGCCGGCCTGCTCGTAGCCGATGTCCTTGACGGCGAGCCGCGCGATGTGCGCGACGTAGTCCCGGGTGATGGTCGCGGGTCCGCGCGTCTCGCCCGCGATCACGACGCGGTTGGTGGTGCACAGCGTCTCGCAGGCGACGCGAACGTTGCGCGCATCCCAGCCATGACGGGTCGCCTGGTCGAAGAAGGCGTCCACGATCTCGTCCGAGATGCGGTCGCAGACCTTGTCGGGATGACCTTCGGAAACGGACTCGCTGGTGAACAGATAGCTTGCGCGCGACACCGGTGATCACTCCCCGCAAGACGCGGATTTTTCCGCGTCACCCTTGATGTGGCGGTGGTTCTTGCAGTGTCGCGAACCGCGGTCAAGGTGTGGGCATCGTGGGCAGAAACCCGAGGATTTGGCCCAATTCCGGTCAGGTTTCGTCGTCGCCGGCGATCTGCTCGACGAGGTCGACGATGCGCCGGCGCAGCTTGGGATCGCCGATCCGCATGAAGGCCTTGGTCAGGGCAAGTCCGTCGGACGTGGCGAGGAACTCCGATACGTAGGCCGGGGACGGCGCCTCCTTGCCGACCGGGACGCGGCCCGGCATATCGGGCGCGCCTTCGAAGAAGAAGGCGACCGGTACCTGCAGGATGTTCGAGATCTGCTGCAGCCGGCTCGCGCCGATGCGATTGGTTCCCTTCTCGTACTTTTGTACCTGCTGGAACGTAAGGTCCAAAGCGTCGCCGAGCTTCTCCTGGCTCATCGACAACATCATGCGACGCATACGCACCCGGCTCCCAACGTGTTTATCGATCGGATTGGGGGCCTTTTTGGCCATAAACTAGCTCCTCAGCCATAACGGCGATGTATCGCCCATTAGACATAGTGACCCGTATTTTCTGCGAGGGGCAAGATGACAGGTGAGAATAGTCGTGGATTGGCAGACCCCTATAGCATTGCCAAATAAATCTCAGTCTGCGGCAATTTGCTACTACGAAGACTTGACCCAAGGTAATGAAATTCTACACTTTATGAGAAATCGAGTATTTCTATTTGCAAATCAATGGTCATATTGAAATTCAGAAGAATTGCATGTCTTCTATGCGATAAACTCGCGACTACTGCCGCAGACGGCGTGCCCCCGCAACGAGCAGAAGACCGGCCACGAGCAGGGCCAGCGGCGCATCGCCGAGGCGCGAATACCAGGTCGGATCGAGCGGCTGGGGCAGCGCCGAGTCCAGGATTCCTTCGCTGCCGAGCGGCAGCGCGTTGATGATGCGGCCGGCCGGATCGACCACCGCCGAGATGCCCGTATTGGCGGCGCGCACCAGCGGGAGGCCCTCCTCGATTGCCCGCACGCGTGCCTCCTGGAGATGCTGGTAGGGGCCGGCACTCGTCCCGAACCAGGCATCGTTGGTGAGGTTGAGCATCCAGCCCGGCCGCTCACCGGGCGGCAGGACGGTTTGCGGAAAGATGATCTCGTAGCAGATGAGCGGCACGAATTTGGGCGCGCGCGGCGGCGCCAGCAGGCGGCGGCGGTCGCCGGCGAGGAAGCCGCCCTGCAACCGGGTGAGCTGACGCAGCCCGAGGCGCTCGAGAACGCGCTGGAACGGGAGATATTCGCCGAACGGCACCAGATGCACCTTGTCGTAGACCGACAGGATCGAGCCGTCGCGGTCGATCACGTAGACCGAGTTGTAGGCGTGCATGTCGCGGGTCGTCGGGGCGAGATCGGCGGCGCGCGCCGCGCCGGTGATGAGCACCGGCCCGCCATGCAGCAGCGCCGCGATCTGCGCGAGCGCGTCGGGCTCGCGCGTCAGAAAGAACGGGAACGCCGATTCGGGCCAGATCAGGTGCGTCACCGAGCCGACGCCGGACGAGTTGGGCCCGGTCGCGCGGTCGGACAGCGCGAGATAGTGCTGCATCACCTGCGCCTTGTTGGCGTAGCTGAACTTCTCGTCCTGCGGCACGTTGGGCTGCATGATGCGCAGCCGCACGCCGTCGACATAGGCGGTCGGCGTGGTCGCGAGGCGAACCACGCCGTAGATGGCGACCGCGGCGAGCACGACGAGCGCGCAAATCGGCGCGAGCCAGGGTCTGCGCGTGTCGGTACGCTCGTCGGCGAGGGTGGCCGGCGAGGCGAAGACCACGATCGCGATGAACGTGAGGCCCCAGACACCGAACAGCGCGGTGCACTGCGCAAAAGCGAGCGGCGTCGTCAGCGCGTAGCCGAAAAGGTTCCAGGGAAAGCCGGTGAGCAGATGGCCGCGCAGCCATTCGGCGACGGTCAGCGCTGCCGCGAGCGTAAGAATCCGCGCGGCGCCGCGCGTCCACAACAGACGGGCAACCGCGAAGCCGAGCGCGGTGTAGAGCGCGAGGTAGGCCGGCAGCCCGACCACGGCGATCGGCATCAGCAAGCGAAAATCCTTGGCGTCGACATCGACCAGGAACGCAAGTCCGATCCAGTAGAGGCCAGCGAGGAAATAACCGAAGCCGAACCACCATCCCGTCACGGCCGCCGACGCGGCGCCGCCCCAGCGGCCGGCCGTGGCGCCGTCGAGGAGCCACACGGCGACCGGGACGGTGACGAACATCGCGGGCCAGAAATCGATCGGCGCAAGCGCGACCGTCGAGGCCGCGCCGGCCAGGAACGCGATCAGCGCCCGGCGAACGCCCCAGGCGAGCACGATCGGTTGGGCGATGCGGGTGAAATTCACGGATCGGGCGGGGGCTTGGGATCGGTGGACGCGGTTGCCGGCTGCGCGGGCGAAGCCGTCGGTGGAGCGGCGGGCGCGAGCGTCGCGGCCACGGCACGCGCCGGACGAATGCCGTCGCGCGCGGCCGGCTGGCGGCTGCGGTGGATGCGCACGCGCTTGACGCGGCGCGGATCGGCGTCGAGCACCTCGATCTCGAAAGGCCCAGGACCGGGCACCAGCTCGCCGCGCACCGGCACGCGGCCGATGCGGGTCGCGAGATAGCCACCGAGCGTGTTGACCTCCTCGGTCGCCTCGCCCACGTCGAACTCAGGCCCGACCAGCGCGACCACCTCCTCAAGGCTCGCGCGCGCGTCGGCGAGGATACGAGCCGTCCGGCTGGCGGGCAACGCGGTGCTCGCCGCGCTCGTCGTGCTCGTCCTCGATGTCGCCGACGATCAGCTCGACCAGATCCTCGATCGAGACGAGGCCGTCGGTGCCGCCGTATTCGTCGATCACCAGCGCGAGGTGGATGCGAGTCGCCTGCATCTTGGCGAGCAGGTCGATCGCCGGCATCGAGGGCGGAACGAACAGGATCGGGCGCAGGATCCTGGCGGACGAGAGCGCGAGCGATAGGTCGAGCGCGCGCAGGTCGAGGCCGGCGGGCAGCGGCCGCTTGCGCCGCGTGTTCTTCTCCGCGTCGACGGTCGCGCGCGCCGTCATGAAGGCGACGAGGTCGCGGATGTGCACCATGCCGGTCGGATCGTCGAGCGTGTCCTTGTAGACGACGAGGCGCGAATGCGCGGCGGTCTCGAACACCTTGATCAGCTCGGCGAGCGCGATCTCTTCCTGCACCGCGACGATGTCGGCGCGCGGCACCATCACGTGCGCGATGCGGCGCTCGCGCAGCGCGAGGATGTTCTGGAGCATCGTGCTTTCTTCCGGCGAGAAGCCGGTATCGCCGGGCCCGCCCGCCTCCAGCACCACCTTGAGGTCGGAGCGGATCGATCCGGTCTTCCAGCCGAACACGGCGCGCAGGACGCGCACGAACCAGCGCTCGTTCGCGTCCGCGGGCTCGCCCGCGGGCGGCACGAGGACGGGCAGGTTGCGCGTCTCGCCTGCCGCCTCGGCGGTCTCGCTGGTTTTCGGCGCGTCGCTCTCGGCCATGGGAATCGAGGGGCGGAATTGCGGGTCAGACGGCGGCGCCGCGGGCGGCGTAGGGATCGGGAACGCCGAGCCGCGCCAGGATCAGCCGCTCGCGTCGTTCCATTGCCTCGGCTTGCCTATGCAATTCGTGATCGTAGCCCAAAAGATGGAGAAAGCCATGCAGCGCCAAATGGGCGAGGTGATGGTCGAACGGTTTGCCTTCGGCGCGCGCTTCCTTCGCGGTAGTCTCGTACGCGATCACGATGTCGCCGAGGTGATGCGCGACGCCGCGTCGCGCGGCGGGCGCCGGGAACGACAGCACGTTGGTCGGCTTGTCGTGTCCGCGCCATTGCCGGTTGAGCGCGCCGATCGCGCGGTCGTGGGTCAGAATCACGGAGAGCTCGGCCTCGCCGGCGCGCGCCGGTGCCGCGGACCTGATCGACGCGCCGCACCAGCCGCGCCGCGTGCGGCGTCTTGCACCAGCGGGCCGATGCGATGACGATGTCGATCGCCGGCCCGCGCGCGGCGCGCCGCGTCATTCCTTGCTCTCGCGCTTGCGCACCGCCGCATTGTCGTAGGCGGCGACGATGCGGGCGACGAGCTCGTGGCGGATCACGTCGGCGGCCGTGAACGTGGAGTGACCGATGCCCTCGACGCCGGCGAGTAGACGCACCGCCTCGGCAAGCCCCGACGCCTGGCCGGGCGGGAGATCGACCTGGCTCGGATCGCCGGTGACGATCATGCGGCTGTTCTCGCCGAGTCGGGTGAGGAACATCTTCATCTGCATGGTCGTCGTGTTCTGCGCCTCGTCGAGGATGATCGCCGCATTGGTGAGCGTGCGGCCGCGCATGAAGGCGAGCGGCGCGATCTCGATCTCGCCGGCCTGCAGCGCGCGCTCGACGATGCGGGCGTCCATCAGGTCGCCCAGCGCGTCGTAGATCGGCCGCAGATAGGGATCGACCTTCTCGCGCATGTCGCCGGGCAGGAAGCCGAGTCGCTCGCCCGCCTCGACGGCCGGCCGCGACAGGATGATGCGATCGACCTCCTTGCGCTCGAACAGCGCGATCGCGTGCGCGACCGCGAGCCAGGTCTTGCCGGTGCCGGCCGGGCCGGTGCCGAACACGAGGGAGTGGCGGCGCAGCGCCCGGATATAGCCGGCCTGAGCGGCGGTGCGGGCGCGCACCGGGCGCTTGCGCAGGTTGATCTCCTCGAAGCTCTGCCGCGCGCCGTCGGGGTCGAAGTCGAACAGTGAGCCCTGCGCGATGGCGAGGCGGATGGCGCCCTCGACGTCGCCGGAGACAACGTCGTCGCCGCGCTTGAGCCGCTCGTAGAGCCCCTCGAGCACGCGCCGCGCCTGCTCGCAGGCATCGCGCGAGCCCTCGATGGTGATGTGGTTGCCGCGCGAGTCGGCGACGACGCCGAGCCGCCGCTCGATCAGCGCGAGGTTCTGCCCGTACTGGCCGAACAGCACGGAGGCGAGCCGGTTGTCGTCGAAGGCGAGCACGACCTGGGTCGCGGCGTTGTCGCCGGCCGCTGCCGACGAGGGAATGAGCGAGCTATTGTCCGATCCGCGCGTTCGCAATGGCTCAGGTCTCCAGGCTTGGCTCCAGGATGGTGGGCTTTGCCGTTGCGGCTTGTGATGCCGCCGGCGGCAGCCAGCTCGCCGAACAGGCTGTTCGCGCCCGCGCGCGTGATCGTCACGGCGCGCACCTCGCCGATCAGCGCCGCCGGCGCCATCACGTTCACGGGCTGCAGATAGGGTGAGCGCCCGACCACCTGGCCCGGCAGCCGGCCCGGCTTCTCGAACAGAACGTCGAGCGTGCGGCCCACACAGCCCGCATTGAAGGCGGCCTGATGGCGATCGATCTCGGCCTGCAGGCGGGCCAAGCGCTCGACCTTGATGGCCTCATCGACCTGGTCGGCCCGCTCCGCCGCGGGCGTGCCTGGGCGCGGCGAATACTTGAACGAGTATGCGCCCGCGTAGCCGACCGTGCCGACGATCGCGAGCGTCGCGGCGAAATCCGCCTCGGTCTCGCCGGGCGAGCCGACGATGAAATCGGAGCTGAACGCCATGTCGGGGCGCGCGTCCTTCAGGCGGGCAATCACCTCGAGATACTCCAAGTACCTATTATGTCCTCTACTTGGTTAGACTACGTATTGCTGTGTATACACAAATGGATGCTGACAGGCTGTCAGGGCAGCGACGGTAGAGGCAAAAAATAGGCGTCATCTCAGTTAGTCAAACGCGTTTATACAGTCAATCCAGTCTATAGACCAAAAGAACTTCGTTCAAATATATCCCTAGTAGTACCATTTTCCTCAGAAGTGTGTCGCACTTGCCTTCAAATCCCGCACTCGGGCCTGAATCAGGGGGGGTGCAGTGGTCCGAATCGTCGAGTTTGACTGAGTTTTTGGGCTCAAAACTGAATTGACGTAAGTGCGGCGCACTTCCGATGGAAATGATACTACTGGAGGAGTAGTGCCATCGGCTAGGTGGGGCAAGGATGCCAAATCATTAGGAGAATCAACCACAATGATATTTGGCCTTCAAGCTGGAGTAGTATCCGCACTGGGTTCTCAACCTAGCCTGCCTGGTTTCAGACGTCACCTCCTCCTACTTCCTCTCTCAAAAAGTTGAGCTTCTGGTCGTCGTCGCCAAATTGGAAATGCCCGCTGTGAAAACCACAGCCGATATTTGAGCTCTCGTTCCTTTTCATGACCTGCTCGCGCCCAGACGCGTCCAGTCGTAGTGGAAAACCCCCCGCTTTCTCTTATGCTCTTCCTATCCATGTGGTGAAAGAGTTAGGATTTGACAGTCCAGCACTAGCAATCGCCCTGTTCTACATCTACTCGTCAACCGTCTGCTCCAATCTGCAACAACTACCTCTGGTCTCCCAAGCAGAACTCATTCATCAACTACAACATCGCAGCAATTATTCACAACAACCAACCACTCCAATACCGCCTGGCAAAGGA
>CAVPGG010000240.1:0-36828 GCA_963703755.1 uncultured Pseudomonadota bacterium
CTGCGGTCTCATTGGAATTCGCGTGTTAGTTCGAGGCAAGCGCCGGATTGGACAGGAAGCGAGCCATGTTTCATGAAAGCAACGCGAGAGTTGAGGCATCTAGCAGCAGAGCGAGCGAGTTTTAAGTTTGTGGTGGTTCATGGTAATACTACGCAGAATTTGACGCAGTGTCCCCAAACATCAGCACCTTCAGTGCCTCGTCGCTCTGGCTTATCGAAATCTCAATTCATCATCACATGCTGCTATGTTGCCCAAGTGTATTCGACAAGTCGAGTTCAAATCACAGTGGATATCCGCTGTCCCTACCTCAAGTGGGCGATATCCAATAAATTACTCTCGGACAGTCCAGAGTCCCTAGGTCTTTGGCAACGATCCGTCCAACGCAGACTTAGGACACGTGCAGTAGTTCAGGTCAAACTATGGGTGTGACCGTGTTCTCCAAAGTGCAACTCTAGAGTCTAGAGGACTCAAACTCAACAGGGTAATATCTGGTTTCAGTGACACTGTAGTAGACATATGCTCTAGACGGCCTGTTTAGGAAATGAACAGTAACGTTTGCGAACACGCGGCTCCGACAGGCGTCAAAGCATCCGGACACGAGGCGGAATACCGCAGTTCCGGACGAGGAACGATGATATAAGAAGGCGTGCAGGTAGGCAAATCTAGGTAGGAGGAGGTCGTACAATATGCGATATCTAAGCCGAAAGAGAAAGGCCAATAAAAGAGAAACGGGGACGGGAAACCACGGAAACCAGGGAAACCTAGGTCATCACACCGACCAAAATAAGTGCAACTCTCAGTGTTGTCACAGAGAAATCGCAGCCAAACACGCGGACCGACTTCTAGTTTATCGCTGCCGGCACGAGAACAAAAAGGCGATCCCTCGTAACTACCGAGTACTTGGTGTACAAAGCCAACGTCGAATTGGGAAACATTGCCAGCACATCCGGCGCGACGGAGTGCGATTGGTCGCGTAAACACTTCTACCATGGATCATCCAACGGGTGCGGTGGAGTGACACGAGCCGGCCGGCCTGATTGGGTGTGCCGTCGACGTTGTCCTTACACAGTTTCACTATCGCAGGAGTGGTGGCTCGACACAGGTCCATTTCCACTAGAGTCACCGCGGCGGGAAACAGGCCAGTTGGGAGGCACGAACTCGGTGCTTTGTGCCCGTCCGGAAGCCAGCTGGTCGCACAAACACATGCCGAAGGTCCGCTAAGCAACAAGCCCATTTTTTTCATTTTGCTTTCGCAAAAAGCTTGGACAACCCTGGTGCGAAATTGACTAGCACAAGGATGAGACCCCTGGCCCTCGCAAAAATTTGATCCCGTCTTACCTCCAGCAAGAGAGTGAGTGAAGACGTTTGGGCGATGAGCGAGTGAGAACCCGGCGATGATTCCGCAGTATACGTTTTTTCGGGACCGGCATCCCTTGTTCTCTGGAAGGCGGGCGACGTTTTCACGATCTCATGATGTGGCGCGATACGCAATCACACGGCCTCTCACTGGTCCAAGTGAAGCGCTTTGTGTAGAACGGAAAGTGACGGCTATTCTATGCTGAAAGGGAGAGAATTTTCCCTTCGAAACCATGGCAAACCCCGCCTTCCCAACCCCAACTTTGCCGGACATAGATGCCAAACAATAAATTTGCAGTCGAGACATTATGAGCATCTCAGAATACTTATCCGCTTGGCTTTCTTAGAACCACTCTGCCGATTTAGGAGAACGCAAGGTAAGTAGGGACTTCAGTGAAAGTCGCCACATTTACTTATAGAGCCCTAGAGCAGCCCACTGTAAATGATGCATGGCCTGCATGCAGGTCATGTGTGCACCACTGAAATTGGCAATGCCGATATCCCAACTCCTGTCAACATGCCGCATGAGAACGAAGTCTCATCTCCCTTGCGAAGACTTTCGTTATATCCAAATGCAATGTCCAAAACATCATGAAAAACATCATGACGCTTTATCCTGGCTCCGTTCGTCTTGGCATGACGCTAACGCACAATCCTTGTCATTTCTGCGTGCAGCTACCCATCTGTACCGGAGGGCTCTGCTGCCAAATCCAACTGCCTCCGGTTTTCATAAGTGGCGGTAGGGGCATGTATGTACGGCGTGCCTTAGACGTGCCACAAATGAATAAAAGAAGAATTCTGCTTTCAAATAGAGACACAGTTGATGGTATTATCGCGTTGGTGATGTTGGTCGACCATTCGGACAGCAGCATGGGCCGCGTGGCGCCGGCCGCACCGCCGGCATTGTTGAACGAGCCGTTGGTGTCGACGATGACCCAGCATCCGCTGTCCTCGCCGCAGCCCGATCCACCGGGCGTGGCGCCGAAGGTCCAGCCGTGAGCGGTGAAACTCGAAATATTTCCGAACTGTGCGGTGGTGAGGCCAAAGACGCCGGGTGCGTCGATCTGGTTGCCGACGCCGTTGTGGATGCCGAAGCCGCTGGTTGAGACATCCCAGAACGAGGCCAAGATCGTGCCGTTGTTCCAGCCGACAAAGCCCCCGACATAGGAGGAGCCGCTCACGGCGCCGGTCGAATAGGACTGATTGATCGTGCCGGTAGTCCACCCGACGAGACCACCCACATAGGCCGGGGCGCTGACGGCGCCGGTCGCATAGGACTGCGAGATGCTGCCGCCGTTCATGTAGCCGACGAGCCCGCCGACGCCGAAGTTGAACGAGGTGTTGGTGCCCGTGATGGTGCCGGTCGCGAAGGACTGCGTAATGGTGCCACCGCTGTTGTCGCCGACGAGGCCGCCCACATCGAGCGGCCCGCTCACGTTGCCGGTCGCGTAGGACTGCCGGATCGTGCCGCCGTAATTCCACCCAACGAGTCCACCGACATCATCGCCGCCACCGGTGCCTTGCACTTGGCCGGTGGCGTAGGACTGCATCACGCTGCCACTGTTCGAGCCGACAAGTCCGCCCACCTGGCCATCGCCACTGACCGCGCCGGTTGCATACGACTGCGCAATGGTCCCGCCGCCATTAACTCCGACGAGGCCACCTACGTTGCCGTCGACGGTAGCTTGCACTTGGCCAGTCGCGTAGGACTGCGTGATAGTGCCGAGGCTGTTGTCGCCGACCAGGCCGCCCACGACGCTCCAGCCGCTCACAGCTCCCGTCGCGTGCGACTGCGTAACGCTGCCGCCGTTAAATCCGACCAACCCGCCGACATAATCGGTTCCACTCACCGCACCGGTCGCGTAGGATTGGCTAACTACGCCGTTGTAGTTGATTCCCACGAGGCCGCCGGCAGTGCCGCCGTGCACTGTGGCCGTTGAATAAGATTGGCTGACAGTGCCGACGGAGTTGTATCCAATGAGACCGCCAACAACGTCGCCGCCGGTGATATTGCCGCCAACTAATCCGACGTTCTGAATTGATCCGTTGCCGACATAACCGAAAAGTCCTACATAGTTTGATGTCGGCAGATTGATCGTGAGATTGGAAATCGTATTGCCAAGCCCTTGGAACACGCCGACGAACCCGTTGCCGTTGAGTAATTACTCAGCCCATCCGTTCCGATCGGCGTCCAGTTCGCGATCCCGCTGGCATCAATCGGCTTTGCCAGCGCATAAAATCCCATCAAGGCTCTTGCTGTTCGCGTTAATCCCCTGCACGTCGCTCATGTTGTAGAGCAGCGTGTAGCTCTGCCCGTTGATGACGAGAGACTGGCCACTGCTGGGCGTGCCGGTGAACTGCACACTCGCCCCATTGCCGAACGAGATGAGCGGTACGTTGCTCAAGCCCGGCGTGTTGGCGGCGGTCATGTTGAGCCCGCCCGCGCCCAAGACCGAAATCGGCGCGTTGATCGTGATTGCGTGTATGGCGTCGAGCGTCAGCGTATTGCCGCTCGACCACGAGATTGCCGAGTTGACGACGATGTCGCCGGGGCCGCTGACCGGGTTACCCGGGCCGCTTGCGCCGTCTTCGTTCGTGGTCAGCGTGACATTGTTGTTCGCGAGATTGCCCGAGATCGTCGCGGCCGCGACCGCGTCGACGACGAGGTTCGTCGGATCGACCAGCCACAATCCGGCGTGGCCGTTGGGCGCCGAGGTGTTGACGCGGATGCCGCCGAAGTTGACCGAGTGGCCCGAGGTCTCGACGAAGCCGCCATTGCCGCCGAACGGACCGCCGCTCGCGGCGATCAGGCCCATGACGCTGGTGAGGCCGTTCGACCACACCACGACCTTGCCGCCGTCGCCCTTCTGCGTCGCCGAGACGTTGATCGAGCTCGCCTGATCGATCGTGACCATGCTCGCAATCGCGACCGGCCAATGCTGCAATTGCGCCTGCGGGATGTTCGCCACCGCCGAATTGATATGGCCGCCGCCGGTGTCGCCGCCGATCAGCACGGTGCCGCCGCCGGCGGTGCCCGATGCGTTGATGTTGGCGCCCTTGAGCGTGACCGCCTCGCCCGTGACGACGATCGTGCCGCCGGTCTGGCCGGCGCGCGCGCCCTTGGCCGACAGCGTGCCGGAGACGACGACGTTCTGCGTCGGCGCGTCCTGCGGTTTCTTCGTCGCGGTCGCGGCGCCGAGCACGATCATGCCGTTGCGGGTGCCGACCGAGTTCGCCTCGATCACGCCGGTGTTGTTGATGACCGAGTTGACCACATGGCGCGCCGCCACGGCAGTGAGCGAGACCGTGCCGCCGTTCGCGCGCAGCGTTCCCTCGTTCTTGACCAGCGCGGTGAGCGGCTGGCCGGTCGCGACATCGATCACCTGGTTGGCGACGCTGTCGCCGACCTGCAGCGTGATCAGCTTGTCGCCGTAGAAGTCGAGCGTGAAGCCGTTGCCGGAGGCGAGCGCGACGTGGCCGAGATTGGCGGTGATCACGCCGGCGTTGCGCACGCCCGGCGCGACCAGCGCCGCGAAGCCGCCGTTCGTCGCCGTGATGCGGCCGAAATTGACGATCGAGGCGTCGAGCCGGCCCGGAATGTTGAAGTTGTAGTGGCCCGACATGAAGTCGGTGTTGCGGATGTCGTTGGTGGTGGCGAGGAAGCCGGCGGCGTCGACGCGCGAGCCCAGGCCGAACAGGATGCCGTCCGGATTGACCAGGAAGACTCTTCCGTTCGCCGTGATGGTGCCGTAGATCTGCGAGGGGCCGAGCCCGCCGGTGACGCGGTTGAGCGCGATCGCGTTGGCGTTGGGCTGGATGAACTGGGTGAGCTCGCCGGCGCCGACGTTGAACGTGTTCCAGTTGATGATCGCGCTCTGGCTCGACTGCGTGACCGTGACGGTCTTGGTGCCCTGCCCCTGGATGGTCGCCTGCCCGGCCGCCACCTGGCCGTTGAGCGGATTGGCGAAGACGCTGCCGGGCGGCGTGACGAGCAGCGCGACGACGAGCGCGAGATCGAGCGAGCCCGCGGAAAGGCGGCGCCACAGGCCCCGCCCGCTCCGTTCGCTCATCTTGTGATGTGATCGCTTTTTCATCCCCCGCCCCTAGTACTTCGCGCCGAGGATGAAGAAGAAGCGGGTGTCGTCGCGCGTGCCCTCGATCGCTTTGGCGACCGAGAAGTCCGCGGTGTAGTGGGTCAGCAGCGACACGCGCACGCCGCCGCCGGCCGAGACCGCCGTGATGTTGGCCGAGGTGCCGAACGAGGGATCGTTCTGCGCCGGCGCGAGCAGCCACAGGCGGCCGTAATCGGCAAAGGCGTAGAGCTGGATCTGATCGATCGAGGCGGCGAATTTCGGCAGGTCGTAGCGCAGCTCGACGAGGCCTTCGAGGCAGTGGTCGCCGAGCAGCTCGGAGGGATCGAAGCCGCGGCCGAAAAAGCGCCCGCCATAACCGCATTGCTCGGGGACGAGCAGCGGCGTGAAGGCGTACTGGCCGTAGATCGACGCGAAGGCCGACAAGCGCCCGATCAGCGGCTGCGTGCGGCTGAGCGTCGCCTCGATCTTCTCGAAGTCGACGCGGCCGAACTGGCGCGAGGTCGGCACCTGGTCGGTCAGGGCGGCGTTGTTGTTCGAGGCGCCGAAGGCGTGAAAGCCCTGGCTGTAGGTGACGTTGACCTGGTTGATGCCGAGGAAGCGGTCGGCCCAGTCGCCGTCGGCCTTGAAGCGCAGACCACGCAGCCGGTCGGCGTTGAAGGGCATCACGCCGGTGTTGGCCGGGTTGTCGTCGGAGAGGCTGTCGCTCATGAACGCGAGGCCGGTGAGCGTCAGGTTGCGCTCGCGCGTGCGGATCACCGGGTCCGAGAGCCCGGCCTCGACCACGGTGCTCTTGGTGCGGAAGCTCAGGAGCTGCAGGTTGCCCGGATAGCCGTAGCCGTAGCTCGCGTTGACGAAGGCGTAGAGCCCCTCGGCGGTCAGCACCTGGCGATAGTTGGCGGCGTAGTATTCGAGCTCCTTGGTGTTGGGCACCGTGTCGGCCCAGCTGAAACTGAACGCCTCGTGCTGACGCAACAGGTTGTTCGCGGTCGCGCCGAGCAGGAACTCGTTCGGCCCGCGCGAGGGCGTGCCGCGGTTGTCGAAGCGGCCGAAGGCGTCGAGCGGCTTCACCACCACCTCGACCACGAGGGTCGCGGCGCCCTCGTGCGTCTTCGACGGCTTGAGGCTCGCGTTGAAATGCAGGCCCGGCAGGTCGCCGGCGAGCAGCAGGTAGCGCTCGATGGTGCGCACGTTGGTGGGCCGCTGCGCCGTGATCTTCGCGGTGTACTCGGTGAAGAAGTCGCGATACTGCGCGACCGCAGCCGGCCATTCGACGTTATCGACATAGCCCTCGACGATCTTGATGCACGGCGTCGCGCCATGCGGCGAGAGCGCCTGCGGCGGCACGATCGCGCGCGAGAGCACGTAGCCGTCGCTGCCGTATTTCGCGGTGATGCGCTTGGCGAGATCGTAAAGTGCGGTCACCGGCACTTTGTGGCCGACGAGGTCCTGGTAGAGCGGCGCGAGGTCGTCCTTGGTGTAGACCGTCCCGCCCTTGATGCAGATGCCGCGGATGCTGACGGTGAGCTTGTCGGCGCCGCTCGGCGGCGCCGTGCTCGGCAGCATGATCGCGGGGCCGCCCGGCTGGGAGAGCGGCGGCTGCGGCGCGACGAATCGTTCGCGTTCCCGCCCAGGCAGGTCAGTGCCTCGGACGGCCTGCGCAGACGCTCCCGTTGGAACTCCCAAAGGAACAAGCGCCAACGCAAGCGCCGCAGTGCGTACCGCGCGGCCGCTCACAATCGGACCTCACCCCCGACAATTGACGTGATTCAAGTCCCGGGTTCCCGGGGAGTCAACGCGCTTTAACCATTTATTTACCAAAGGTTAACCGGATTGCCGCGGTGCAATAAAGGCGGTATCCAGATTTAAGCGCGGTATCTCCACCCCGAAAAGTGGTGTCCGGGCCGCAACCGCTTGATTTTTCGGGTCGATTTTCGCGCCCGGACGGGCGGCTGAGCCGGGTCTGGAAAAAGCCAACCGCGCGGTCGAGGGGTGGGCTCTACGACCGCGCGGCTGGACGCTGACGAACCGCTTGGCTCCCGATATCGCGGCCCGCCCTCGTAGCCTCAGAAAGCCATCCAACAAGTCCGCCGTCTTGGGTCGAGCGGAGCTCCGAGGAACGCGCCTACTGTAAAGCTGAAATTCCTAAAAGCCTGCTAATCGCTCGTCGCGAAATCAAGAATAACATAGTTCAACTTGGACAAGCCCTGGTATTGGTGAATATAGCTACGTAGATTCACTTAGCCTGATCTTGGGTAAATCCAGACTCTCAGGTGCCGTAACGGTATGCCGCGGGGGTTGCGTCGCGGCGCAGGATGACTACCTAAGCTGCGCTTCGGCAAGCGCCGCACGGAACTCGATGCCGGGTCGTGAGACCCGTCAGCGCATCGTGGCGGCGCTCTTCATTCCGAATGAGGGCGCGCGTGCCGCGCCTGCCGGAGGCAATGGCGAATTCAGGTGACGACGAACCGGCGGCCGCTCGCGCCCGCTCAGGCGCGCGGCCGTCGTGGTGCATTGGTGCGATCCGCGACGGAGACACGATGACGCTGTCGGTGCCCAAGACAGGAGACGACGCGCAGCCCGGCGCGCAAGCGACGCCGGACGCAGCCGAGGTGCACGCCGCGCTGGCGCGCGTTCTGGCGAGCGATGCGTTCCGCGCCTCGCCGCAACTCGGCGCCTTCCTGCGCTACGTCGTCGAGGCCGCGCTCGGCGGGCGCGGCGCGAGCCTCAAGGGCTACACGATCGGTGTCGAGGCGCTCGGGCGCGACCCGCGCTTCAACCCGCAGGCCGACCCGATCGTGCGCGTCGAGGCGACCCGACTGCGCCGCGCGATCGAGCGCTACTATGCGGGCGAAGGGCGCGACGATGCGCTCGTCATCAGCCTGCAGCGCGGCAGCTACGTGCCGCGCTTTGCGTGCCGCGGCGAGGCGCGCGCCGCGGCGCCCCCGCCGCCGGCCGCCGGCGGACACGCGCAACCGGCCCGCGCGCTGCTCGCCCTCCTCCTCTGCGCCACCCTCCTCGCGCTCGCCGGGCTCGTCCTGCTTCCGCGTCGCGGCGGCGAAGCCGTCGACGACCGGATCGGTCGCAACCGCGGCCGCCATGCGGCTGCCGCCCGGCAACGGCATGCCCACCGTTTACATCGCGCCGCTGCGCATCCTCGGCGCGGCGCGCAGCGGCTCCATCGCGGCGGCCTCGCTGACCGACAAGATCCGCGACGCCTTCGCGCGCTTCGATACCGTCAACGTCGCGTTCGAGCCGCCGCCCGCCGCCGAGCCCGGCTACCGCCTCGCCGGCGCGATCGAATATGGCGACGCCGCCATCAGCCTGCGCTTCCAGCTGGTCGATGCGGCCGAGAACACGGTCGCCTGGTCGCGCAGCTTTGACGTCCCGGCCGCGGCCGAGCCGGGCGGCGCCGAAGACGGGATCGTGGCCGCGCTCGCCGACGCGCTGCTGCAGTCCTACGGCGTCATCCGCGCGCGTGACCGCGCCCGTCAGCTCGCCTCGCCGGCCGGCGATCCGCGCTATCGCTGCGTGCTCGAGGCCGCCGACTCGCTGCGCTTCCTCGATCGCGACCTGCACGAGCGCGCGCGCACGTGCCTCGAGCGCCTGACCGTGCGCGATCCGAGCTTTGCGGTCGGCTTCGAGTTCCTCTCGCTCGTCTACTACCGCGAATACGCGCTCGGCTATCCGCCGCGGGCCGGCGACCCGCCGGCGCTCGACCAGGCGCTGCGCGCGGTGCGGCACGCGATCGAGCTCGCGCCGGCGAGCGGGCGCGCCTATCAGGACCTGTTCGTCGTGCTCTACGCGCGCCATGGCCTTTCGAAGAACGGCGTCGCTTCGCTCGCCGATAGCCGTTCGAAGAACGGCGTCGCTTCGCTCGCCTATAGCCGTTCGAAGAACGGCGTCGCTTCGCTCGCCTATGACGTGGCCGACGCCTTTGCGGCTGGCGAGAAGGCGATGGCGCTCAACAAGTACGACACGCTCACAGTTGCCGAATACGGCGGTCGCCTGGTCATGACCGGCGACGTCACGCGCGGGCTCGCAATGCTCCGCCGCGCTGCCGGCCGCGACGGAACGGTGCTGCCGGCCTGGCACCATTTCTATCTCTTCCTCGGCGAGTATCTCACGGGCGATCTCAAGCAGGCGTCCTTCCACGCCGAGCAGATCACGACCGACAGCTATCCGCTCGGCCTCGTCGCGCGCGCGATCGCGGCGCGTCGCAGCGGCCATCCCGACGAGGCGCGGCGCGCGATCGAGCAGCTGATCGCGGTGCAGCCCGCGTGGCGCAACGACGCGCGCCGCATGCTGGAGACGAGCATCTACGACGGCTCGATCGTCGACCGCCTGCTGCGCGATCTCGCCGCCGCCGGCCTGCCGGGCGAGAGCTGAGCGCCCGCCGCCCGTGCCATCTTTTGGTTGCACGCCGCCTGACGAGGCAGAATCCGCCGGCCATCGCGGGACACCCTGCCGCTACCGCCTGCCGCCCCGGCGCGCTGGGTGGGTTGCGGGTTTTGCCCTTGCGATATATAGTAACAGCGAAATACGAGACTAAGTGTTTGTACGTACATACTTTTAACAGCAAATTACCCTGCCGTTGCGCTATCTTTCTATCCAACCGGGAAAAAAGTGGGCAGACAATTGACCCAAGATCCGGGGCAACTCGGCCGACCGTTAACCATGAACAACTTGTAGGTGAACCTTAGATGAAGCCTCTTCTTGTGGCGCCCACCTCCCCCAGCGGCGGGGACGTGGTGTGGATCGACGCGACCGCAACGGCACCCGCCGCGCAGGGCGAGCAGGGTCCTGCGCTCACCATCAGCCAGATGGCGGAAAAGTTCGGGGTGACACCCCGCGCGCTGCGCTTCTACGAGAGCAAGCGCCTGCTCAAACCGGCGCGCGAGGGCCGCGGACGCATCTACTCGCCGACCGACCAGCACCACGTCGCGCTCATCCTCAAGGGCCGCAAGCTCGGCTTCACGATCGCCGAGATCGGGCAGATGATCGCCGCCGAGGAGGGCCAGGCCTCCGCGCAGGCGCTCAAGCTCACGCGGGAAAAGTGCGTCGAGCAGATCGCGCATCTCGAGCAGCAGCTGCGCGAGACCACCGAGGCGCTCGCCGAGCTGCGGCGCATGCACATCACGCTGTGCCGGACGTGAGGTGACGGGTCGTAGGATGGGTTAGCGCCGCAGGCGCGTAACCCATCGGCTGATTTCATGTCGCGACTCGTCGGCTGATTTCATGTCGCGACTCGGCCGGTGGGTTTCGCTTCGCTCAACCCACCCTACAGCCCCGTCGCCTTCCTCAGCGCCGCGTTGATCCGATCCTGCCAGCCGGGACCGTCCTCCTGGAAGAAATCGAGCACGTCGCGGTCGATGCGCAGGGAGACCATCTCCTTGACGCCCGGCAGCGACGGCTTGCTCGGGATCGCCTCCGGCGGCTTGGTGGTCGCGGTCTTGAAGGCGGCCTCGGCCGCGGCGCGCGGATCGTTGGGTCGGCGGGGTCTGTCGGGAGGCATGGGTGGTGGTTCCTACGATTTGGCGATGTCATTGCGAGGCGCCGCAGGCGCCGAAGCAATCGCGATCCGCGCGCTCATGCATGTGTGGATCGAGATTGCTTCGCGGAGTTCACCGTTGGGCTTGCCGAAGGCAAGACCCGAGGGCTCGCAATGACGATTCATTCTATTGCGCCTTGATATTGCCTTCCTTGACGACCTGGCCCCATTTCTTCATCTCGCTCTGCATGAACGCGCCGAACTCGGCCGGGCTCATGCGCACGACCGCGGCGCCTTCCGACTCGAGGCGCTGGCGCGTCTCGGCCGAATCCTGCGCGGCGGCGAGCGCGGCATGCACCTTGTCGACGATCGCGGCCGGCGTGCCGGCAGGCGCGATGATGCCCCACCAGTTGGTCGCCTGATAGTTCGGGACGCCCGCCTCCGCGATGGTCGGCACGTCGGGCAGCACGGGGCTTCGCGTCGTGCCGCCGGTGCCGAGCGCGAGGAGCTGGCCGTTGCGGATATAGGGCGTGGTCTGCACCAGCGACGAGAACATGATCTTGGTGTTGCCGGCGAGCACGTCGAGCATCGCGGGCCCGCCGCCGCGGAACGGCACGTGCACGATGTTGACGCCGGCGTCGAGCTTGAACAGCTCGCCGCCGAGATGCTGGAAGCTGCCGATGCCGGCCGACGCATAGTTGAGCTCGCCCGGCTTCGCCTTGGCGAGCGCGATCAGCTCCCTGACGGAGCGCGCCGGCAGCGTCGGATTGACGACGAGCACGTTGGTGCCGCTGCCCATGATGCCGATCGGCACGAACGCCTTGATCGGGTCGTACTTCAGTTTGTAGAGCCACGGGTTGACGGCGTGGGCGAGCGAAATGACCAGCAGCGTGTAGCCGTCAGGCGTCGCGTTGGCGACGAGCTCGGTGCCGACCACGCCGCCCGCGCCGGCGCGGTTCTCCACCACCAGCGGCTGCCCGAGCCGCTCGCTGATCGCGGCCGCAAAGACGCGGCCGACTACGTCGTTGCTGCCGCCGGGCGGAAACGGAACGACGAAATGGATCGGCCGGCTCGGGTAGGCGTCGGCCGCGCGCGCCGCAGGCGCGGCGGCGAGGAGGGTAAGCAGGATCAGCGGCAGGCATTTGCGAAGCATCGATGAATTCCCCGGCTCATGACGTCAGTCCCGTCATGGCCGGGCTTGTCCCGGCCATCCACGTCTTTGTTGCAGCGTGTGCCGCAAGGCGTGGATGCCCGCCTGCGCGGGCATGACGGATTGTGTTTATTTCACCCGACCACGAGCTCGATCGTTGTGGTCGTCTCAAGATCGTCGCCGAACCACGAATTGATGGCCGCCTCGCGCTTGCCGACGTACGCGATGCGGCCGTCGCGCAGCACCATCGGCATGTCGTGCCCCGGCACCAGCAGGCTGCCGGGGCGGCGGCCCCAGACCTCCCGGATCGCGGCGATCGACTTGCCGCTCACCGACGCATCGTAGCTCATATCGGCGCGCCCGCAGGTGAGCTCGGCGCGGTTCTTCGCCGCATCGCCGCTGAAGATCACGTCGCGCTCCGTGCCTTTGAGCAGGTACATCAGGTGGCCGGGCGTGTGGCCGGGCACGAGATGCGCCGTGATGCCGGCATCACGTCGTCGCCGTCCGCGACGGTCGCGAGCGTCTTCCAGGTGGCGAGCTCCTTCACGTAAAGCTCCGGCACCGGCGTCAAGCCCCACGGCTCCTTCCCGGCCCAGGTCATCTCATCGGCGCCGATGACGATGCGGGCCTGCGCGAAGGTGGTCCAGTTGACCATGTGGTCATGATGCGCGTGAGTGATGAGGAGATCGCTCACGTCGGCGGGCGCGAGCCCGCGCGCCTTGAGGCGCGACAGGAGCAGCGGCCGCACGCCGAAGCCGCCGGTGTCGACCAGCGCGACGCGGCCGCGTCCGCGGATCAGCGCAATGGTGCTCCAGCCGAGCCCGCCATGGCACACGGTCTTTCCCGGATAGCCCTGGACGACGATGTCGATATCGTAGCCGTCGAGTTGCATCGGATTCCCCTACTGTCATTGCGAGCGAAGCGAAGCAATCCCGCTCCATGGATTCATGCGTTTGCGGGTCGAGATTGCTTCGGCCGCCTGCGGCGGCCTCGCAATGACGCAGTCACGGCAGCATCTCCCTTACCTGCCTCGCTTTCTCGGTACAGGCGGCGAGCAGGAATGCCAAGTCAGTGCCGGTCGACACGTATCTTGCGCCCATGCGCACGAACTCCGCGGCGAGCTGCGGACGCGTGGCGAGACCGCCGACGCCGACGTGCTTGCCGTGCTTTTGCGCCGCCGCGATGACGCGTTGATAGGCCTCGCGCACGCGCGGGTGCTCGTACGCGCCCGTGAGGCCCCAATCGGCCAGGAGATCGTTGGTGCCGATCATCGCCATGTCGACGCCCTCGACCGCCATGATCTCGTCCGCATGATCGAGGAACGCGGCGCTCTCGCACTGGACCATGACGGTCGTGGCGTCGTTGAGCGCGCGGTTGGCCTCGGCCTGCGGGAAGGAGCGGTAGCGCAGGTGCGGCAGGCCGCCGGCGGCGGAGCGCTCGCCGAGCGGGGGGAATTTCGCCGCCCGCACCACGGCGCGCGCCTCCTCGGCCGAGCGGATGTGCGGCGCGATCACGCCGAGCGCACCGCCGTCGAGCACGCGGCCGACATGCTCGGGCCGGATCGAGGGCACGCGCACGAACGGCGCGATGCCAACGCCGAGCGCCGCGATGCAGATCTGGCTCGTCGTCGCGAGCGAGAAGCTCGAATGCTCAACGTCGATGTAGAGCGTGTCGAAGCCCGCCGCCTTGGCGAGGCTCGCGATCTCGATATTCGAGACCAGCCGCACCGTCATCGACGCGACCACCTCGCCGCGCGCGAGCTTGTCCTTGACCGGATTGCGCAGGATGTCGGCGATGGTGTCGGGCATGCGGGGCTCCCTTTCCTCCGTCATTGCGAGGCGTGCGCAGCACGCCGAAGCAACCTCGATCGGCACACTCATGCGTATGCGGATCGAGGTTCCTTCGGCCGCCTGGCGGCGGCCTCGCAATGACCCCGGATTGCGCTTCGCTCCATCCGGGCTACACTGCGGCCACTTCGAACGACCGGACCGGACTATCCATGAACTACGCGACCGACTTCAAGTCGATCAAGGGCGAGGTCTCCGCCGCCGAATGGCAGACCCGGCTTGATCTCGCGGCCTGCTATCGCCTCGTCGACGCCTACGGCATGACCGACCTCATCTACAACCACATCACGGCGCGCATCCCGGGCAGCGAGCACCTGCTGATCAACCTCTACGGCCTGCTCTACCGGGAGATCACGGCGTCGAGCCTGGTCAAGATCAACGTCGAGGGCAACATCGTGTGGAAGCCCGACACCGACTACGGCATCAATGTCTCGGGCTACGTCATCCACGGCGCGATCCACAAGGCGCGCCCCGAGGCGAAATGCGTGCTGCACACGCATACGCGCGCCGGGATGGCGGTCGCGACGATGAAGTGCGGGCTGCTGCCGATGTCGCAGACCTCGATCCGCTTCAACGGCCATATCGGCTACCACGACTACGAGGGCCCGGCGGTCGACCTCGACGAGCGCGAGCGGCTCGTGCGCGACCTCGGCCCGCATGACGCTATGATCATGCGCAACCACGGGCTGCTCACCTGCGGCGCCACCATCCAGCAGGCGTTCAACACCATGTACCAGCTCGAGCTGTCATGCCGCTCGCAGGTCGACGCGATGGCGGCGCGCACCGAGCTCACCATGCCGGGCGAGAACGTGCTTGCCCACACGGCGCACATGTACCAGCCGGGCACGCGCCGGCCCTACGGCGTCCTCGAATGGCCTGCCATGCTGCGGCTGCTGGATGCGGAAGAAGGCCGTTCGGGTTATCCATCCTACAAGCACTGACGACCGAAAGCGCATAACGCGAGGAAAACAATGATCAACGCACGAGTGACCGGATTGCGCAGCGTCGAGCTGGGCGTGACCGACCTCGACAAGAGCGCCGCCTTCTACCGCGACGTCTGGGGCCTCGAAGAGGTGGTGTCGTCGGGCGACACCATCCACATGCGCGGCACCGGCGGCGAACATCATGTGCTGACCCTGCGCCAGCGGCCCAAGGCGGCGTTCCTCGGCGTGCACTTCGCCGCCGCCAACCACGCGGCGGTGAACAAGCTGCACGACCAGGTGAAGGCGCATGGCGCGACGATCATGGCGGCGCCCGCCGCGCTGGCGCGCGACGAAGGCGGCGGCTACGGCTTTGCGATGCGCTCGCCCGAGGGTCAGCCGGTGTTCATCTCCTGCAACGTCGACCGGCTCGAACGTCGGCCGCGAGGACCGCTCGCGCCCGACCAAGCTCACGCACGTGGTGCTCAACGCCACCAAGACCGATGCCGAGCTTGCCTTCTTCCTCGACGCGCTCGGATTCCGCCATTCCGACTCGACCGACATGATGGAGTTCGTGCGCTGCACCTCCGATCATCACTCGCTCGCGCTCGTGCGCACCGAGGGCCCGTCCCTCAACCACATGGCCTACGAGATGGCGAACATCGACGGCCTGATGCGCGGCGCCGGCCGCATGAAGCAGGCGGGCTACAACATCGAGTGGGGCCTCGGCCGGCACGGGCCGGGCAACAACGTATTCACCTATTTCGTCGAGCCGAACGGCTTCGTCACCGAATACACGACCAACGTCGACCAGGTCGACGAGGCGACCTACGAGAAGCATGACGCCGCCTATTGGCGCGCCTTCCCGGGCCGCCCGTGCCGCTGGGGCATGGCGGGCCACCCGTCGAACCGGCTGAAAGTGGCGATGGGCGGCAACCCGGTCGCGGCGCAGGCGGCCACCGACGAGCGCTGCGAGGACGTGATGGCGAAGACGCTGGCGCGGTAGCGCAGAGCGCTCTAACCGCCTCGTGCGACAGAAGAACCGCGTTGACGCCGATTTGACGGCGCATTGACCTCGCGTGGTCCATGAGCGAGGGCGCAGTGACTCGTTTCGAGCCACCGCGGTTCGTCGTCATCCGAACGAGGCTCGCATGGGCTTACGCTTCAACCGCCGTCGGTTCATCAAGCACGCGGCTGCGGCCGCAGGCGCGCTGCCTTTCTCGGCCTGGATGGCGCGCTACGCACCGGCTTATGCGCAATCCGCATTGCCGGCGCGCCGCACATTCTTCGCCGATCCCGACTATGCCAACGTGCAAGTCAGCCCGGATGGCCAGCATCTTGCCTACCTGGCCCCGCTCGACGGCGTGCGCAATCTGTGGCTTGCGCCGGCCGCCGATCCGCACCAGGGGCTGCCGCTGACACGCGTCACCGACCGCGACATTTCCACCTATTTCAGTTGGGCCCACACCAATCGCCACCTGGTGTTCTTCCAGGACCGCGACGGCGACGAGAACTGGCGCGCCTCGAGCGTCGACCTCGCCACCGGCGCGACCGTCCCGCTGACGCCGCCGCAAGGCGTCCGATCGTTCGTCCAGGAGAGGTCCTACCGCTTCCCTGACGTGATACTGTTTCGCCACAACGAGCGCGACAAGCGCTTCTTCGATCTCTACCGGATCAACCTGCTCAGCGGCAAAAGCGAGCTGCTGTACGAAAATTCGTCCTACGTCGGCCTGATCACCGACAGCCAGTTCCGGCTGCGGCTGGCCTCGCGCTTTGCCGCCAACGGCAGTTCCGAATGTTTCGAGCGCCGCGGCGACGATTGGATTCCCTTCACGACCATCCCGATCTCCGATCTCGATTCGACCGACCTGATCGACTTCAGCGACGACGGCGACACGCTCTACATGTTCGACACGCGCGGCCGCGACAAGGCGGCGCTGGTTGCGGTCGACATGGCGACGAAGAAATCCACCGTGCTCGCGGCGGACGATGCCGCCGATATTGTCGGCGCCGATTTCGAGCCGAAAAGCCGACGCCCGCTCGCGGCATTTGCGGTGCTCGATCGTGTCCGCTGGCAAACGATCGAGCCGTCCGCCGCGAAGGAGTTCGAGATGCTCGCGGCCTACGGCCCCGGCGATCCGCAGATCGTCAGCCGCAGCCTCGACAATCGCACCGTGACGGCGTTCCTCGAGCGCGACGCCGCCAGCGGCGAATATGTGCTGATCGACC
The DNA here is from genome assembly GCA_963703755.1 of uncultured Pseudomonadota bacterium. Taxonomy (GTDB): domain Bacteria; phylum Pseudomonadota; class Alphaproteobacteria; order Rhizobiales; family Xanthobacteraceae; genus JAVDCA01. The sequence goes on from CAVPGG010000240.1 coordinate 17,085, forward strand.
ACGCCGCCGGCGGCGTGCGCCCGCTGTTCACCCAGCGCGCCGCGCTGGCGCAAATCCGCTTGCGGCCGCTGGAGCCGGTCGTCATCCCGGCCCGCGATGGGCTCAAGCTCAACGGTTACTTGACGATGCCGGCGGCGCAGCCGTCGGCGATGCAGAAATTGCCGATGGTGCTTGTCATCCACGGCGGCCCCTATTGGCGCGACAGCTGGGGTTTCAACTCGGCCCATCAATGGCTCGCCAGCCGCGGCTACGCGGTGCTCAGCTTGAACTACCGCGGCTCGACCGGATTCGGCAAAGCCTTCGTGACCGCGGCGGATCACGAATGGGGCGGCAAGATGCATGACGACCTGATCGATGCCGTGCAGTGGGCCATTGGTCGGGGTTTCGCCGACCCGAAGCGCATCGGTTTTTACGGCGGCAGCTACGGCGGCTATTCGGCGCTGATGGCCGCGACCAAGACGCCCGACGTGTTCGCCTGCATCGTCGATCTGTTCGGCATCTCCAACCTGATGACCTTCATGGCGACGATCCCGCCCTATTGGGGACCCTGGTTCAGCATCTGGAAGAACCGGCTGGGCGATCCGGCAACCGAGGCGGGCCGCGCCTTCCTGCGCGAGCGGTCCCCGCTCAATCATATCGAACGGGCGACGCGGCCGATCCTGATCGCCCAGGGCATGCGCGACGTGCGCGTCGTGCCGGCCGAGTCCGAGCAGATGGTCAAGGCGCTCCAGGCCCGGCACGTTCCGGTGACCTATCTGACGTTCCCGGACGAGGGGCATGGGTTCGTGCGGCCGGAAAATCGTCTGGCCTTCACGGCCGTCGCCGAGGCGTTTTTGGCCAAGCATCTCGGCGGTCAATATCAGCCGCTCGGCACCGACTTCGCGGGATCAACGATCAAGATCGAGACCGGCGGCGAGCTGGTGCCGGGACTGCCGAAGTAGGACCCCGTCAACGCGGCGGCCGGACGAAGTCCTGGTGCGAACGCGCTGAAAGATCAGCTGTTATCCCAGTTGGGTTCAATCTGCCATTTTGCCGTCCGGGCGGGATAGGCTCAGCGTCAGCAAGACCTGTCACGCCGTGACATTTTGAGCGTTGGCGCGTGTCGCACGCGTCGGACATCCCTGCCGCGCGCACTCCGTCGTGTCGCATTTCGCCATAACTGGAATGCCGCGGGTACGGAAGAACAATTTTGCGCAGCGTTCACTTTTTTCGCTCGTGCGTGCGCCGCGCGAACCGCGCAACCGAAGGCCGCGACCTTTTCGGGTGGTTGACCGCAAAGATTCCGGACTACAATGCGCCGAAGGTCCGCCGACAGAGCCGGACCACTCGGGGAGATCGCCACGATGATGAGGGCCCTCTTCACAGCGGCCATGTGCGCCGCGATGGCGCTCGCTGCCGCGCCCGCGCAGGCGCAGGCCTATCCGACCCGGCCGATCAAGATCGTCGTGCCGTTCCCGCCCGGCGGGCCGACCGACGGCATGGCGCGGATCATCTCGGACCGCCTCAGCGCCGTGCTCGGCCAGCCGATCGTGGTGGAGAACCGCGGCGGCGCCGGCGGCGGCATCGGCGGCAAGTTCGTCGCCGAGGCCGATCCGGACGGCTACACGCTGCTGATGTCGCCGAGCGGCGCGCTCGCCACCGGGCCGGTGGTGAACCCCAACATCGGCTACGACCCGGCGAAGGTCTTCGCCGCGGTGTGCCAGCTGATCGAGACGCCGATCATCGTCGAGACGCACCCGAGCCTGCCGGTGCATTCGATGGCCGAGCTGGTGAGCTACGCCAAGGCCAATCCGGGCAAGATCAAATGGGGCTCGCAGGGTTTCGGCACCGCGCCGCACCTGCTCATCGAGCTCTTCAAACTCGAAGCCGGCGTCAACGTGATACACGTGCCCTACCGCGGAACCGGGCCGCTGCTCAACGCCCTCCTGGCCAACGAGGTGCAGGTCATCGCCGATCCCAGCACGACCAGCCTGCCCTTCGTCCAGGACGGCAAGTTTCGTGCGATCGCGATCGCCGGCAACGCCCGTGAGACGAAGCTGCCGAACGTGCCGACCGTGGTCGAGGCGGGCTTCCCCTACCTGGTGTCGCCCTTCTGGCTCGCCGTGGTGGTGCCGGCAAAGACGCCGCGCGGGATCATCGACAAGCTCAACAACGCCTTCCGCCAGGCGCTCGCCGTGCCGGAAACGCGCGCGCGGCTCGCCGCGCTCGACGCCGAGATCAAGGTCGGCACTCCGGAGGATCTCGACAGGTTGCTGACCTCCGAGCGCAACAAGTGGCGCCCGGTGGTCAAGGCGGCGAACATCAAGGTGCAATGACAACCGCAGTCCCGCGTCCGCACAGCGTCCCAGCGTCCGCCTGACGAAAAGCCAACCGCCATGTTCCGTCACAATTCTCCCGATGAGGCCGCGTTTCGCGCCGAGGTGCGGAGCTGGTACGAGGCCAACCTACCGGCTTCGCTGCGCGGACGCACCAACCGCCCGCCGCCCGCCGAGCTGATGCCCTGGTACCAAGCGCTGTCGCGCAAGGGATGGATCGCGCCGCACTGGCCGCAAGAGCACGGCGGCATGGGCGCGACGCTCAACCAGCAGATCATCATGACCGAGGAGCTGGCGCGGGTCGGCGCGCCGCATCTGCCGGCGCAAGGACTGCATCACATCGGCCCGATCCTGATCGAGTTCGGGACCGCGGCGCAGAAGGCGAAACACCTGCCGCCGATCATCGACGGGTCGGTGATCTGGGCGCAGGGCTATTCGGAGCCGGGCGCCGGCTCCGATCTCGCGAGTCTTTCGACGCGCGCCACGCTCGACGGCGACCGTTTCGTCGTGAACGGGCAGAAGATCTGGACCACCTGGGGTCATCATTCGCACTGGATGTTCGCGCTGGTGCGCACCGACCGCGAGGCGCAGCCACGCCATGCCGGCATCAGCTTTCTGCTGATCGATCTCGCAAGCCCGGGCATCCGCATCCGGCCGATCCGCACCATCGCGGGCGACGATGAGTTCAGCGAGGTGTTCTTCGACGACGTGGTGGTGCCGGCCGAGAACCTCGTCGGCAAGCTCAACGACGGCTGGCGCATTGCCAATGCGCTGCTCGGCCACGAGCGCCTCGGCACCTCCAATCCGCAATTCGCCCTGATGGCACTCGAGCGTATCCGGGTGATCGCGCGCGCAACCGGCATTATGGCCGATCCCGCCTTCCGCGATCGCCTCGCCGCCGCGAGCATCAACGTCACGGCGCTGTCCGCCCTGTTCAGCCACGCCGTCGAGCTGACCAACCGCGCGCGCAGTCCCGGGCCCGAGGCCTCGATCATCAAGATCTTCGGCTCCGAGCTGCTGCAGTCGCTCAACGATCTGCTGCTCGAGGCGGCCGGCAGCCAGGCCTCGCTCGCGCATCCGGTGACGACCGAGCTCGGTGTCGTCGACATCTCGACGCCCTTCCTGCAGGTGCGGCGCGCCACGATTTACGGCGGCTCGTCCGAAATCCAGCGCAACATCGTCGCCCGCCGCGTCCTCAACCTGCCGCAGGGATGATGATGAAGCCGACACAAACGCACTGTTTCACTGGTACGGCGCCCGCGCTCCCTCTCCCCGCGTGCGGGGAGAGGGTCGGGGTGAGGGGGCGCCTCCCCGAGTCTGAGCGTTGCGGGTAAGCACAATGCGTGACGCAGACCCAAAAAGAGCCGGCCTTGCGCGTCGCCTACGCGGCGACGCGACCGATGCCGAGAAGAGGCTCTGGTATCGGCTGCGCTCGCGACAGATCGGCCGGGCCAAGTTCGTGCGCCAAGATCCGATCGGACCTTATGTCGTCGATTTCGTCTGCCGCGAACGGCGGCTGATCATCGAGGTCGACGGCGGCCAGCATGCGACGGACGAACGCGACGCCATACGCGACGCTTGGCTGTCCGCTCGTGGATACCGGGTGATGCGTTTCTGGAATAATGATGTGCTCACGAACACGGATGGCGTGCTGGAAGCTATTCTCGCGGCGTTGAGCGAGACGGAAGCTGGCGCTCAGAATCGTGGAGACGCCCCCTCACCCCGACCCTCTCCCCGCACGCGGGGAGAGGGAGCGCGGGCCCCGTGCCAATCAAACGAGCCTTAGCATGGACCTCCATCTCACCCCGGAGCAGATGCTGCTGCGCGACAGCGCAGCGAAGTTCTTTGCGGCGGCCGGGCCGCGCGCGGCGCGCGGCATGCGCGGGCAAGACCCGAGCTTTTCGCCGGCGCGGCTGCGCGAGGCCGGCGAGCTCGGCCTGATCGGCATGCTGGTGCCGATGTCGGCGGATGGATCAGGTCTCGGCCTCACCGAGCTCGCGCTGGTGCTGGAGCAGGCCGGACGCGCACTCGTGTGCGAGCCGATCGGGCTCGCCGCGATCGCGGCGGCCGCGCTGGCGCAGGGGCATGCGCCGCATCCGATGCTGGCGCGCGCGCTGCGCGGCGAGGCGCTGGTGGTGCCCGCCCTGCAGGAGAGCGCGCATGCGGCCGATCCGCTTAGCATCCGCACGCACGCGGCCGGCGACGATCACGCGCTGCGGCTGACCGGCACCAAACTCTCCGTCTGCGCCGACGGCGCCGACGGCTTTCTCGTGAGTGCCGCCGGACGCGACGGTCCGGCGCTCTACTATGTGGCGCGCGATGCGCCCGGCGTACGCATTGCGCCGGCGCCGACCGTCGACGGCCGCGCGCTGGCGACGCTCACGCTCAACGAGACGCCCGCCGATCTCGTGCCGGCGCGCCAGTCCTCGCGCGACGCCGTCTCGGCGCTCGCCGACCTCGCGCTGATCGCGCTCTCCGCCGAGCTGCTCGGCGTCATGGAAGGCGCGCAGGAGATGACCTTCGCGTATCTGCGCCTGCGCAAGCAGTTCGGCAAGCCGATCGGCAGCTTCCAGGCGCTGCAGCACAAGGCCGTCGACATCTACATCAAGACCGAGACGACGCGCTCGCTGATCTACCAGGTCGCGGCCGGGAACGACCCGTATCGGATCGACCAGGCACTCGCGGTCGCCGTGAAAGCGAAAGCCTCCGAGGACGCGCTTGCGGTGACGCAGGCCGGCATCCAGCTGCACGGCGCGATCGGCTTCACCGACGAGCACGACATCGGCCTCTATCTCAAGCGCGCCATGCTGCTGTCGTCGCTGTTCGGCAACGCCGCCGCGCAACGGCGCCGCTATGCAGAGATCACCGAGCTGACGATGTAGGGCATGCTGAATCAACCACGCACGTCATGGCCGGGCTTGTCCCGGCCATCCACGTCTTGTTTGCTGAAAGAAAGACGTGGATGCCCGCCTTCGCGGGCATGACGCAGAATACACCAATCGAATGAGGAGAGCGCATGAGCGAGGAACAGACGGTCACCTACGAGCTCGACGGCGAGATCGCCCTCGTCGGGCTCAACCGCCCGGACAAGCGCAACTGCTTCAACCCGACCGTGATGAAGCAGCTGCGCGCCGCGATCGAGCGCGCCGGCGAGGAGGCCAAATGCGGCATCATCTTCGGCCACGGCGACAATTTCTGCGCCGGCCTCGACCTGCGCTGGGCGGCGGAGAGCTGGAAGACCGGGCGCTCGCAGCGCCTCCCCTTCCCGTTCAACCGCAACAGCTATTTCGAGGCGATGGCGCGCGGCAATATTCCGTTCGTCGCGGCGCTGCACGGCGCGACGCTGGGCGGCGGCCTCGAGACGGCGGCGGCCGCGCATATCCGGGTCGCCGACGAGACCACGTATTTCGGCCTGCCCGAGGGCACGCGCGGCATCTTCATCGGCGGCGGCGGCTCGGTGCGCGTCGCGCGGCTGATCGGGTTTGCCCGCATGCAGGACATGATGCTCACGGGCCGCGTGCTCAAGTGCGAGGAGGCCGAACGCTACGGCATCGTGCAGTACATCGTCCCCAAGGGCCAGCAGCTCGCCAAGGCGAAGGAGCTGGCGCTCAAGATCTGCAAGAACGCGCCGCTGTCGAACTTCGCCATCACCAACAGCCTGCCGCGCCTGCAGGACATGGGCTACGACGACGGGCTCTACTTCGAGCGCATGGTCGCCGAATACACGCGCAGCCCCGAATCGATCGAGCGGCTGAACCAGTTCCTCGACAAGACCGCGCCGCGCGTGCGGCCCGAGTGACCGCAGGGAGAAGACAATGAGTTTGCGTGACCACGCCATCGTCGCCTATGCGGAGACGAAGGTGATGAAGAAGAGCGACCGCGACGTCTGGGTGCTGGCGGGCGAGATCCTCGAAGCGCTGCTCGACAAGACCGGATTCGAGAAGGCCGAGATCGACGCAATGGTGCTGTCGGGCCTCACCGGCACCGGCGGCTCGAGCCAGTTCTGGTCGCAAAGCATGTGCGACATGCTCGGCCTCGAGGTCGGCTTCTGCGAGGAGGTGCATACCGGCGGCTGCTCGTCGATCGGCACCGTCGCGCGCGCCGCGGCCGCGATCGACGCCGGCCTGTGCGAGGTCGCGCTCTGCCTCTTTGCCGATACGCATGTGCTCGAGCACAACGGCCGCAACGAGCGCAGCTATCGCCGCGACTGGACCGAGCCTTACGGCCTGCTCGGGCCGCCCGGCGCGTTCGGTCTCCTGCAGCGCGCCTATGACGCGAAATACGGGGTCGACCTGCGCGCGCTCGGCAAGCTCGCCGTGACCCAGCGCGACCACGCGGTCCTCAACGAGAACGCGTGCGAGGAGCTGCGCGTGCCCATCACCATCGAGGACTATCTCAACTCGCGCATGATCGCCGATCCGATCCGTCTGCTCGATTGCGTCATGCTCGCCGACGGCGCCGCCGGCCTGATCGTGACGAGCCGCAAGCGCGCCAAGGAGATGGGGTTGCACAAGTGCGTCATCCCGCTCGGCTACGCGGAGCGCACCAATTTCCTCGGCGGCGAAACGCTGATCGATGTGACGCGCAGCGGGCACGAGATCGCCGGCAGGAAGGCGCTGGCGGCGGCCGGGCTCGGCATCAAGGACATCCGCTCGTTCCACCCCTACGACGACTTCCTGATTGCGCTGGTGATCCAGTTCGAGGCGTTCGGCTTCTGCAAGCCGGGGCAAGGCATGGCATTCGTGCGCGACACCGACCTTACGCACAAGGGCACGCTGCCGATGAACACCGGCGGCGGCCAGATCTCGGCCGGACAGGCGGCGTCCTCGTCGGGCAACCTGATCGAGGCGATCCGCCAGCTCATGGGCGAAGGCGGACCGCGGCAGGTCAAGGACACGACGAATGCGCTCGCCACCGGCATCGGCTGGATCAATTACGGGCGCAACTGGGGCAGCAGCGCGGCGCTCGCGCTGGCGCCGAACGAGTAGAGGCGACCATGGCTGTCACACTGCACGATACGCTCGACGTCAAGCGCGACATCAAGCATTACGACTTCGGCATGCCGTTCTGGGAGGCGACGCGGCAGAAGAAGCTCGTCATCCAGTACTGCCGGGTAGCGAAGAAGTATCAGCACTTCCCGCGGCCGGTGAGCATCTTCACGGGCCGCCGCCGCGACATCGAGTGGCGCGCGGTCTCCGGCAAGGGCACGGTGTTCTCCTTCACGATCGCGCATCGCGGGCCGCCGGCGTTCCAGGGGGTCGCACCTTATGCGATCGCGAGCGTCACGCTCAACGTCGGCGTCAACGTCATCGCCGGCGTGGTCAACTGCACGGCCGAGGAGCTCAAAGTCGGCATGAAGGTGAAGCCGTACTGGCATCCGCTGGCGAACGGCGAGCACCTCCTGATGTGGCAGCCCGACCGGGACGCCGCATGAGCGCAGCCGATACAGCGCGCGGCGCGCAGGCGGCCGCGCGGTTCCTGAACCCGCGCTCGGTTGCGATCGTCGGCATCTCGACGCGCGCGGGCAGCGCCGGTCAGGTGATCCTGCAATGCCTGAAGGTCAACGAGTTCGCGGGCGACGTGCATCTGGTCGGCCGCACCGAGGAGCCGATCGACGGACGGCCGGTGCTCAAGAGCGTGGACGAACTCCCCGAAGGCGTCGATCTCGCGGTGTTCACGCTGCCGGCCGGCGCGGTGCACGATGCGATCGAGGCCTGCGCACGGCGCAAGGTCGGCTCCGCCATGGTGTTCGCGGCCGGCTTCGCCGAGACCGGCAACTACGCGACGCAGGACGCGGTCGCAGCGACCGCCCGCGCGGCCGGGCTCGCGGTCGTCGGACCCAACTGCCTCGGCATCACCAACAATGTCGACGGCGTGTTTCTGCACATGCTCTACGCCCGCAAGGCGCTGCGCGGCGTCGGCGACGGCGTTGCCTTCGTCGGCCAGAGCGGCGGGCTGCTTGGCCACTTCCAGCGCGCGAGCGACGGCCGCGGCATTCCGCTGTCCTACGTCATCTCGACCGGCAATGAGGCGGGCCTCGAAACCATCGATTTCCTCGAATTTCTCATCGACGATGCCGCGACCCGCGTGATCGTCGCCTACTGCGAGGAAATCCGGCGGCCGCAGGCGTTCCTCGCCGCGCTGCGGCGCGCGCGCGCGGCGGGCAAGCCGGTCGTGCTGATGCTGGCGGGCCGCAGCGCCAGGGCGCGCAAGGCGGCGCAGTCGCACACCGGCGCGCTCGTCGGCGACCACGCGACGATGCGCACCATGGTCGAGGACGCCGGCGCGATCGTCGTCGGCACCATGGACGAGACGGTTGATCTTGTGCAGATCCTGCAGCGGTTTCCCAATCCGCCGAGCAAGGGCCCGGGCATCATCACGGCGTCGGGCGCCTATGTCGGGCTGGTCAACGATTTCGCCGAGGACATCGGGCTCGAGCTGCCCGAGCTCGCGCCGGCGACGCTGCAGAAGATCAAGGAAACGCTCCCGCCGTACGGCAACTACGGCAATCCGCTCGACACCACCGCCGGCTTCGCGCCGCCGATGCTCCCCGTCATCACCAAGGCGCTGCTCGACGACCCGAACGTCGGCACGCTGTTCATTTCCTTTCCGATCAACACCGCGATCCCGTTCAAGGCCTTCAACGAGGGCATGGCGCACTCGCCGAAGCCGAAAGTGATTTGCGCGCTCGGCGACACCTGGCAGCTCGGCGATGACGTCGCGCAAGCCGCAAAGGAGAGCCCTGCGGTCTATTCCCGCTCGTCCGACCGGATGCTGCGGGCGATCGAACTCTATACCCGCTACGGCCGCCAGTTGGCACGCAAGCGTGCCGAAGCAGCGGCGCCGATCGCCGGACTGCCGCGGCTCGGCCAGGGCGCGCAGCCCGAGTGGCTCGGCAAGCAGGCGCTTGCCGCAGCGGGCATCCGCGTGCCCGCCGGCAAGCTCGCGCGCACGCCGGATGAGGCGGTCGCGGTGGCGAGGACGATCGGCTATCCGGTCGTGCTCAAGGCCCAGGCCGCGGCGCTCTCGCACAAGACCGAAGCCGGCGGCGTCGCGCTCAACATCGCGGACGAGGCGGCGCTGCGCGCCGCCTGGGATCGCATGATGGGCAGCGTGCGGCGCACCGCGCCCGACGTGGTTCTCGACGGCGCGCTGGTCGAGAAGATGAGTCCGCGCGGCGTCGAGCTGATGGTCGGGGCAAAGCGCGATGCCGGCTGGGGCACCGTGCTGCTGCTCGGGCTCGGCGGCATCTGGGTCGAGGCGCTGGGCGACGTGCAGCTCCTGCCCAGCGGCGCCGACGACGCGCAGATGCGCGAAGCGCTCGGCCGCCTGCATTCCGCCAAGCTGCTCGCCGGCGTGCGCGGCGCGCCGCCGGCGGACATCGATGCGGTCGTCCGCGCCGTAGAGGCGGTCGACCGGTTGATGCAGAGCGTGCCCGAATTGACCGAGATCGACGTCAACCCGCTCATGGTGCACGCCGCGGGCGAAGGCGCAACGGCGCTCGATGCGTTGATCGTCACGAATTCGTAGTCCGGGTTGAGCGCGAAGCGCGAAACCCGGGACCGCGCCCACGGATTTCACTGCGTTCAATCCGGGCTACATTGATCACACCAACAGGGGAAGGAATGCAATGCGCATCCACAATCTCTACGTCGACGCCCAGGGCGAGACGCATTTTCGCGACATCGAGGTCGAGTGGGTCGAGGAGCGTCCCGGCGGCAAGCTGTCGCGCCGCTTGCCGGCGACGGGAATCATCTTCCGCCAGACCGGCGGCGACTACGACCTCGACTGGCATCCGGCGCCGCGCCGGCAGTACATCATCAACCTCGACGGCGGCGTCGAGATCACGGTGAGCGACGGCGAAAAGCGGGTGATCGGCGCCGGCGAGGTGCTGCTCGTCGAGGACATCACCGGCAAGGGCCACATGTCGAAGGCCATCGCCGGCAAGATGCGGCACTCTATCTTCGTGCCGATCGACTGAGCGACGGCGCACATGGGCGGCAACATGGGCAAAGACCTGCAAGGCAAGATCGCGATCGTCACCGGGGCGAGCAACGGCATCGGCCGCGGCATTGCCGAGACGTTCGCGGTCGAAGGCGCCAAGACCGTGCTGGTGGCGCGGCGCGCCGCGCTGCTCGATGAGGTTGCGGCCGGCATCAAGCAAAAGGGCGGCGAGGCGCTGGCGCTGGCGGCGGATCTCACCCGCGAGGACGAGATCGTGGCGCTGTTCGCCAGCGTGCAGAAGTCGTTCGGCCGGCTCGACGTGCTGGTCAACAATGCGGGCATCGCCACGCACCGCGACACCGAGGACATCACCCTCGACTACTGGCGCGCCGCGCTCGACATCAACATCACGGCGCCGTTCCTTTGCAGCCGCGAGGCGATCCGCATCATGAAGGCGCAAGCTCCGCAGGGCGGGCGCATCATCAACATCGGCAGCGTGTCCGCGAAGACGCCGCGGCCGGACTCGCTCCCCTACACGGTGACCAAGTTCGGCCTGCAGGGCATGACGCACCAGCTCACCATGGACGGGCGCAAGCACGGCATCGTCGCCTCGATCATCCATCCGGGCGCGACGCTCTCCTCGTTCTCGACCCGCCGCGGCCGCACCAAGGCGGGCGCGGGCGAGCGGCCGGACGACTACATCATGGCGGCCGAGGATGTCGCCAAGGTCGCGGTGCTGATGGCGGCGCTGCCCGGCGAGGTGAACCTCTACGAGGCGACGATCCTTCCCAACCACATGCGCTCGTTCATCGGGCGCGGGTAGCGGTCGCCGGAGCCGGCACGCGGCGGCACTGGAATTGCTGGGTTTTCCGCGTTGGCTTTGTTCTGCCAACTTGCGGCTCGGGAAGGTCGAGCCCCCAGCGGAAACTAGGAAGTCCATTTCTCGAATGTCATCCGATGGACGACCGTTCGTCCGGTGTAAGGGTCAGGAGCGGGCGCTCCCCAAATCTCCAACTTCGATCCGCCGCGCCTGTAAAAGCGTATCTGGTCGGTGCCGGTCCAGGCCTGATTCCACGAGGCGTCGAGATGGTGCACGACGTGGTCGTCATGCACCGTGTAGGTTCCAGCATAGGCGAGCATCGAGTCGAACAGCTCGACCTTCTCGTTATCAGACGGCGGAAGTCTGGCGGGAGACGGCCGGTCTTTTTTGACCACGATGGCATGCACCCGACCGTCCGCGCCGTAGCTGACAAAGCCGACCGGCTCGGGTCCGAGCGCATCGATCCGCTCGCCCGTGTCCGCGAACTCGCGGCGCCACGTCAGCATCCGCCACGTGCCGACCAACTGAGACCGATCGTTCATATGCCTGCTCCGTTTCCTGGCGCCGCATCGGAATAGTGCGAGGAGCTTTATTCGGTGGAGAAGGGATAAATCGAGACGCGGATGTACGCAGCAGCGCGGCGCGCGGATCACTCTTGCCACACATCGCGAAATAATCCGCACGCGCGCACGGCACCGCGCAAGAAATCTCTACACCAAGCTACCAGCCCGAGATGCCGATCAGCCGGCGATCACAGCGGCCACAGCTCGGCGTCGCCGTCGTACTCGGCGCTGCAGAACGGGCCGCCCTCGTACCAGTCGGCGATGCGGTCCGGCGCGATCTTGGCCTGCGCGGCGAGCGCGGAATCGCGAAATTCCTCGGCGCGGCCGCCCGGGCGATAGCCGAAGCGAAAGGCCTCGGCGTTGTCCCACCAGCCGCGCGCATTGTCGGAGGCGCCGAAGAAGATCTGGCAGCGGATGTCGGGATGCTCGAGGCCGATGCGCACGAGCTGCGCGAGATCCTCGGGCTTGAGCCAGATCGACAGGCGCCGCCCGTCGACCGGCTCGTCGCCGAAATTGCCGATGCGGATCGAGGTCACGCGCATGCCGTGCTTCGACGCGTAGAGCGAGCCGAGCGCCTCGCCGAACGCCTTCGACACGCCGTAGCGCGAATCCGGCCGCACGCGGTCGTCCGGGCCGATGCGGCGGGCGCGCGGGTAGAAGCCAACCGCGTGGTTGGACGAGGCGAACACCACGCGCTTGACCTTGGCGCGGCGCGCCGCCTCGAACAGGTTGTAGCAGCCGACGATGTTGGCGCTGTGGATCACGTCCCAGGGGCCTTCGACCGAGAAGCCGCCGAGATGGATGATGCCCTCGATGCCGGCGACCGCCTTCTCGACCGCCGCCATGTCGGCGAGATCGGCGGCGACGAATTCCTCGTCGGGCTTGAGGTCGGCCGGCCGCTTGAGGTCGGAGAGGCGCAAGCGCGGATAGACGCCCTTGAGCAAGGCCCGCAGCCGCGTGCCGATGCCGCCCGCGGCACCCGTCATCAGAACCGATTGCATCGAATTTCCTCCTCGTTTTCTGCCGTCATCGACGCGGCCGATCGGCTGTTCGGGCGCCCTCGCCGCATGATACGATGTCGCGGCCGCCAGGGGGAGCACAAGGGGGAGCACGCGCATCGCGGTCCTTCGCACGTGCGCGGCGCAAACGAGAGGAGCGTGGAATGAAAGCGGCATGTCTTCTACGCATCGCACTCGTCGTCGCTGCGGCGGCAGGCGCAGGCGCTCGAGCACAAGACTGGCCGACGCATGCAATGACGCTCGTGGTGGGGTTTTCGCCGGGCGGCTCGAGCGATGCCATCGGCCGCATCATCGCGGACGGCATCAGCAGCAACCTCAAGCAACCCGTGGTGGTCGAGAACATCACCGGCAGCGGCGGCATGCTGGCGGGCGTGCACGTCGCCAAGGCCGCGCCCGACGGGTATCAATTCATCATCGGCAATGTCGGCACCTTCGCGCAGAGCCAGTGGCTCTACAAGAAGCCGCCCTACAACGCGATCACGGATTTCGCGCCGATCGGGCTGCTGACCGACGAATTGCTGGTGCTGGTCGTCCGCAAGGACCTGCCGGCCGACGACCTCCAGCAGTTCATCGCCTACACGAAGGCGCACCAGACGCAGATGCACTTCTCCTCGTCGGGCGTCGGCGGCTCCAATCATCTCGCCTGCATGCTGCTCAATTCCGCGATCGGCGTCGAGGTCACGCATGTCCCCTACCGCAACGTCGTGCAGGGCATGCAAGATGTCATGGCGGGCCGGATAGATTACGACTGCCTGAGCCTTCCGCTCGCGCTGCCGCAGATCGCCGCAAAGACCATCAAGCCGATCGCGATCTTGCGCAACACGCGCTCGGCGGCGCTGCCGGATCTGCCGACCGCGCAGGAGCAGGGGCTGGCCGATTTCGACATCGCGAGCTGGTATGCGCTTTTCCTCCCTGCCCGGACGCCGCCCGCGATCGTGCACAAGCTCAATGCCGCGACGGTCGCGGCGCTCGAGATGCCGGCGCTGCAGCAGCGCCTGCGGAACGTCGGCGGCGACGTGATTGCGCCGGAACGCCGCACGCCGGAGTATCTCACGCAATTCCTCGCCGCCGAGATCAAGAAATGGGAAGGCCCGATCAAGGCAAGCGGCATCGCGTTCTGACCGACATCGCGGTACGTCATTTCCCGGAGGAAACGTCATGGCGCTGGCCATCAAGCCTCTCGACGCGCCGCTCGGCGCAGAAATCTCCGGGGTCGATCTCTCCCGGCCGGTTGCGCCGGCCGACGTGGCACGAATCGAGGACGCCTGGCGCGAGCGGCTCGTCGTCGTCTTCCACGACCAGCAGCTCTCGGACCCGCAGCTCATCGCCTTCAGCAAAAATTTCGGCGAGCTCGACCCGCCCGGGCCCAATCCTTACGGCCAGCCGTTCCTCAAGGACCATCCCGAGCTCAATGTCATTTCCAACGTTGTCCAGGACGGCAAGCCGGTCGGGAATCTCGGCGATGGCGAGGCGGTGTGGCACGCCGATATGACCTATGTGGACGTGCCGCCCAAGGCCGCGATGCTGCACGCGCTCGAAGTGCCGCCGCCGGAAGCGGGCGGCAACACCTATTTTGCCGACATGTTCCTGGCCTACGCGGAATTGCCGCCGGACCTGAAGCGGGCGGCGGAAGGCAGGATCGCGGTGCACGACGCCTCGACCAACAGCGCCGGCATGCTGCGCAAAGGCTACAAAGCCGTCACCGACGTGCGCCAGACGGTCGGCGCGCACCACCCCCTGGTGCGCACCGAGCCCAAGACCGGCCGCAAGGCGCTCTTCCTCGGGCGACGGCCCAATGCCTACGTCCTGGGTCTCGAGGTAGCGGACAGCGAGGCGCTGCTCGATGCGCTGTGGGCGCACGCGACGCTGCCGCGCTTTGCGATGTGCCACGAATGGCGGGTGGGCGATCTCCTGATGTGGAACAACCTTTCCGTACTGCACCGGCGCGATCCGTTCGACGCGCGGACACGACGCGTGATGCATCGCAGCCAGATCAAGGGGAGCGAGCGGATCCATTGAACCCGCCGCGCACGGAGCTTCCCCGACGGGCGAAAGCAAACCCGCGCTACTGCACGCGGTGCATGACGTTGCCGTTGCTTCTTATCGCGCCTCACGCCTTCGTGGGCGTCGCGCCGCGCGGACGCCCGCGCGGACGTTGGGCCGCCATCGTCCGTGGCGCGGGAGGATTCGTGACGATGATCGTCGGGTCGTTGAGCTGCGGCACACCGAGCAGGGACGGGTAGCTGTCGCTATGTTGATACTCTGCCTGTTGGACGAATGCGGTCAGGTAGCCCTGCAGGTCGCCGTCCGCAGGCGGCGAATATTCCGTATTGAAGACGCCGGCGAGGTTGTTCGCGCCGGCGACGACTTGTTGATAGTTGCGCGGCGACAGGATTGCCACGAGCTTCGGACAAACAAATCCAAGCACGCCGGAAAATGCGAGATATTCGGAGAATTTCAGATTGAGGAAGTTCAGATTGTTGCCGTAGATCGTCAATAGCGGCGGAAACACGCCGTTGCCCGGAATGGTCACGGCCGCCGACGTTCAGGCGAGCGGCGCCACATCGAAGGAGCAGCGCACGGTGTCGCAGTTCGTTCCGAGGCTCGAATCCCAGCCCGGAAATGCTCCGCCGCCACCCTGGAATTGCCCGTCCGAATATGTGGCAAAAGCCGCATTGCCGGCGGTGGGTGCCGCGAAGGTGACGCAGCACACGACCGACGTGCAGGAACTGTCCCAGCTCGCCCGGTTGTCCTTCAAATACAGCGCGAACGTCCCCGCCAGGCATCCGCCGAGACTGTGCCCCGTCACGCACAGCTTGATCGGATTTGCGCTTTGCGACTTGAGGAACTCCAGCAAGGTTGCCTGGCTCGTGCCGTCCTTCATCGCCAGGAGGATCTGCAGGCCGATGCTGGTCGACTCCGAAATCTGCGCGCCCGCCGGCGCCGCCAGCCAGGGCATCATCTGCAGTATATCGAAGTCCTCCAGCAGCCAGTCGAGATCGGAGATGAAATTGGTGCCGCGAATCGCGATGGCGAATTGCGTCGTGTCGGTCTGGTTCTGCACGACGAACATCAAGTTATCCTGGTAGAGCGCACCCGGCACCGTGTAGGCGATGGGCCCCCACACGACGCGCCAAACCGGATTCGGCGTCGCGATCGGCGGAATCTTGGGCATCGCGGCGTTGATCAGATCGAGGATTTGCGGGGCCGGATCGGGTGTCGTGATCTGTTCTCCGCAATAGGCGAGGTAGGCGAAGCTCGCCATGATCTGGCGAAGCGGCAGGTTCTGGATCGTCATGGGTTGCTCTGCTGCTGGATCGTTGATTGGCCGCGAGTGAGATTCCATTTGCTGCGAATGCGCGTCGAGCGATGCAAACCCACGCTGCAATTACAATATATGAATTGTAAAAGTTGCGCAATCAAAAGGTGTCGCCGCGATGACAGGGGCGGTATGGCGAAAGGCCCGTGCGAGCTGATCGTCGCGGCCGGGACCAAGTGAGACGCGGTGAAGGAGAGCCCGGATGTCCCCCGTTTTCCCGGCGGTCATCCGGACTCGCGGCGCGATGCGAGATCATCGCCTCGCTGGCGATCTTGCGGCCGCACGAGCGCGGTCGGTGAAGAGTTGCGTCACGGGGCTGAGCGTCCGATTTCTCAGTGTGACGATGGCAAGCGGCCGCACGGTCGACGGCAACGCGACCGGGAGGACTTGCAGTGGCTGGGCCGGCTCGGGAGATTGCAGCACCACGCGGGGAATCATCGACAGGTTCGCCCGATGTGCGCGAGCGGCTGCGACAGATCGGTGCGGAGGCCGTGCCGCGCGAGAACCGCTCGCCCGAGTATTTGCAGATGTTCGTCGAACGTGAGATCGCGAAATGGGCGGTCGCGATCAAGGCGGCAAAGCTGGCCGCCCAATGAGCGGCGATCACGCTTCGTCAGCTTATACCAGTCGAATTACGTCGCCGCCCATCGCGACAGCGCCGACGCATTCTAGACCAACTCGCGCGCGATCCACCCGGTGACCGAGCGCCGCGCCGGCCGCCAGCCGAGCGCCGCGGCGGCAGCGCCGCGCACGCGGCTGTTCGAGCCGAGCGAATAGACCGCCATGTTGCGGCCCCAGGTCGCGATCGCGTCCTCGGCCGACATCGACTGCGCCGGGCCGAGGCCGAGCTTTGCGGCGATCGCGCGCACGATCTCGCCGTAGGATTCCTCGCCGCTCTCCACGTACATGAAGGTGCCGGGGCGCGCCTGCGCGAGGGCCAGCCGATAGAGCGCGACGACATCGGCGATGTGCACGTTCGACCAGCGGTTGAGCCCGCGCCCGATATAGCGCGCGACCCCGGTCGAGCGCGCGTGCCGCGCCAACGCGGGGATCTGCACGCTGGCGGCCGGCGGGCCGAGCGTATGGCCGTAGATCATGCTGTTGCACAGGACGACCGAGCGGACGCCGGGCGCCGCGAGCACCTGCCGGTCGATTGCGACGCGCGCCGCCTTGTCGGGTGTGGGCGCGATCGGCGTCGCCTCGTCGAAGATGCGCTCGGACGGCTCGCCCATGGCGAGATCGGCGACGATGCTGCTGCCGCTCGAATGGATGAAGGGTTTTTGCGAGCCCGCGAGCGCCGCGATCAGCGTCGCCACGGCGCCGGCGTGGTCGCTCGAGGCCGCGTTGATCACCGCATCGGCGGCGCGCGCCTCGTCGCGCAGCAGGTCCGCGTCGTCGAGCGAGCCGATGACCGGCTCGATCCCGTGCGCCGCGACTGCCTCGCACTTGGCGGCGTCGCGCACGAGGCCACGCACGCGGTGGCCGTCGGCGGCGAGAACCGCCGCGGCCGAGCCGCCGATATAGCCGCTCGCGCCGGTGATGAAGATGCGCAAGGTCGTGGTCCGCCGAGCCGCTCACTCAAGCGCGCATTCTCTGACGCAGGCCCGCGCGACAATCAAGCGCGGAGTTCCATTCCGTCGTGTCGGCAAGACCGCAAAAATAGGGAACAGGCACGGATCATTTCGCCAAATCGTGCGTTGTCCGGGTGCTCGCCTGACCATCCCCCCTCCCCCCGTGCTAAGGCGAGCGCGGCCCCGGCTTCACGCCGGGGCTTTTTTGCGGCGATCGAGGCCCGATGCCGAGCGCGCGGGAGGCGCCGCGAACACCTGCAGCGGGCGTAGCTGCCGCTCCAGGAGTCATTGCCTAGGCCGCCCTATCTGTGCTCTTTGCAGTTCAACGCCTATCATATGCCGTGAAGAGGCGTCGCGATCGTCGTGGCAAAGGAGATGAGGATGGCGAAGGGTACCGTGAAGTGGTTCAACCCGACCAAGGGCTATGGATTTATTCAGCCCCAGGGTGGCGGCGGAAAGGACGTGTTCGTTCACATCTCGGCCGTCGAGCGAGCAGGCCTCAGCACGTTGAATGAGGGCCAAGTCGTTGAATACGAAGAGGTTTCCAACAAGGGCAAAACGTCCGCCGAGAACCTCAAGGTTCAGCGCTGACGGACCGCCAAGTCTGATGGCAATTGCCACGGACCAACGCACAGCACTGACTTCATCCTGATCGACGGTGGCCGAGTGTGGCATGCCTTGCGCGTTAGCGAACGCGCGAGGCGAGCGCGCCCGCCTATGAGAAGCCTGCCGTGTTGGGCGGTTGACGCCCACGATTAGTGCCGAGTTGCGATCCAGATGACGTGCCGCGCGCCGCCACGTGATCCGTTGGCGCGCGCCCGTACCTCGTCTACGTCAAATCCGGCCTCGCGCAGTCGCCGGGTGAAATTCAAATCCGCGGCCGACGACCACACGCCCAGGACGCCGCCGGGACGCAGCGTTGCCCGGGCGCGGCTTAGTCCTGCGAGATCGTACAGCGCGTCATTGGCCTTGCGTGCCAGTCCCTGCGGGCCGTTGTCGACATCGAGGAGGATCGCGTCATATGCCGACGGACCAGACCGGATCAGGCTGCCGACATCCGCCTCACGGATGTCGACGCGCGGATCCGTCAGGCTTGGGCCGAAGATTTCCGCCATCGGGCCCCGAGCCCATCGCAAGACGGCCGGCACCAGCTCGGCAACGACGATCCGGGCGTCTGGTCCGAGCGCCGCAAGCGCCGCACGAAGCGTGAAGCCCATTCCCAATCCGCCGATCAATATTCGCGGCCGTTCCCGGGATCGAATCCTCTCGCAACCAACTGTCGCGAGCGCCGCCTCGGATCCGGCGAGACGACTGTTCATCAGCTCGTATTGATCCAGACGAATCGAGAATTCGCCGCCACGCCGCAAGAGCCGCAGCTCGCCACCGTCGTCGGGCATTTGTGCCGTATCGAGCAGGGACCAGGGGATCATGGACCGCTTTCTGGTCGATCCGGGAGCAGTCTGGGGTGCGCGCGCCCGCGGAACGTCCGCCGGACGGCGCGCCGCGCCGCCGCGTTACCGTTTCTTTTTCGGTTTGGCCTTCTTCGCGTAAATCGCGTCCCAGTTGTCCCGGTAGGCCTGGGAAACCGGCTTCTGTCCCTCGCCCCTGCTGTAATTCGAGGGCGCTGCGGCGGCAGGTGCCTCGCTGCTCTCGGCCTTAGTTGAGGCTACATCTGGCTTGGTTGAGGCTACATCTGCTTTGGTTGAGGCTACATCTGCCTTGGTTGAGGCTACATCTGAAGTGCTCTTGTCCTTCGCCGCCGCCTCGCCTTTCGGAGCAGGATCAGTTTTGATTTTCTTGTCGCTGGCCATCTTCTTCCCAAGCCGATTTGCTGCATTGCGTTGACCCACCGCCGAAGTCTCACCCGGCGGCAATCGAGTCCCAATCGAGTCCATTGGGTGATACGCCTTGCGGAGCGGTAATATCAAGGCGTCGCCGGCGGCCCGATCTCAGACCCGGCGCGGCTGCTTGGCGGCGAGCGCCGCGACGATGCTGAGCAGCGAGAGCGCCGCAAACGCGTGCAGCGAGAGCGTGTAGCTGCCGCTCCAGTCGTAGAGCGCGCCCGAGACGAGCGGCCCGGCCGCCTGCGCCAGCACCTGCATGGGCAGCGCCACCCCGCGGATCGCGCCGTAGTTGGCGCGCCCGAAATAATCGGCCCAGGCGAGCGGCAGCATGGTGAGCATGCAGCCCCGA
>CAVPGG010000241.1:0-4748 GCA_963703755.1 uncultured Pseudomonadota bacterium
CCGCACTTGCGCTACTGAGGGGCGGCGGGATTGACAGATCGCCCGCGGCCCATCCTCATTGCGGCTCACACGCGCGGGCGCAGGAGGCCCACTCGATGGCGGATCAACGCAGGGCCTCGTTCGTGGGCCAGTCGCTCAAGCGGCGCGAGGACCAGCGGCTGCTCACCGGCCGCGGCTTTCTACGTCGCCGACCTGACGCTGCCGCACATGCTGCATGCGGTCTTCGTGCGCAGTCGGCGCCGCGCATGCGCGCATCCGCGCGATCGATCTGGCCGCTGCCAAGGCCGCGCCCGGCGTGGTCTATGCGCTCTCCGGCATCGAGCTCGCGCGCGTGCTGCCGCCGGTGGTCCGACTCGCAGCTCTCCCTGCCGAAGAAATGGACCGCGCAGGTGCAGCACAAGTTCATCAACCCGCAGCAGCCGCTGCTCGCGCACGACAAGGTGCGGCACGTCGGCGAGGCCGTCGCGGTGGTCGTGGCCGAGACGCGCGAGGCGGCCGAGGACGCCGCCGGCGGGTGGACGGTCGATTTCGAGTCGCTGCCGGCGGTGGTCGACGCCGCGGGCGCGCTGCGCCCGGCGGCCGATGGTGCACGAGCGATTCCAGACCAACCTCATAGGCGAATTCTCGGTCGGCAAGGGCGATGTCGCGGCCGCGCTCGCGCGCGCGCCGCACCGATTATAGCGGCGCTTCCATTAGCATCGATACCGGCGGTGCCGATGGAATGCCGCGGCGTCGTCGGTGCCTATGATCGGCGGACCAACTCGGTGACGATCTGGTCGGCGACCCAGGTCGTGCATTCGGTGCGCGCAAGGAGGCCTCGGCGTGCTGGCACTGCCGGAAGCGCGCATGCGCGGCCTGGCGCTCGATGTCGGCGGCGGCTTCGGCATCAAGGGACACGTCTATCCGGAGGACCTGCTGATCCCGTTCGTCGCCCGCGCGGTCGGCCGGCCGGTGCAGTGGATCGAGGACCGGCGCGAGCATCTGCTCTCGGCCTGCCACTCGCGCGACCAGACGCACGACGTCGAGGTCGGCTTCGACGACGAGGGAAAGATTCTCGCGTTCCGGGACGATTTCACGGTCGACTGCGGCGCCTGGAATCCGATCGGCGCCGGCATCGCCTACAACACGGCCGTGCACCTGCTCGGGCCGTACCGGCACGCCAATTTCTCCGCGCATGCGCGCATCGCCACGACCAACAAGGTGCCGAACGCGCCCTATCGCGGCGCCGGCCGGCCGGAAGCCGCGCTGGCGACCGAGCGGATGATGGATCTCGTCGCGGGCGCGCTCGGCCTCGAGCCGTCGCTGGTGCGCGCGCGCAACATGGTCCCGGCGGCCGAGATGCCGTACAAAGCCGGCATCCCGTATCGCGACGGGCAGCAGATCACCTACGACAGCGGCGACTATCCGGGCGGGCTCGCGAAGGCGCTCGCGGCGCTCGGCGGCGTCGAGGCGTTCCGCGCGCGGCAGGCGGAGGCGCGCTGCGCCGGGCGTTATCTCGGCCTCGGCATCGGCTGCTACGTGGAGGGCACCGGCGTCGGCCCGTTCGAGAGCGCGCTGGTGCGCATCGATCCGTCGGGCAAGATCTACGTCGCGTCGGGCGCCTGTCCGCAGGGGCAGGGCATGGAGACGATCTTCGCGCAGATCGTCGCCGACATCTGGGGCGTGACGCCCGACAACGTGGTCATGGCACTCGCCGACACCGCGGCGATCGCGATCGGCTTCGGCACCATCGCGAGCCGCTCGACCGTGACGCTGTCGGCCGCCATCCACTACGCGAGCGAGCCGCTGCGCGAGAAGGTCTTTGCCATTGCGGCGAACATGCTGGAATGCTCGCCCGCCGACCTCGAGCTGCGCGACGGCAGCGTCGGCCTCGTGGGCGTGCCGGGCGTGTCGGTGCCGCTCGCCAGGATCGCCAAGGCCGCGGCGCCGAGCTGGGACCACGGCCGCCCGCCGGGCATCGATGCGGGGCTCGAGAGCACCTATTACTTCGAGCCCGAGACGGTGACGTGGTCCTATGCGAGCCATGCCGCGATCGTCGAGGTCGACATCGAGCTCGGAAGCGTGAAGATCGAGGACTACGCGATCGCGCACGACTGCGGCACGGTGGTCAATCCGATGCTGGTGGAAGGCCAGGTGATCGGCGGCGCCGTGCAGGGCCTCGGCGGTGCGATGCTCGAGGAATTCGCCTACGACGGCGACGGCCAGCTGCAGACCGTCTCGCTTGCCGACTACCTGCTGCCGACCGCGAGCGACGTGCCCACAATGAAGCTGATCCACCAGCACTCGCCGTCGCCGCTCAATCCGCTCGGCGTCAAGGGCGTGGGCGAGGGCGGCGCCATCGCGCCGCCGGTGGTGATCGCCAATGCGGTGTCGGACGCGCTTGCGCCGTTCCGCGCCGAGTTCAACACGACGCCGGTGAAGCCGGATCAGGTGGTGCGCGCGGTCGCGCACAGCGTGCGCTAAGCCCTCGGCGTCATGCCCGCGAATGCGGGCATCCACGTCTTGCGGTGGTGCGATTAAGATAAGAAAGACGTGGATGGCCGGGACAAGCCCGGCCATGACGAGCGTCACGCACTCCACGTCTTTCCCAGGACGCGCAGCCAGTTCCGGAAGCACACCTTCTCGATCAGCGCTTCGCCGAATTGACGCGCGCGCATCGCTTCGACAAGGCTCTGCAATCCGGCCGCGTTGCCGATGCCCGCGGGAATCTTGGCGCCGTCGAAGTCGGAACCGATGCCGACGCAGTCCTCGCCGGCATGCTCGAGCAGGTGCGCGAGGTGGTCGACGACGAGGTCAAGGGGCGTGTCCCCGTCATAACGGCCGTCCGGGCGCAGGAAGCTGACCGCGAAATTGACGCCGACCAGTCCGCCCGTGTCGCGGATCGCGGCCAGCTGCTTGTCGGTGACATTGCGCGAATGGGGGCTCAGCGCGTGCGCGTTGGAATGACTGGCGACGAGCGGCGCGTCGCTGATCGCTGCCACGTCCCAGAACCCGCGCTCATTGAGGTGCGACAGGTCGATGAGGATGCGCAGGCGATTGCAGGCGCGGATCAGCTCCTTGCCGAGATCGGTGAGGCCCGGTCCGGTATCGGGCGAGGAGGGACAGACGAAGGGCACGCCATGTCCGAACGCGTTCGGCCGGCTCCAGACCGGACCGAGCGAGCGCAGGCCCGCGGCGTGCAGAACGTCGAGGAGCTCGAAATCCGGGTCGATCGCCTCGGCGCCCTCGATATGGAGGACCGGCGCCAGCACGCCATCGTCGAGCGCCTGCTCGATGTCGGCGACGCTGCGGCAGAGGCGCACGCACCCTGCGACTCGCGCTCGATGCGCAAGAGCAGCGACAGCATGGTGAAGACGGCGCGCTGCGCCGCGACGAGCTCGACCGGCGGCGGCGTGCGCGCCTCGTTGGTCGCAGGCTGCGGCGCGGATGTGGCGATCGCGCCGATGGGTGCCTCGCCCGTGGATGCCGGCGGGGAGGGGACGAAGATCGCGAACAGGCCGCCCGCAAAGCCGCCTTGCTGCGCCATCGGAAGATCGAGCTGGCCCTTGCCCTCGCCGTCGAGGAACGCGCGCGGCGCGTCGGCGCCGCCGCGCTGGTAGAGCCGCAGCAGCACGTCGTTGTGGCCGTCGAAGATCGGCACCTGCGGCGGGAGGTCATCCGGGAGGCTCCAGTGCTGGTGATCGCTTAGCATACCGTCGCCGAATGCACGAAGCGGGGCCGCAGGCTTGCCCTGGAGTTTCCTCGGCACGGAGGTTGCGCTCCCTCTCCTCGCGTGCGGGGAGAGGGTTGGGGTGAGGGGGCGCCTCAACAAAACTTGAATTGACGACTTGCGGAAAGGCCCCCTCATCCCGACCTTCTCCCCGCACGCGGGAGAAGGAGCGCGCGCGCAGTGCTCACCTCACATGAGAATCGTGAGGCGCCATGGCGCATTCCGGGTTGCTTGCGGCGCGAATTTCTTGCCTACAATAAGGAAACGGCACGGCGATTTGTTCCGCGTGCGGGGAGGGGACATGAACCAGCTCGATCTCAACGGCCGCCACGCGGTGGTCACCGGCGGCGCGTCCGGCATCGGCTTGGCGATCGCGGAGCGGCTGGCGGCCTCCGGCGCGACCATCACGATCTGGGACCGCGACCTCGCGGCCGCGCGCAAGACGGCGGCCGGGATGTGCTGCGAGGCGGTCGCGGTCGACGTTGCCGACATGGCGGCGGTGACGCGCGCGGTCGCCGAGACGCTCAAGCTTTCGCCGGCGATCGACATCCTGGTCAACAATGCAGGGATCACCGGGCCGAACGTCAAAGCTGTGGGACTATCCGGTCGAGGCCTGGCACGAGGTGTTCGACATCAACCTGCACGGCGTCTTCCATTGCTGCCGCGGCGTTGTCCCGCACATGCGCACGCGCGACTACGGCCGCATCGTCAATATCGCGTCGGTCGCGGGTAAGGACGGCAATCCGAATGCCGCCGCCTACAGCGCCAGCAAGGCGGCGGTGATCGGGCTCACCAAGTCGCTCGGCAAGGAGCTCGCCGACACCGGCATCCGGGTGAAATGCGTGACGCCGGCCGCCGTGCGCACGCCGCTGTTCTCGCAGATGACGCAGTCGCACATCGACTACATGCTCTCGAAGATCCCCATGGGCCGCTTCGGCGAGACGAGCGAGATCGCCGCCATGGTGGCGTGGCTCGCGTCGGAGGAGTGCTCGTTCTCGACCGGGGCGGTGTTCGATCTCTCGGGCGGGTAGGTCGACGC